>FR895482.1:0-8843 GCA_000434775.1 Eggerthella sp. CAG:368 | reverse complement strand
CGTTCATACCGATGACATTGTTGCTCGTCTTTCAAATTTTCAGCCTCTTGATTCTCCTGAATATCAGGAAATGGAAGATTTGGTTGTTCGAGATTTTCGAAAAACAATCGACTCTATTGATGATTTGCTGAGGGGCTAATCATGGAGATTACACGCCGTTGCGATTATGCCTGTCGAATTATTCGTGCAGCGTATCAACAGAAGGATTCTTTTTGCTCTATTGCCCAAGTAGCACAAGAAGAGGATATTCCGTATTCTTTTGCTCGGAGCATTCAGCACGAACTTGTGAAAGCAGGAATTCTTAAAACGAGTCGTGGTGTTCGTGGCGGCTTGATGCTTAATTGTGATCCCACTCAAACAACCCTTAAAGAAGTTGTCGAAGCGGTGCAGGGGCCCGTTAATATTGCCCCCTGTTCCCTCGATCCCGAATACTGTCTTCGTTCAAACAGCTGCAGTTTTAATGTGGCTTGGTGTGGTTTAGATGCGCTAATCGATTCGTATCTTTCATCCATTACATTGTTTGATCTATTTGAACTCAAGGAAAATCATCCCGTAATTTGTGAGGCCTTGCACAAGAAAAAGCTATCGTAAGAATTCTGTTTTAGGTATTTCACGCATGGGTTTAGTAGACGAAAAAGCCTTCATTGACAAAGTGTGGCAAGCGGGAGGGCGCCTGTATCGTGATCTGCCTTGGCGGGGTATCAATGATCCGTATGCGGTATTGGTGTCCGAAGTAATGCTTCAGCAGACGCAGGTGGTGCGTGTTGAGCGTTTTTGGCCAGCATTTCTAAAATTGTTTCCTACCCTTGATGCGCTTGCGAGTGCAGAAACCTCTCTTGTTTTGGAGGCTTGGCAAGGTTTGGGGTACAACCGTCGTGCCCTTGCGCTTAAGCGCTGTGCGGAGCAATGCTCAGTGCAATTCAGTGGGCAGCTTCCGAACACAAGAGAAGAGCTTATGAGCTTGCCAGGAATTGGGAGCGCAACAGCGGGTGGCGTGATGGCCTTTGCCTACAATGAGGCCGGACTCTATTTGGAAACTAATGTCCGAACAGTTTTCCTGCATGAGTTTTTCCCTGAGGAAGATCAGGTGCCCGATAAAGTGCTTGAACCGTATGTTCTCAGGACTTGCTCAAAGGATAATCCGCGAGATTGGTATTATGCGCTTCTAGATTACGGGAACTATCTCAAAAAGACACTTCCGAATCCTTCGCGTCGTTCAAAACATCACAGCAAACAATCCACCTTTGAAGGCTCGAGAAGACAAAAGCGCGCAGAATTGGTAAGGATTGTTCTTGCTGCTCCTCATATCAAGCGTGCCGCCTTATTGGTAGAACTCAACGATTTTGAGCGAAGGAATGGACGTGAAGCGGTTTTACTCGATGAATTCGAGAGTATCATGGCTGATCTTTTACGCGAAGGATTCTTTTCTGAAGATTCCGAAGATGGTTTTTTCTGTAGGTAACCCTTTTTGCCGTTTGACTACGCTATCGATAAATCACGGATAGTTTTGTGCGGTACTCCACAAGTAAACCGACCCGCTGTTTTAGGGAACTGCAACCTAGTCTATAGGATAGGTGCCGAGTACCTTAACTTCCTGAAGCTTTAAACGTAAGCAATCAAGGGCAGTTTTGACTTTTGGGTCATTTTGGCTTCCATCGATATCAACGAAGAACATATAGCTTCCCAGGCCCTGTTTGGTGGGGCGTGATTGAATTCTAGTTAAGTTGATGTCTGCATAGGCAAATTCGGAGAGAATCATAAGCAAAGATCCAGGGCGGTCAGCGCCAAGGAACAGTGCTAATGAAGTTTTATATTTGTCACCTTTGATGGCGTCAGGATGACCTTGTCGTGCAATCAGAACAAACTGTGTTTGGTTTCCGAAATGATCCTCAATACCTACTTCGGCAAACTTGCATCCGAAGAGCTCTCCTGCAAATGTGCTTGCAATGGCAGCAATATTTTTGTTTTTTGCTGCCATTTTTGCGGCAGTAGCGCTTGAAGCGGCGGTAACTCTGTCTTTGGAAGGAAAGTGTTCATTGAGATAACGACGGCACTGTGCCAATGCTTGGGGGTGGCTTGAAATAGTGGTTACATCATCAAGAGAAGCTTCGGGGTTTAAGAGTAAACAATGGTGGATATCAATAACCGTTGAGCCAACGATGGAAATTCCGCCACGAAACGCAAAGATATCAAGGGTTCCTGTTACCGCACCTTCAAGGGAGTTTTCGATAGGAAGAACACCATATTCACACTTGCCTCGTTCGACCGCTTCATATATTTCGTTAAATGAAGGGCATTCAACGAACTCGGGATTCGCGCAACCCATCTTTTTCGCAAAAACTCGAGCAGCCTCATCAGAGTACGTGCCTACGGGTGCTAAAAAGGCGAATGTTGCTGAATCTGGCATGGTTTTCCTTTCTCGTAACTGAATAAACTCATTATAGGAGAGTTTATTTTAATAGCTATAAGCCTGGTAATTTCTCGTTTTTTCTTTTTCAGAGCTTTCGAAAACGTATAATTAAAGACACGAGGGACAGACAAGAAAAGGGGTTGAAAATGGACCTTAAAGGATCTCAGACTGAGAAAAACTTATGGACGGCTTTTGCGGGTGAATCTCAGGCGCACACTAAGTATGCCTACTACGCAAGCCAAGCAAAAAAAGATGGCTATGTCCAAATTCAGAACATCTTTGAAGAAACATCTAAAAACGAGAAAGAACATGCAAAGCTTTGGTTTAAGGCTCTTCATGGTGGTGCAATTCCTACTACGCTCGATAATTTGGCAGATGCTGCAGAAGGTGAAAATTACGAGTGGACAGACATGTATGCGGAATTTGCTAAAACAGCCCGCGAGGAAGGTTTCGCTGATTTAGCTGAGCTCTTCGATGGAGTTGCTGGAGTAGAAAAAGAGCATGAGGCTCGCTATCGTAAGCTTATTGAGCGCATCAATAATGGTGAAGTGTTTAAGCGCGGCGACGTATATGCATGGAAATGTAATAACTGTGGCCATATACACATTGGCAAAGAAGCACCTATGGTATGTCCTGTTTGTGCACATCCCCGCTCGTATTTCGAAATTCGCTCTGAAAACTACTAATACACTCAGACACTCTTTTTCATTGATATTCAAAAGGTATTGGAGTTTAAAGCTAGTTGTATTGACATTCGTTTTTTACTCATATGGAAACTTTTGAGTAATTTTTGAGAGCCTTCTTTTTGATGTTAGTCAAGAAAAAGGCTCTTTTTTGATTATTACTCCCCAATTTGATCCAAAACTGGCAGACAATTCATGCTTTGTGTTACTAAGCAAAACGCGGGTAACATTTTCATGCCACTGGCGGAAAATACCCCGAGCAAATTTAAATTCCTCGCGAAATTATTATGGAGATTCCGCGAAAATAGGTTCAGAAGTTTTACTGGACAAGGACACCTTAAGGAGGTGTGCACATGGTAACAGAGGCTACCAAATCAGGGTTTCTCGAGAGTCTTGAAGCGCGTGGCGTTTCTCGTCGTTCTTTTATGAAACTCTGTGGCTCTCTCGCGGTTGCAGCAGGTCTCTCTGAACTAGCTGCTCCTCGTGTTGCTAAGGCAATCGAGAATTCCGTGATTGGTAAAGAGTCTGGCGCTCTTGCACCTGTGATTTGGATCGAAGGCGCATCCTGCACTGGTTGTACAGAGTCGTTCGCTCAGGTAGATTCTCCTGATCCTGCAACTGTTGTTCTCGACATGATTTCTTTGAACTACTGCGAGACACTTTCTGCAGCAGCAGGTTGGTCTATGGAAGAAGCCAAGGCACAGACGATCGAGGCAAGCAAAGGTAAATACATCCTCATTTACGAAGGTGCAGTATTGGAAGGATGGGGAGGTCAAGCACTTCGCGTGGCTGACGCTCCCGGAACGCACCATTTGGCAGAAGCGGCTGAAAACGCTTTCGCAGTTGTTGCGCTTGGTTCTTGTGCTGTTAATGGCGGTTGGATGGGTGCTAATCCAAACTCTTCAGGTGCTTTGGGTGTTCAGGCATTCCTCAAAAAAGAAGGCATCAAAACTCCTGTAGTTAACGTGCCGGGCTGTCCTGCAAACCCAGAGTGGGTAGAGGCAGTTCTCGTTGATGCTATCCTCATTGGTCAGCTTCCTGAATTAACTTCAGAGAACAAGCCAAAGGTTATCTTCAACCAAACCATTCATGACAACTGCGAACGTCGTGGTCACTTCGAGAATGGTGAGTTTGTTTACGCATTCGGTACCAAAGAAGAAGCAATGGGATATTGCTTGTATCCAATGGGATGCCGTGGTCCTCAGACCAAAGCAAACTGTGGTGTTGTTCGTTGGAACCACCGTCGTTCATGGTGTGTAGCATCTGGCGGTCCATGCATTGGCTGCTGTACAGCGAATCCTGATGATCCAGGACATAACTGGGTTGAAACTAACACTCCATTCCGCGCTCGTTTCCGCGATTTGCGCATCGGTGGGGCAACCATTCAGCCTGAGGCTATTGCTTGGACTGTTACTGGTATCATTGCAGCAGCACTTGTTGTTCATGGTTTCGGCATGAAGAAGACTGGTCGTTGTGATGGCGGTGCAGACTTCGAGACCGTTCGTGAATGGGACGCAAAGCATCCTGATGAAGCAATCGGCAAGTATGACGAAGGCGTTCTGAAGGGAGGCAAGTAAATTATGACTCGTTCTATTATCGATCCCGTTACTCGTATCGAAGGTCATCTTCGTGTAGAAATGGAAGTCGAGGGCGGCGTTGTAACTGATGCTTGGGTTTCTGGCGGTTGTTTCCGCGGTATGGAACTTGTAGTTGAAAACCGCACACCAGAAGATGCTGCTCATATTGTTCAGCGTATCTGCGGTGTTTGCCCTGTTTCTCACGCTCACGCATCTGCTATCGCAGCTGAAAAGGCATACGGCATTACTATTCCTAATAATGCGCGTATCATTCGTAACCTCATTGAGGGCGGTCAGTTCTTGCATAGCCACATTTTGTGGTTCTACACTCTGGCAGCACTTGACTATGTAAATCCAATCAATGCTCTCAACGCTAATGTTGGCGATGCACTTGACTTGGTTGAGGCAGCAGGAACTTCTTGTCAGTCTGACCTCAAGGCACTGAAAGAAAAGCTTCAGACGTTTGCAAATAACGGTCAGCTTTCCATCTTCAGTGGTGGTTGGTTCTTGGATCCAGAAGTAGCTAAAGAGTTTACTCTTGGTGCTGAACTTGACCTTATCTGCACTGCTCACTATATTGAGGCTTTGACCATGCAGTCAAAGGCATCAGAGATCTGTGCTCTCCTAGGTGGCAAGATGCCACACGTTATGACGCTTGTTCCTGGTGGTACTTCCTTTGTTCCAACCGAGGAAAAGCTTGACGATCTTTGGTCTTTGGTTCGCGAAGTTCGCGACTGGGTAAAAGCAACCATGATTCCTGACACCAAGGCCATTGCACCTGCTTACAAAGCAGCTCTTGACTTTGGTAAAGGTTGCGGCCGTTA
Source organism: Eggerthella sp. CAG:368 (assembly GCA_000434775.1). GTDB lineage: Bacteria > Actinomycetota > Coriobacteriia > Coriobacteriales > Eggerthellaceae > Anaerotardibacter. Next base: position 3,349 of record FR895482.1, on the reverse strand, counting down.
TATTGCTTGGGGTGTTTTCGAGGATCCTTCTTTCGAAATGAGCAAGCGTTATCTTCCTTCTGGTGTTATTGACGAGAACCTTAAACTTTCTGAGGTTAACGAAGATCTCATTAAGGAATACGTTGGTCACTCTTGGTATGTTGGTGATTCTGATCTCAACCCACGCGAAGGCGTTACTGAGCCAGAGTACACCGAATACTACAAGGGCGACACTGATGTAATCAGCGATCGCTACACTTGGTCGAAGGCTCCAAGTTATGACGGTAAGCCAATGGAAGCTGGTCCATTCTCTCGTGTTCTCGCTGCTTATTTGCGCGGTAACAAGTTTGTTAAGACTACGCTCGATGGCCTTATGGCAGACCTCGGCCTTTCTCTTGGACAGTTACAGTCAACCCTTGGTCGTGTTGCTGCTCGTCAGGTTGAAAGCCTCTATGTTGCCGAATTGATGGTTGAATGGGTTGATGAACTCATTGAAGCTATCAAGGGTGGCGACAGCGAGTACTTCCGTGCTCCTGAGACCATTACTGGTTCAGGCACGGGCTTCTGGGAGGCTCCTCGTGGCGCTCTCTACCACACCGAGCACGTTGATAACGGTAAAATTACCGGTTATCAGATCATCATTCCTACTACGTGGAATATTGCTCCTCGTAACAAGGAAGGTGTTCGTGGTCCAATGGAGCAGGCTCTTATTGGTACTCCTGTTTCTAATGTTGAAATGCCTATCAATGCTTTGCGTACGGTTCATAGCTTCGACCCATGTACTGCTTGTGCTGTTCATGTTTCAGAGCCTGCAACCGGAAAGCACTTTGAGACGGTAACCAGCCCTTGGGGGGTGAAGTAAATGGCACATTTGGCTCACTATCGCGAGGCGCACCCATTGCCATTTGTAATCACGCACTGGGTTAACCTTGTTTGCATGATTTTTTTGATCTTTTCTGGTTTCTTGATTCATTTCCCATTTTGGGCAGCACTTACGGGCGTAGCTCGTGGTTTACACGTTGCTGTTGCGATGATCTGGGTTCTTAACTGTATTGTTCGCGTTGTTATGGCCTTCTTGGTGTATTCTGCACCAACGGGTGGTACGCGCAACACGGTTCGTGACGTTAAAACCTGGCTTCCTCAGGAAGATAGCCGTCACCAGCTCGGTCCTTGGATTAAGTACTATCTCTTCTTTAAGAAGACCCATCCTTTGGGAGCTAAGCTTGGTGTTCCTCAGAAGATCACCTACGTACTTATCCCAGTTCTCATTTTGGTAATGGCTTACACTGGCTTCTGCCTCTGGATTCCTACCTCTGAGTGGACCTTCTTTGCAGCTGGCACTGCTTTGGTAGGCGGAGCAATGTCTATGCGCATCATTCACTACTTCATGATGTTCGTATTCATCTGCTTTGCAATGCTTCACATTTACCTCTCTAATATCGAGGGTGCAGCACCTACCAAGCTTATGTTGTTCCGCAAAGAGCATGGTGGCTTGGTTTATGACCCAGAGCGTCATGTTATTGTTGGTGAAGATCACTCAGTTGATCAGCACTAAATCATAGCTTGCAAAGAGCTTGATATTTACGGACCCGGGATTATCCTGGGTCCGTTTTGTGTCTAAGGGTGGTTGTGCATTTACCGATTAGGCGGTGCGCTTAGCAGGGTAACATTTCGTTTTTCGGCAATACGAGATAGCATCTGCTTAAAAGAGTATTTAATAAGGATTAGAGAGTATGAGCAAGCAAAACAAACAGGTTCAGGAAGAGAACAAAAACGAAGTGCGCGCCTATAAAAATGCCTTGGTGGAAGGGTTGCCTCCTATTAATTTAGGTGCACTTTTTATGCCGCCGATTTGGGGTCCCGCTCATGGGATTTGGGTTACCATTCTGTTTTATCCTATATGGCTTTTTGCTGACAATCTCTTGTACGCAGCCTATTCAAATCCTGAGCCTCTTTCCATAACGCTCGCTGTTCTTATGGTGGTAATTCTTGCCGCAGTAACAATCATTTTTGCGAGAGCCTCTCAGGGATATGCGTGTCAACGTGCTCTTAAGCGAGGGAAAACCAAAGAAACATATCTTAAGGAGCAGCGCATTTGGGCGGTTGTTTCTGCTCTTATTGCTATTGTGTTTCTTGCGGCTGCAACGTATTACAACGTGTTTTTTCGTGCTCTGGTCGGTGCATAAATGAAAACGGCAGTATTTTGTGTGGGTAACAAGCTTATGCTTGATGATGGCATTGGTCCTGCCGTTTATGAAGAGCTTGTCAATCAATACGAGTTTCCCGAAGAGGTTGCTCTTTTTGATGTGGGCTGTATGAGTATGGATATGATTTCGTTTGTTGATTCTTACGATTTCATTATCACGGTTGATGCGGTTGATGGAACAGAGGCAGAACCAGGAACGGTTTTTCGCTATAAACCCTACGATATCGCACGTCATCAAAGTGCGATGACTTCACTGCATGATCTTAAACTCGCAGATTTATTTGATGCTGCGAGTTTGATGGGATATTCCGCCGAAGGAATATGCTATGGAATGCAGGTTGAAAACATGAGTCCTGCAGAGTTTGTTGTAGGACTAACTCCAAAGGTTCATAGCAAGTTACCCTTGTTGGTAGAGTCGGTTGTTGCTGAACTTACTCGTGCGGGGCATGCTATAACCAAAAAATAACCAGTGTTATAGGCAACGTAGTATTGTCATAGTTTTGGAGCCGAAGGGCAAAGATCGGCGATAAAACAGTCGGCACATTTTGGTTTTCGCGCAATGCAGGTTTCTCTTCCGAACAGCACCCACTGATGATTAATTGGCCCCCAATACTCCTTGGGGTAGAGTTTTAAAAGATCTGCTTCTGTTTTGCTGGGAGTATCAGACGAAGCGGATGAAAAATTCAATCGATGTGCGATACGGAAGACATGGGTGTCTACTGCAATCCCCTCAACAATACCAAAGGCTTCATTGAGCACAACGTTGGCAGTTTTTCGGCCAACGCCAGGGAGTTTTTGCATCTCTTCCATAGTACGAGGTACCTCCCCGCCAAACTCGCTCATGATCATCTGCGCACAGGCAACGCAGTTTTTGGCTTTGTTTCGGTAGAACCCGATAGAATGAATAATGTTAGCCACGTCAGTGGGGTTGGCTTGCGCCATAGCTTCAGGGGTTTCATATCGCTCAAAAAGAAGAGGAGTAACCTTGTTTACCCCCGCGTCAGTGGTTTGTGCCGAAAGTAAAACGGCAATGGTGAGCGTAAATGGCGTGGTATAGTGAAGTGCACATTCCGCTTCTGGATAGTGTTCGTTCATGCGCTGCGCTACAGCTATAGCGCGGATTTGTTTGTCGGCTTTCTTTTCGCGAGGCATTGCGTACTTCTT
>FR895481.1:2183-3584 GCA_000434775.1 Eggerthella sp. CAG:368 | reverse complement strand
GGTCGCGCCGTTTCCATTGATGGTCGCCACGAGCGGCACAATGCGATCGCGATCGGCACTCTTATTGGATGCGCACGCGTTGGAGTAATAGCGCCCAGAAAGCCCCGTGTAACCGGTGCCGTAAGGCGTCATGTCGTAGTCAATATCATCAGTCCTGTTCACGAATTGCAGATCCATGCCCGAGGCCTGCGCAGCGCAGATGTTGCCCGTCTGCCACGTAGCGTACTTCGCCACCAGATAAGGAGAGTTCACGTTGTCGCCAGTGGTCTGGTCGAGTGCGGCAACATTCTGACTGCCCGGGCTTAACCTGTCATCCTTGGCCGCTGTTACAAAATCGGCTGCTGCAGCAGCTGGCTTACCAACAGCAGCGTAGCTGGCATTGCGCACCTTGCCGTAACTCTGATTGCCGAATTGATACGTTGCATTTTTCGACGTATTGCCACCCAAATAGGCCCGCGAACCAGCGTAGGTGCCATATTCATCATTCGTAGTCGCCGTATTTGCCGAGCCACCACCCGCACCGCTACTGATGATGGCAGAAAGCACGAGCAGCCCTTGCGTATCGTTAACGGTGGTGGTTATAGCCTTATCGTTGCTGTCAACCCCCCGGTAGCGACCTTGCGTATCGTCTGTTACCACGCACGCCGTATCAGTAGTATTCAAGTTGTTGATCTTATAATTGCGATCAGTATTATCAAGGCTCCTACCGCTAAGTTCACTGAACGCATAACCGTCGATCACGCGGCCGACGTAGGGGTTGTCATAGCGCGAAGCACCAGCGTTATGCCAAGCATTGAGCGCACCTTCACCACCCGAAGAATTACGGAATACAACGCCGCCGCCCGTAACGGTACCCACGTATCCACCGATGGGAACCAAATGCGAATTACTAGATTCACCTGTTACCGCAGCAATCACTGGGTCGGTATTACTGGATGAAACCGCAACAACCGCACTACTTTGGGAAGATACGGCCACCCCATCAATAACATTGTCGCCGCCCATAATACAACCAATAACTCCACCGAAGAATGAACCAGGGACCCCACTGCTATCCTTCTCTGAATATCGAATTGCCGAAATACCCGATTGGTAAACCACGTTCAGGTTCTTAACGACACTTCCGTAGCTATACGGAATCAATCCCATCAAAGAGCCTGTGTTGTTGTTGATGGAAATAGTCGCCTGATTTCCACCCAAATCACCAACGATTACACCCCTAAAGGAATTACTCTTGTTGCCCAGACCTTGGAAAGAGGCCACATCAAGCTCAATCGTATTGTTGTTATCACTGGTGGGCTCGATGCTGTAGTAAGCGCTCTGCAGGTAGGTATGCATCGTGTCTTCATCAAGCGTGGTTTTAGAATCGGTAGTATCCCCGTCTTTCTTCTCCCACTTTTT
>FR895481.1:0-2142 GCA_000434775.1 Eggerthella sp. CAG:368 | reverse complement strand
CATAGGTGATTTCTTTGTCGGTACTGCCGCCATTACGACGCTGGCAAAGCTGAGACTGATCGGCAGTGATCGTTACTTCCCAACCATCCACTGCACTCCGCGTGTTGATATAATCGGCCACCGCATTGAGTTCGGATGCCTTGGTTATGGCATAGGGATCACCGTAGGTGCCGCAGCCTGTTGTGAGCTTAGGCACGCGCTGGTTAACCTTGATTTCGTGGTATTGAACGTTGTTTTCGTTAGCCTTACCCTTTTTCACGTACGGAAGATAGCTGCCGAATTGTGGTGTGACCGCATTTGCTGTTTTGCCATCAACGGTAACAAGACCGTCTTTGGTCTCATAAGTATTCTCGTCGTAATACCAGAGCTGCTTGCCCACATATTCGTTGTTTTCCCCGTTGGCATCAATCTCACTACCAAACGTGACCTTATTGTTGCTCTGGTCAGCCTTAACAAACGTATACACAGCAGAGCCCGTCTTGCCCTCGCCGTAGCCGAAGCTCTCGAGCAGGCTTGCACGGGTGAATATCGTGTTGTCCGTTGCGCTGGGAAGATTGATAAGGTTGAATGTCGCCGTCACCTGGTCGGCCGCGCTGCCAACGCCAAGCTTGCCGAAAAGCGACGTCGCCGCCTTAGCACCGTTTGCGTACCCCGACCCCGTGGTCGAAATATTCTTCGCGTTCAGGTTCACGTACGTCTGCATCTCATTGATGAGCAAAGGAGCGTAGGTGGTTGCATCGGTCACGCCATCGACCGTCAAACCATCGAGCGTAAGCCCATTGATAGAAATCTGCTTAACCGAAGCCGAAGACCCGTAAATATAGCGGCACACCAAAGCACCCGATACGGTGCCTCCTGAGCTTTTATCGCCGTCGTTAACCGCAATCCCGATAGTACCACCCAGCGTGACATTGCTTACCGTGAGGTTTGCGCTCATCGTACGCAAAAGCCCGCAGTGCATATTTTCATGCTGTGTGCCAGCCGCGTTGGATTTGTTGTTGGTGTACTCAGATCTAATATTCGAATAGCAGAACTTGATATTCACGTTTTGAGCGTATACGTTTCCGCCAGGCTGTGCCGGATAGTAGCTATAGCCGCTCAAATTGATTGTGTTTTGGTCTGGACTTTTGCCGCCATCAATATAGACCTGATAACTATTAAGTCCAACACCTGCGCCAGTCATCCCCGGAGCAACGTACTTCTGTATGTCCGCGGGCGCATAGCGACACGCAGACCACAGAAGCAGCTCTTGAGGGGTTGTGAGGTGAACAGGCGCAACCGTATAGTCTTTCCCGTTGCTTTTCATGTCGCTGTATGCGCGATCAAGATTGTAGTAGTAGCGAACACTTTGATTGGTGTTGTGGTCTTTGCCGAACTTAGAGCGATTCTTGTAACTGTTGTCGTTTCCCGCGTTACCGCTCATATCTAACGTGTCGGCTTGAGTATGCAGCGAAACAACCGTATTCCATTCGCCGTCCATGAGTTTACTATCGGGCTTTACGCCATTGCCCACCCATTCGTCAAATACCGACACCTTGGGCGCATTGATTGTGATGCCGGAAACTTTGTAGGCAGTTTCCCAATAAGCCCTATCTTCTAGGTACAAACCCGTATAGGACTCGGAGCCATATACTCCCTTGGTTTTAACCTTGCTGCCACGGCCAACGAGCACGCCAAGCATTGTGGCGTTATCGCTCTTGGCATTAATGGTTGCACCAGAAAGATCGAGGGCATAGTCGTTGATAATCCAGTGACCGCTGGCTGCGTATACAAGGCCGCCGAGTTCCTTGGAATTATCTGCGGTTACGGAAGCGTTGGCTGTTTTCAGCGCATAGGAGTTTGCATCCTTATTAATACTGCTATCCCCGATGGTAACGACAGCATTACCCCAGCTGTAACCCAGAAGACCGCCCGCGCCGTTGAGCTTGTCGCCGCTCTTGCCCACGGTCATGCTGAACGAATTGAACGAAAGTCCCGTGATACTAACGTTCTTTTCAGCCGAACTGGCTATTTTCCCTTCTGTATAAGTACTCTGAGCGATGCAGCCGATAAAGCCACCAACCTGGGCAATCTTATTACTCGCACTATCGTTCGCAGCAATCGTGCCACCGACTTCAAGGCTCGCTACGTTGACAGTAGCAG
>FR895480.1:4093-8034 GCA_000434775.1 Eggerthella sp. CAG:368 | reverse complement strand
AGCGGCCGCGATTGTCGGGTACGTGCAAGGCTTTTTCCACAGCTTCGGAGATAGCGGTACCAAGAGAACCGGTGGAAGCGGGGTTATCGGCGAGCATCTTGCGGCCAATTTCAGTCGTATCTGAAGGAGAAGGCGTTACGTTTGCTCCGAAGGTCTGCATGATGTTGCGACGGAAGGGTTTTTGTTCGTACGAGCATTTAACCATAAAGACTTCGCAATCCAAACCGTAATGTGCGGCTGCCTCGGAAAGAGCAGTGCCCCATTGACCAGCACCCGTTTCGGTGGTGATTGTGCTTAATCCTTGCTGAGCACCGTAATATGCCTGTGCAAGTGCGGAGTTGAGTTTATGAGAGCCTGAGGTGTTGTTTCCTTCAAACTTGTAGAAGATTTTAGCGGGTGTGCCGAGTGCACGCTCAAGGTTGTAAGCGCGACAAAGAGGGGAGGGGCGGTAGACTTTGTACATCTCGCGAACACCTTCGGGGATATCAACATAGCGGGTGTCATCATCGAGTTCTTGGCGTACGAGTTCGTCACAAAATACGGGGCGAATATCATCGAATTCAGCGACTTTTCCATTGGGAAGACGCATGGGTTCGGGCTTTTCGGGCATGTCAGCACGAACGTTATAGAACTGGGTGGGAATTTGATCCTCGCGCAGGTAAAGGCGATAGGGTTCGGTCTGGGTGGTTTCGTTGCTCATTGTTCATCGTCCTTTCGGCTAGTGCAGATATACGCCCTTTGCGCATCTGCTGGCTTGTTGGTGAGACTAGGACCTTGGCCATGGCCTGCGTCTCATGATGGGTTGCCTGTGTCTGGGACGAAAAAAACCCGTCCTTAAACAGCAAACATGCTTTTCAAGGACGGGTTTACTTATAAACTCGCGGTGCCACCTTGATTCACCTCTTTACGAGGTGCTCTTTTCGGATGCCATCACATCCTGGACACTTACGTGGTCCTTACGTCGCAGCTTAACTGCGCCCTCTGCGGCCCATTGTGGCGACCTGCTACTGCTCGAATCTCAGCTACTCGAACTCTCTGTGTGCGCGTTAGTCGCTTTTACTCCCGCTTCAACGGTTTAGGTGTATTTGGTTGTCAACCTAGGTGCACTTTAATTGTATGAAACCTGGATTGTCAAGAAAAAACTTTGGAAAAGGTGAGTTTTATCTTATTTAAACGTCACGTTTCCGAACTCTGAAAGCTCTAAGTTGGGGTTATGGTCGACGCAATAACTCAGGTTCCATTCGCTGGTGAACAGTAGAAGTTTTTCGCCCCGCATGTTTTCTACACGAAGGGTGTCGTGTGTGAGGGTGAGCTTGGGGACATTAACTTCTTCAGGGTTGGCAACCCAGCGGATGATAGAGAAGGGAAGTCCTTGTCTGCGCACTTCCACGTTGTATTCATTTTTCAGGCGCTGTTCAAGCACTTCAAACTGCAGCACGCCTACAGCGCCCACGATAACTCTTTCCATGCCTGCACCTAACTCGCGAAAGATTTGAATAGCGCCTTCTTGGGCAAGTTCTTCCATACCCTTAACGAATTGCTTGCGTTTTAAGGTGTTCACCTGGGAAACTTTCGCAAACATTTCGGGAGCGAACATGGGAATGGCAGGGAACTGCACCTTGTGTTTTGCAGTGCATACTGTGTCGCCAATGCTGAAAATACCGGGGTCAAACAGGCCAACGATGTCACCGGCATATGCTTCGTCTACGATGGCGCGGTCATCTGCCATGAGCGAGGTGCCTGTGGCAAGCTTGAGCTTCTTGCCGCCCTGCACATGAAATGCTTCCATGCCGCGCTCAAATTTGCCCGAACAAATACGCAAAAAAGCAATGCGGTCACGATGGTTTTTGTCCATGTTCGCCTGAATCTTGAACACAAAGCCTGAAAACGCATCCGACATTGGGTCGACCAGGGTGTCGGTAAGGCAGTCGTTATAGGGGCGCGGGGTGGAAGCGAGTTCAAGAAAGCCCTTCAAAAATGGCTCAACGCCGAAGTTGGTAAGAGCCGAGCCGAAAAACACAGGAGATAACTTTCCGCTGCGGACATCTTCTAAATTGAGTTCGTCGCCTGCACCATCTAAAAGCTCAATATCGTCCATTAAGTTTTCGTGGTTGTCTTTTCTGATGAGCTCGTCAAGTGCCTCATCGCCCAGTTCGGTTTCGATTTCTTGAACTTTTTTAGCAGAATTGCCGCGACCGTCGCTATCGAAAGCAATGACCTTGCGCGTTTGGCGGTTGAACACGCCGCGAAAGTTTATTCCGCAGCCAATTGGCCAATTCATGGGATAGGTGCCAATGCCAAGGACTGTTTCAATTTCTTCCATGAGCTCGAATGGGTCCCGCGCTTCGCGGTCAAGCTTGTTTACGAACGTGAAAATAGGGATATGGCGGAGCGTGCAAACCTTGAAGAGTTTTTTGGTTTGGGCTTCGACGCCTTTTGCAGCATCGATGACCATAACGGCAGCGTCGGCGGCCATTAGGGTGCGGTAGGTGTCTTCGGAAAAGTCTTGGTGACCAGGAGTATCAAGGATATTTACGCAGCAGCCTTCATAGTTAAACTGCAACACCGAAGACGTTACAGAAATACCGCGTTCTTTTTCGATATCCATCCAGTCGGAAACAGCATGTTTTGAGCCGCTCTTGCCTTTTACTGAGCCAGCGGTTTGGATGCTGCCAGTGTATAACAGGAGTTTTTCGGTAAGGGTTGTTTTGCCAGCGTCTGGGTGCGAAATAATGGCAAAGGTACGTCTTGAGGCAATTTCTTCTTGCAAGCTTGACATGTAGTTCCTTCTGAATTGGACGATAATTTCCGTATTTGGGGCAAAAAACAATGCGGACACTAGCCTAAAGCAAGACTCGTGTCTGTGTCAGAAAAAAGCAGCGTTTTTATAGACTTTTTCGATTTGTCATGGGTTTCGATACTTGCGATAGCACTGGATTTTGTGGTGTGTTGTGGTGGGATGTCTTAGTTGTAGAGCATTCCAATTATAAATTGTTTCAGCTATTGGATTATTCCTTTGTGTACCGGAGGGTATTGTCCGTATGCCTTCATACGCAGACGCACGTAATCGGCAACCCAGGATCCATCGTGGCAGAGGTCGGCTCGAAGGATGTCGACGGCCTCGGTAATAATAGTGTTTTTTTCTTTATCGTTGGCAACGACATCAAAAGGCTTTTTAATAAACATCCTAATCCAATTCTCCATACCGTCATTGCCTTTAAGGGGTGTTGGGCGATCAAAAAGTATGGCGTATGTTGGAAGAAATCCCGCGCGTTCTAAAAGTGCTGCATACTCACCAATGGTTGGGAAATAAAAAGGGAAATGATACTTAAAGCCATGATTGGCAAAGGCGCATTTAAGCGCCTCATGAATTTTTTCGTTGTTACCAAAGCCTCCGCACTCGAAGACGAACTGCCCACCTGGTTTCAAAGCTTTATGTACACAAGAAAGCAATTTGGGATGATTTTCGCGTGCAATCCAGTGGAGTACTGCGTTCGAAAAGACGGCATCTACTGGCTCTTCGAGAGAAAAGTTGGTTGCATCAGCTTCTATGAAAGTGAGATCAGGATAGTTCTTTCGTGCTGTGGCGACAAATTCTGGCGAACGGTCTATTCCGATTACGTGCATTCCGCGGTTACTGAAATCGTGAGCGAGAACTCCATTGCCACAGCCAAGATCAAGAACGCTAGAACCTGGTTTAACATCAACAAGTTTTGCAACATCGCTACCGTACTGGAAGACGAATGAGAAATCCGTTGTGTAGGTGTCAGGGTTCCAGGTGTTTGGCATATGAGTTCCCTTCAAGATAAAAAAAGACGAAAGAAAAAAGTGTTGTGTCTACTTAATAATAGCGATAGTGAAAGCTATATATGGGTTCAAAGATACATCATTCATGAAGTGTTGTGTCTACCAATGGGACAATACCCTCTGGCTCCGTTGTC
>FR895480.1:3798-4055 GCA_000434775.1 Eggerthella sp. CAG:368 | reverse complement strand
AGCCGGAGGGTATTGTCCAGGCTCAGACAAGATAATGGTGGCAAGCAGAAGTATCTCGCGTTATACTGCTTCCATTACACGTTTTGTTTTCGGAGGATTCGTGCCAAACCTCGCCAAACCGGTAAATCGCATAATTTTTCTTGTTTGTGTTTTAGTTACGGGTGCCTTAGCGGGTGCTTTTGTGTGGCTGTTCTTCTTTCTGATGGATAAGGGCATCAGCTTTTTGTGGAGTACGGTACCCGCGTGGCTTGGCGCCC
>FR895480.1:326-3779 GCA_000434775.1 Eggerthella sp. CAG:368 | reverse complement strand
GCGCCCTTACTGCTGATATATTTCCCATTCTTAGCCAAGGGTCTTTCGGATTTATTCCATATCCTTTGTTGGTATGTGTATTGGGCGGCATCATTATTGGTTTATATACAAAGAAGGTAAAGGTCCAGCCTGAAGAGCTGAACAAAGTTATGGCCACCGTGAAGGAAACGGGGCGTTATGACTATAGCCAGATAGGCAGACTATCCTTCGCTGCATTGCTGCCATTGTTGTTCGGCGGGAGTGTAGGTCCAGAAGCAGGTCTTACGGGCGTTATTGCGGGCTTGTGTACTTGGGTGGGTGATAGGATGCGTCGCTTTGGGGCAGATATCCGTGCGCTTACTATTGCGGGTACTCAGGCGGCACTTACCGCGGTGTTCACAGCGCCGTTTTATGGTTTTGTGGCTCCTCTTTCTGGTACAGCAGATGGCGCCGAGGGTGATATGGATATTAAGCTTCCAAAACCGCAGAAGGCCATTGTGTATTTTTGTGCCATAGTGGGTGCACTAGGCTCATTTCTTGTTTTGGGTGAAGTGTTTGGATCAGGTTGCGGATTACCTCGTTTTTCTTCGGTAGAGGTGGGAACCTTTGAACTTATCTGGCTTATTCCGTTGACACTTGCGGGTACGGTATGCGGTTGGGTATATTACGCGGCGAACAGAGGGTCCAAATGTGTTTCGAAGAACCTTGGACAGCGTCCTGTTGTGAAAGCGGTGCTTGCGGGTGCTCTTCTGGCGGTATGTGGCATGGTGCTGCCTTATACCATGTTCGCAGGTGAAGCTCAAATACATTATCTCATGGAGGACTATGTGGTAATTCCTGCTGTGGTGCTTATCATGACTGGTCTTATCAAGTGCGCCATCACCCCTACGTGCATTAATTTAGGCTGGTGCGGCGGACATTTCTTTCCCCTCATTTTTTCCGGTATTAGCTTAGGTTACGGTTTTGCCGTGCTTACGGGGGCTGAACCCGTATTTTGTGTGGCTGCGTGTACTGCTGCTTTGATGGGTGCTGTAATGCGTCAGCCCGTTATGGCTGCTTTGCTTCTCGTGATGTGCTTTCCGTTAAAGGGTATTGCTGTAATGCTTGTTGCTGCCCTGATTGGTTCTGCTATTCCTTTGCCTAAAGCTTTACGTGAAGAGTAAAGTGGATTATTTCTGAGAAAATAAGAATAAGCAAGGAACCAAAACAGTGGGGGGGATTGTTATGGAAGAAACTAACGATATTCAGGCGCTGATGGATTCTATTCAGGCACAGGAAACCGCTTACGAATTTGAGCACATTGATGAAGAGCTTGCTCTCCAGATGGGACTATATGTAATTCGTCGGGCTCGCGAGATGGGAAAGCCTGTTGCAACCCGTATCACCTTGAACCGTCGCACGCTCTTCGCGTTTTCGATGGCAGGGACAAAGCCTGAAAGCGACAACTGGATTCGTCGTAAGGAAAACATTACATACGCCACTAACGGTAGTTCATATTACTGGGAATGTTGGTGTGAACAGGGGGTTCATCCGCTGGAGTGGCGTGGAATGTCCTATGAGGATTATGCGCCAGCGGGCGGATGTTTCCCTTTGTGTATTAAAGGTGCCGGCATGGTTGGCACGCTTACTATTTCAGGTATGGCAAGTCATGAGGACCATGCCCTTGCATTCGAAACGGTCGAAAAGGCCGTGCGCGGCGAACTAGGTGTAGATATTTCAGGGCTGCTTTAGGAAGCTGCCCTGAAAAAGCTGCCTGCAAGGAAAGTTAACTCAACAAAACGCTTCAATAAAGACGCTCAAGAAAAGCGCCTGCAGGAAAACCTGTCCCGATAAAAGCTACCCCGAAAAAGCCATCCGAACAGAAAGAACGTTTTAGGTGTATCCCGTTTTGGAATAGAGCTAAGTAGTTCACGATTCGCTATCGCAAGAAAACATGCAGCAGCTTGTTGTATAGCTTGCTCGTATAAGGCTGATAACGCATGGGTAAATCTATCCAGGTTTTTTTATCGACGATGGATTTGAGGTGGGAAAATGCCTCAAATCCACGTTTGCCATGGTAGGCGCCCATGCCGCTTTCTCCTACGCCACCAAATGCCATTTCGCTGGTGGCTAGGTGAATTACTACATCATTGATACAGCCGCCGCCAAAACTTAGCTCGCGCCTATATTGGTCTATGTGATTTTTATTGCTCGAGAACAAATACATTGCGAGCGGTTTAGCCTTGTTTTGCAAACCACGCACTACCTGGTCAAATGAATCGAAGGTAAGAACGGGCAAAAGAGGACCGAAAATTTCTTCGCCCATTACGGCATCTTCTGCCATAACACCGTCCATGACGGTCGGTGCAATTCGACAGGATGTTTCATCAGTTTGTCCGCCGTATACTACTTTGTTAGTATCGATCAAGCTGTATAAACGCTCGAAATGTTTTTGATTGACGATCTTGCCATAACCGGTGTTTTCGATCGGGTTCTTTCCAAATTGAAGTTCAATCTGTCGTTTAAGCTCAGTGATGAGTTGGTCGTGTATGCTGCGTTCGACCAGAATGTAGTCGGGTGCCACGCAGGTTTGGCCGCAGTTCAAAAATTTACCGAACACGATGCGCTTGGCGGCAAGTTTGACGTTTGCGCTCGCGTCTACGATACAGGGGCTTTTGCCGCCTAATTCAAGCACGATAGGGGTGAGATGTTCGGCGGCGTGGCGAAGCACCTCTTTTCCTACGGTTTGACTGCCGGTGAAGAAAATGAAGTCGAACTTTTGTTTAAGCAGTGCGGTGTTTTCAGCGCGCCCACCTGTTACTATGGCTACGTATTCTGGCGGAAAACACTCTGAAACGATGGTTGCGATTATTTTGCTGGTTGCTGGTGAATAGGCGCTCGGCTTCAAAACCACCGTGTTACCTGCAGCGATAGCATCGGCAAGTGGATCGATAGTTAAAAGGAACGGGTAGTTCCAAGGGCTCATAATAAGCGTGTTTCCATACGGCACGGCTTGAGTGAAGCTGTGCGAGGCGAACTGAGCAAGTGGCGTGTGTACTGTTTTGGGGCGTGCGAGTTTGCGCGTATGTTTAATCATGTACGAGATTTCGGTAAGCGCTAGTCCACTTTCGCACATGAAGCCTTCGTAGTTGCTCTTGCCTAAATCTGCTGTGAGTGCCGCGTGAATTTCATCTTCATGTGTGCGAATAGCAGCATAAAGCTTGCGCAGTGCAGCAATGCGGAAGTCAACGGGAATAGTAGCGCCGCTGTTGAAAAACGCACGTTGTTTTTCAAGAATTACCTGAATTTCTTCGCTCGTCATTATTGGCTCCAATCTGCAATTTCAGCATAGAGATCTGCAAGCTCTTGCGCTGTCATAAGCTTAGGTACAGGGTAGAGGGGGTTAGCTTCTTTTTCGGCGGTACGCGACAAATGTTCAATATCATCACGTTTTATTCCGCTGATTTTCGTGGGAATGTTCATTTTGGCGTTAAG
>FR895480.1:0-188 GCA_000434775.1 Eggerthella sp. CAG:368 | reverse complement strand
AAAACATAGGGCATGGTAACAGCGTTTGCTAAGCCGTGAGGCACGCCATATTGACCACCAAGAGAATGCGCAATGGCATGAATGTAACCCACGTACGACATGGAAAACGCAATGCCTGCTTTGTAGGCTGCATGCAGCATATTCTTTCGCGCTTCGTGGTTTGTGCCACATTCGTAGGCGTGCTCGAT
>FR895479.1:5221-8948 GCA_000434775.1 Eggerthella sp. CAG:368 | reverse complement strand
TGTAGTTGACGCTTTTTCTTTCGAGAAGCCTTGCACCAAAGAAGCTGCTGCTATTTTGAAGAGCTTAGATCTTAACGGTCGCATCACCTTGGTTATTGCAGATGATGATATCAACACCTATCTCTCATTCCGCAATATCCCTGCTGTTCGTGTTCTTGCTGCTTCTGAAGCAAACACCTATGACTTTATTGACAACAAAGCTCTCGTATTCACGAGCGCTGCATTGAGCCGCATCGAGGAGGTGCTTGCATAATGAAGGATCCTCGCGAAGTTATTATTCGCCCGATCATCTCGGAGCACTCCTATGACATGATGCAGGAAAACGTATATACCTTTGAGGTTGCTAAGTCAGCTAATAAGGTAGAGATTGCTCAGGCTGTTGAAGAAATCTTTGACGTTACGGTTGTTAAGGTTAACACCTTGAACGTTAAAGCTAAGCCAAAGCGTGTACGTTATCAGGTTGGTAAAACTCGCACCTGGAAAAAGGCTATGGTTACCGTAGCTGAAGGTGACTCTATCGAGATTTTTGCTGCTCAGTAGTTATCGCTGAAATAGGGGTACAATGGCAATCGCAGATACCTGCGGTTGCCATTTTTTTGTAGCGCTACAGCGTTGGAGTATCGGAGCATTTCTCTAGGAAAACGCTGAGCTCGGCTCGGAAGCATGTGCCCCCGATGGTGAATATCCTCTTGTGGCTTAGGGTGGCATTATTTAGGTAAAATTGTTCTATCAAAATCTTTGTAGAATGTTGCAATATTGCTTGTTTTAAGGTCAAGGGAGGCTTGAAATGAATTCAGTTCTTTTTATTGAGTATCCAAAGTGTTCAACCTGTAAAAAGGCCAAGAAATGGCTCGATGAGCACAACGTTTCGTATACAGATCGCGACATTGTTCAAGATAACCCTACGGCAGAAGAGCTTCAGACGTGGCATGAGGAGAGCGGTTTGCCCCTACGACGTTTCTTTAATACAAGTGGAATGCTCTATAGGGAGTTGAATATAAAAGATAAACTTAATGCAGGCATGTCTGATGCGCAATCCTATGAGCTTTTAGCGACAAATGGCATGCTTGTTAAGCGGCCTCTTCTGATAGGAGATGGCTTCGTTATTCCTGGTTTTAAGGAGATTCAGTGGCTTGAAGCTCTTGGTCTAGAAGAGCAGGAATAGTAGGTGCGCTCTAAACAACTTAGGTTCTATACGAAAAGCGTATGAGAAAGAAAAATGCCACCCCATTGAAGTGGGTGGCATTTTTTGTAGCAGCTGTTTATTGATAGCAATTGAGCAGCTTGTATGTAAAAGACTAAGCTGTTTCAGCGTCTTTTCCAGGGTTGAAATCCTTGCCAGCAATGCGTTGTTCACGATAGTCGGCTGTGGCGGTAAATAGCGCATCGGAAGAAGAGTTAAGTGCCGTTTCGCAGGAATCTTGAATAACACCAATAATTAAGCCAATGGCAACAACTTGCATAGCGATGTCGTTGCTAATACCGAACAAAGAGCAGGTGAGTGGAATGAGTAAAAGTGAGCCACCTGCAACGCCTGATGCGCCGCAAGCACTTACAGCTGCCAAAACGCAAAGGATTACGGCGGTAGGAAGATCGACGCTTACGTTCATGGTGTTACAACAAGCAAGCGTCATAACGGCAATAGTTACTGCAGCACCTGCCATATTGATCGTTGCGCCTAAGGGGATAGAAACGGAATAGGTATCCTTGTTTAAACCAAGCTTGCGGCAAAGCTCCATGTTCACAGGAATGTTTGCGGCAGAGCTTCGGGTAAAGAAGGCATACAGGCCGCTTTCTTTAACGCAGCGCCATACCAAAGGATACGGATTCTTGCGAATATTGACCCATACCATAAGAGGATTAACGATAAAGGCGATAAAGAGCATGCATCCAACAAGAACAAGAAGAAGATGACCATACTCGGTAAAGATTTCGAGTCCATTTTCTGAAACTGTGGTGTAGACCAAACCTAAGATACCAAAAGGAGCACAGGCAATTACCCAACGAACTACCTTAGAAACCGCTTCAGAAACATTAGTGAATACCTGTTTGGTGTTATCGCTTGCGGCACGCATTGCAATGCCTAAAACGATAGCCCACGCCAAAATGCCGATGTAGTTTGCATTCATTAAAGCATCAACGGGGTTTGAAACAATATTCATTACGAGAGCGGTAAGAACTTCTCCAATATCCTGTGGTGAGGCCTGAGCAGTTTCTGCAGCATCAATGAGGGTAATAGTGCTGGGGAAGAGGAAGCTTGCCACAACTGCTGTAAGAGCTGCTAGGAAGGTACTTACCATATAAAGAATAACAATGGTTTTCATTGAACCAGCGGCTCGTGCATTCGCAAGGGCACTGATAACAAGGAAAAAAACCAAAACAGGGGCAACACCTTTAAGAGCAGAGACAAAGAGGGTACCCAGTAAAGAAATGATTTCAATGCCCGTGGGCGCGAACACACCAAGTAGGGCACCAATAATGAGGCCGATAATAATGCGCTTTACCAGGCTTATGCTGCTCCAAGCGCGTGCAATTGTTTTCATTGCGTTTTACTCCTTTTGACTAATACTTCTACGTCTACGCTAAACTAAAGACAAGAAATAAGGCTCGCACGAAGTGTCAACCTTATTTAAATGCTACCTTTGGAATAGCAGCCACTTAGTATACTCCCGATTTTCTTAATCTTTTTCTCAATTCGGGGGATTTCGTGGTGATTTAGTGTTCTCTCAAAATGTCTTGTTTTTCTCCTTGCATGTATATATAATGTTCGTCTGCGTCTGAATGGTTATGGATACACCCGGACGCGTGGAAACTCGGAATCGTCGAGGCTTTCTCCCAAAAGCCTTCAGGGCGGTGATGGAGTCCACATAAGAGATAAGGGTCAAACAATGGTGTTTGCCCCGTAGAAAGGAAAAAAATGGGAGTAAAACAGTACAAGCCCACGAGCCCCGGTAGGCGCTTCCAGACTGTTTCTGATTTTGCAGACATTACCTGCACAACTCCAGAAAAGTCTCTCTTGGAGCCACTGCCTAAAAAGGCCGGCCGTAACAACAACGGTCGTATCACTACTCGCCATCAGGGTGGCGGAGTAAAGCGTCGTTACCGCGTAATCGATTTCAAGCGCAACAAGGATGGCATTCCAGCTAAAGTTGCAACTATCGAATACGATCCAAACCGTAGCGCACGCATTGCTCTTCTTCACTATGCAGACGGTGAGAAGCGCTACATTCTTCATCCTCGTGGTTTGAAAGTTGGCGAAACCGTTCTCTCTGGCGCAGATGCAGACATCAAGCCAGGCAACGCATTGCCACTTTCTTTGATTCCTGTTGGTACACTTGTCCATGCTGTTGAACTTCAGCCTGGTCGCGGTGCTGCTCTTGCTCGTTCCGCTGGTACCAGCATTCAGCTTATGGGTAAAGAAGGCGATTATGCAATTCTTCGCATGCCTTCTTCCGAAATGCGCCGTGTTTTGGTAACGTGCCGCGCAACCGTTGGTGAAGTTGGTAACGCTGAGCACAGCAACATCAAAATCGGTAAAGCTGGCCGTAATCGCTGGAAGGGTATTCGTCCTAGCGTTCGCGGTACCGTTATGAACCCTGTTGACCATCCACATGGTGGTGGCGAAGGCAAGAACAAATCTGCTGGTCGTCATCCTGTTACTCCATGGGGTGTACCTACCAAGGGTCATCGTACTCGTAATCCTAAGAAGGCTTCTAGCCGCTTAATT
>FR895479.1:4293-5159 GCA_000434775.1 Eggerthella sp. CAG:368 | reverse complement strand
TGAGTAGAAGTTTGAAAAAAGGTCCTTTCGTGGAGCCTCGTCTTCTCAATCGCATTGAGGCGATGAATGAAGCTGGCGAAAAGAAAGTTGTAAAGACCTGGTCACGTTCATCAACCATCTTCCCAGAAATGGTTGGTCACACTATTGCCGTTCATGACGGTCGTAAGCACGTGCCTGTATATGTTACTGAGTCTATGGTTGGTCACAAACTTGGCGAGTTCGCACCTACGCGTACTTTCCGTGGCCATGACAAATAAGAAAGGGTGAAACATGGAAGCTAAAGCTGTATCTCGCTACGTGCGCGTTTCACCTCGTAAGGCGCGTATCGTTCTTAATCAAATCCGCGGCAAGAATGTTATTGCTGCACTCGAAACTCTTCGCTTCACCAACCGCGCTGTTGCTGAGGTTGTAGAGAAAACCTTGAATTCTGCAATTGCAAACGCAGGCCAGAAGGGGTATTCCAACCCAGACAACTTGGTTGTTAAGGCATGCTTTGCTGATGAGGGTCCAACCATTAAGCGCATTCGTCCTCGCGCTAAGGGCTCTGCATCTCGTATCAACAAACGCACGAGTCACATTACTGTGATCGTATCAACCCGAGAGGAGGCATAGTATGGGTCAGAAAGTAAGCCCAACCGGTTTCCGTCTCGGTGTTACTGAGGATTGGCGTAGCCGCTGGTATTCAGACAAGGACTATGCGAAGAACCTTGAAAATGACTTGGCTATCCGTAAGTACTTGGAAACCCAGCTTTCTCATGCTGCCGTTTCTCGTGTAGAAATTGAGCGTGCTGGTGATAAGGTGAAGGTTATTATTACCACGTCTCGTCCTGGCGTTGTAATTGGCAAGAAGGGCGCTGAAGTCGACG
>FR895479.1:0-4226 GCA_000434775.1 Eggerthella sp. CAG:368 | reverse complement strand
ATCGAGGTAAAGCGTCCTGAGCTCGATGCAAGCCTGATTGCTCAGTCTGTTGCTGAACAGCTCGAGAATCGTGTTGCATTCCGTCGCGCCATGCGCAAGGCAGTTCAGTCTGCTCGCAAGTCTGGCGCTAAGGGTATTCGTATTCAGTGCTCCGGTCGTCTTGGTGGCGCTGAAATGAGTCGCCGCGAATGGTATCGCGAAGGACGTGTTCCTCTGCATACTCTTCGTGCAAAGATTGACTATGGTTTTGCAACTGCTGCAACTACCATGGGTTCCATTGGTATCCAGGTTTGGGTTTACCATGGTGAAGTTCTTCCTGGTCAAAAGGCTCCTCAGCCAGCTCTCGAAGGTACTTCTCGTCCTAACCGTTCTCGCCGCCACAACGATAGGGGGGCTAAATAATGTTAGTACCAAAGCGTGTTAAGCACCGTAAGGTGCAGCGTGGTTCAATGAAGGGTAACGCTAAAGGCGGTACCACTTTGAATCACGGTACTTGGGGTGTACAGGCACTCGATCGTCACTGGATCACCAACCGTCAGATCGAAGCTGCTCGTATTGCTATGACCCGTCGCATGAACCGTACTGGTAATGTTTGGATCACTATCTTCCCAGACAAGCCTATTACAGCAAAACCTGCTGAAACTCGTATGGGTAAAGGTAAAGGTAACCCTGAGGGCTGGGTAGCTGTTGTAAAGCCTGGCCGTATTATGTTCGAAATTGACGGTGTTGATGATGAGACCGCACGTGATGCATTGCGTCTTGCAATCAACAAGTTGCCCATCAAGTGCAAAATCGTCAAGCGCGAAGCAGAAGGGCAGGAATAAATGAAGTCAGCAGAAATCCGTAATCTTTCAGCTGAAGATTTACAGGCGAAATTGAAAGAAGCACGCGCAGAGTTGTTCAACTTGCGTTTTCAAATGGCCACTGGTCAGCTTGACAATACCGCTCGTATCAAGCAGGTAAAGAAGAACATTGCTCGCATCCAGACCGAGATGCGCGACCGCGAGCTTAAAGCTCTCAACGCATAGAGCGCGCTAGAGGAAGGTTTTAGATATGAGTGAAGAACGTAACTCTCGTAAAGTACGCCAGGGTGTAGTTGTTAGTGCTTCTAACGACAAGACCTGCGTTGTGCAGATCCATGAACGCAAGCCTCATCCTGTTTATGGCAAGATGGTTAATTCCACCAAGAAACTTCATGCTCATGATGAGAACAATGAAGCTGGTGTAGGCGATACCGTAACCATTATGGAGACTCGCCCGCTTTCCAAGAAGAAGCGTTGGCGTCTGCTCGACATCGTAGAGAAGGCTAAGTAATCAGCATTGCTGATACTTAGTATGCATCGAAAGGGATAAGCAAATGATTCAAATGCAGAGCATGCTCGCCGTTGCTGATAACTCCGGCGCACGCAAGGTGCAGTGCATCAAGGTTCTCGGTGGCTCAAGGTTCTCGGTGGCTCAAAGCGCCGTTATGCTGGCCTTGGTGACGTCATCGTTTGCAGCGTTAAGGAAGCTATGCCTAACGGTAACGTTAAAAAGGGTGAAGTTGTCCGCTGCGTAGTTGTGCGTGTTAAAAAAGAAGTACGTCGCAACGACGGAAGTTATATTAAGTTCGACCAGAACGCGGCGGTGTTGATTGATGCCAATGGTGCTCCTCGCGGTACGCGTATCTTTGGCCCAGTAGCACGTGAACTTCGTGAAAAGAAATACATGAAGATCGTGTCTTTGGCACCTGAGACGCTCTAAAAGGGGATATGACACATGACTAAGATGAACATCAAAAAAGGTGACAAAGTTAAGGTTTTGACCGGTAAGGATCGCGGTGCAGAAGGTGTTGTTCTTTCTGCTCGTCCTTCCGAGCAGCGTGTTGTTGTAGAGAAGGTCAATGTCGTTAAGAAGGCACTTCGTCCTACTCCAAGCAACCCACAGGGTGGTATTTCAAGCATTGAGGCTCCTATTCACGTTTCCAACGTGCAGCTTATCTGCCCATCCTGCAAAAAGCCATCTCGTGTAAGTATTAAACGTGAAGATGGCAAAAAAGTTCGCGTTTGCAAGAAATGCGGCAAGAATATCGACTAATATATCTAGTCGGCTAATTTTATGACCCTCGCGGAAACGCGAGGGACGCAGGGTCGGAAATCCTGTGTTTAATTCATCGAAGAAAGGTAAACAATAATGGCAACTCCTCGTTTGAAGGAAAAATACGTTAACGAAGTTGTTGACAAGCTTTTTAAAGAGCTTGAATGCGCTAACATCAACCAGGTTCCACGTCTTGAGAAAATCGTTGTGAACATGGGTGTTGGTAAAGCAGCTGGTGATTCCAAGTTGCTCAATGGTGCTCTTGAAGACATGCGTGTTATCACCGGTCAGCAGCCAATGATTACGCGTGCTAAAAAATCCATCGCAGGTTTTCATTTGCGTGAAGGCCAGGCAATTGGTTGTAAGGTAACTCTTCGCGGTGACCGTATGTGGGAGTTCTTTGACCGTTTGATGTCAACTGCTCTTCCTCGTGTTCGCGACTTCCGCGGTTTGAATCCTAAGAGCTTTGATGGTCGTGGCAACTACACCATGGGTCTTACCGAGCAGCTCATCTTCCCAGAAATTGAGTATGACAAAATTGACCGTACTCGTGGTATGGACATCACTTTTGTAACCACCTCCGAAACTAATGAGGGTGCCAAGGCTCTTCTCGACGCTTTAGGTTTCCCGTTCAAAAAGGAAAACTAAACTTTAGGTAACGGCCTAGAGTTGGTTATAAGAAAGAAGGAAATTGAATGGCTAAGAAATCGATGATCGCCAAATCAAAGCGTGAACCGAAGTTCTCGACTCGTCAGCACAATCGCTGCACTCGCTGTGGTCGTCCACGTGCGTACTACCGCAAGTTTGGTTTGTGCCGTGTCTGTCTTCGCGAACTCGCTAATAAAGGCGAACTTCCAGGCGTGACCAAAGCTTCTTGGTAAGGCAAACAACTACGTCACGTTTTGAGTGTCGAAAGTCAAGGCGCATACACTAAGGGTGTATGCGAACCGTCTTTTCGGCTCATCACGAACAAAGGAGAAACAAAACAATGAGCATGAACGATCCTATTGCAGATATGCTTACGCGTGTGCGTAATGCTAACTCTGCAGGCAAGCAGACGGTATCCATGCCGTCAAGCAAGAAGCTTGTCGAAATTGCCCGCATCATGCAAGAAGAGGGCTACATCGCTGGCTATGAAGTAGAGAGTGCAGAACCTCGTGATATTCTCGAGATCACTCTTAAGTACGGCGAGAAGAAAGACCGCACTATCCGTGGTCTTAAGCGTATTTCTAAACCAGGTTTGCGTATTTACGCTGGCAAGGATGAACTTCCTCGCGTTTTGGGTGGTTTAGGAACCGCAATCATTTCAACGAGTAAAGGCGTAATGGCTGACCGCGACGCACGTAAGATGGGCGTTGGCGGAGAAGTTATCGCTTATATCTGGTAAGAAGGGAGGAATACACATGTCACGTATCGGTAAGATGCCTGTTGCTATTCCTGCCGGAGTCGAAGTAAAAGTCGACGGACAGACCGTTACCGTTAAGGGTAGCAAGGGTGAATTAACTCGTACTTTCAACGATATGATGTGCATCAAAGTTGAAGGCGAGCAGGTTATTGTTGAGCGTCCTGATGACAGCCGTGAAGCAAAGAGTTTCCATGGTCTCACTCGTACGCTTATCGCTAATATGGTTGAGGGTGTTTCCAACGGTTACTCCAAGAAGCTTGTTCTTGTTGGCGTTGGTTATCGTGCTGCTCTTAAGGGTTCTGACCTTGAAATTCAGCTTGGTTTTTCACACCCAGTAATCGTTAAGGCTCCCGAGAACATCAAGTTTGAGGTTCCAAGCCAAACCGAAATTATTGTTAACGGCATCAGCAAAGAGCAAGTTGGTCAGGTTGCTGCAAATATTCGTGCTTGGCGCAAGCCTGAGCCTTACAAGGGCAAGGGTATTCGCTACGAAGGCGAATATGTACGTCGCAAGCTTGGCAAGGCTGCTAAGTCTGAGTAGACGCATTAGCTAGGAATTGAAGGGATTAAGCAATGAAAAAGCTTCAAAAGAAACAAGCCGGCTTGCGTCGCCGCCACACTCGTGTTCGCGGTAAGATCTCTGGCACGGCTGCTCGTCCGCGTTTGTGCATTACGCGCTCTAATGCAAATATGTACGCTCAGGTTATCGACGACGTTGCAGGCGTAACTATCTGTGGCGCATCTA
>FR895478.1:16553-22872 GCA_000434775.1 Eggerthella sp. CAG:368 | reverse complement strand
ATCGGTAATAACGGCGGCCAAGGTTACTTCGCTTCCTGTGCCTGCGGTGGTAGGGATGGCAATAATTGTGGGCGTTTTTTTTAATACGCGCAGAACACCCTTCATCTGTGCGAGCGTTTTATTGGGGTAGGCAACGCGCGCTCCTACCGCTTTGGCGCAGTCCATGGACGAACCGCCGCCTATTGCAATAATTGCATCGCACTTGTTCTGGTGGTAAAGGCTCAGTGCTTCTTCAACATGTTCAACGGTAGGGTTAGGGAGTGTTTTATCGTAGATGGTATAAGGAATGCCGAATCTGTTGAGTGCTGCTTCTAGGAGGCCGGAAATACCATTCTCAACAATGCCGCGGTCGGTGACAATGAGCACGTGAGTTGCGCCTTCTTTTTTGAGAGTTCGACCTAAATCAGCACATGAGTTAATGATCACGGGTTCGCGATAGGGTAAAACGGGAAGCGCGGCACGAAAGCCGAGCTGGAAGGTACGGCAGAAAATTTTCTTGGGAAAAAACACAGGGGGACTCTCTTTTTAACTCGTGTTGGATGGATGGGTTGGGGTGTTGGGTGCTTAGCTCGCCGACACTGAACGATTCCGCTAAAGAAATTCCGCTGAGGAACTGGATGGTTAGCGCTGGAGTGTTGAGCGGCTAGAGCTGAGCGGATTTTTGAGCGATGACATCGAGCCGGTTGCTAATTGCGGTCAGATTTTGGTAGAAAACCTCGCGCTGGTCATGAGTGAGGCTGTCGTCAACTTCATGCAGAACCTGGTCAATTTTGCTCACGATTGCATCTCCTGTTTGCTTGCCTTTTTCGGTAAGCACAAGGGGGCGTTTGTAGCGTTTAGGGCTTTTAGTGGAAGCCTCGAGATAGCCTTCACGCTCAAGATAATCAAGCGCCCGCGAAACGGCTGCTTTGTCTTCTTCGCAGCGCTCACTTAGTTCTGCTGCAGTCAAGTTGCCTGATAACCTTAAATAATACAAACACGATACATGGATGCTTTTTAGGTTATACGCCGCCATTTCTTGGTTTTTAATCTTTCGAATGTTGCGGTTGATTCTGTTGATAAGAATGGTGAAGGTTTCGAAGCGTTCTTCCATGATGCCTTTCTGCAATAGGTTGTTGATTTGTCAACGATCGAACAGTAAAACCTATGCTTGTTGATTTGTCAATAAGTTGCATGAAATATGCTGAAGCAATAAAAGTGATTCTCATAGAAGTTTTCCGAAAATGCGTAAAAGGTTTTGAAAATGCTTCGTGCGAGCGAGCCTTATTCTTTATTGGTAATAACCAATAAGAGCAGGTAGGTGCTATGCGTACGTCGTGTTCATACGTTTACTCTTGAGACTATCTTATTTGCACAGATGTCGTCTGTACAAAATCCCAGTCGAACGCTCGAACAAACTAAAAGCATATACTTTAGGTTGCAAACCGCAAAAGCAATGTATTTATAAAAGTTTTTCTGGTTATAACCGCAAAACTATAAAATACTGAACATTATTGCGGCTACATGTTCATTTCTAAAAGAGTAACTACTGATGTAGGTGTCAGTTCGAACTAATGTTACATAATGTTAGCTTCTTCTATGCTTGCTTGTAGCTTTTAGTAAAGCAAAACAAACAGAAATGCGCCTTATAAGCGTAGAATAAGTTCATGAAGCTGTTTAGTGAACATATCGACGAACTAGACGAAAAGCACCATGGCGTGCATCTTGCGGGCATGCGGGCACGCTCAGCTGAGCGTGCGGCACAGCGCGCACTTGCACATAATCCACTGCTGGTAATTTCGGCGCTCGTGGCGCTGGTCACAATGTTTTTTGTGCCGCCTTCTATCGAATACTTAGATTACTTTAACTGGCACACTCTTGCGTGCCTGTTCAGTATTCTTGCGGTGATTGCTGCCATTGATTCGTCGGGGCTTCTTGAATTTGTAGCCCATTCCTTGGCGGAACACGCGAAAAGTACGCGCACCTTAGTGGTTGCTTTGGTGCTGGTGTCACTTGTTTGTTCTATGTTTCTTTCTAATGATATGACTTTAGTTACCGTGCTACCGCTTGCGTTGATACTTTTGAAATCGGTTAATCGTGAATCAGAGATTCCTTTTGCTTTTATCGCTATAACCCTTGCCGCTAATTCGGGCGGAATGTTGCTGCCGTTTGGCAATCCGCACAACTTGTATTTGTATTCCTTGTTCGGGGTTGATTTTGGTGATTTTATTGCGGTTATGGCGCCACCCCTTATTCTGTCAGCAACTCTTCTTTTGGTGCGTTGTTTTTTTGTGAAGAAAGCGGAATTTCACTACAAGAAGCCTGAAAGCGTACGTTTGTCTAAACCTCGTGTTGTGATCTACGTGGTTTTGTTTGCACTTTGCATTGCAATGACGGTTGACGCGGTGCCCTTTCTTATGGGCACGGTGGTTATTGTGGTGGTGCTTGCTATTACCGACAGGCGGGTATTTGCCAAAACGGACTACGCACTTGTTATGACATTCGTTTGTTTCTTTATTTTCAGCGGAAATATCGCGCAGATTCCCGCAATATCGAGCTTCTTTGAGAGCGTGCTTGATTCTTGCGGTGCTTTTATCACCTCATTGGTGAGTAGTCAGATTATCAGTAATGTTCCCAGTGCTATTATTCTCAGTCATTTTTCTAACGACTGGGCGGGCATTGTCTTGGGGACCAATGTAGGTGCGGTAGGCACGCCAATCGCTTCGTTGGCTACGCTTATCACCTTGCGTCAGTATCAGAAATCAGGTTTGGGCAACAACGGTGCATTTATTGCGCGTTTTGAGGCATATAACTTTGCAACTTTGATAATTGTGGCTTTGTTTGAAATCTTTATCATGCAGGTTCATTAAAGCGAACTAATTCGTTTATTAGCTCTTGCTGCATCAGTCTTTTGGTGAAAAAGGAAAGGGCTAAAGTAAAGGTATCTATCTTTTTTATCTATCGTGGGCTTTAGCCTCTACTTTTTAGCTCATTTTTGTGTTTTAACTTCCGTTATTCTGTTTGGTATCTTGCTCGATGTTTTGCCTGTAGCTGAAACGCGCCGATTCGTGGTGATTAAAACTATCTTTCTTCTCTTTACATCGCGACAAGTATGCTAAGTTACCCGTGTGGTTTTTAGATAACGGTAAAGATATGTAACGGATTGGAGCGCTATGACCGAGTGGTGTCTCGTTTCTGAATACCTAGCTCTTATCGTTACGGTTATTATTGGCGTTTTTTATTTTGATCTGGAACAACCTTCTTCTAAACGCCGTACTCATTTCTGGATTTGTCTTTGCCTAACGGCGACAATGATTATTCTTGATATTGCAGCTGTTGCTGTTGTTGGGGAGGGCGATCACCTTCCTGTCGCGTTAAATTATGCGCTCAATACGGTGTATTGTTTCGTCTCAATTGTCACATCTTGCACAATCGCTCTTTTCTTTGTTTGTAGGATTTACGAGTTTGTTTTTGATAAACGGGGTAGATTGTATGCGTTTGTCAGTCTTGCGGCAGTGCTGGTAGCGTTTTCGATTCTGCTCATTATTAACGTGCAAGAGGGTTTTTTCTTTTTTATCAATGACGGGGGAGTGTATCAGCGAGGGCAATGGGGATCATTGGTGTACTTTGTTCCTCTTTATGGTGCATTCTTAGTTGCGTTTTGTTTCTTCCGGAACCGTCACAACGTTAGTGGGGCGGTGCGACAAATAATAATTGCAGCACCTTTAGTGGTTGTGCTTCTTGTTTTATATCAGCTTTGCTATAAAGACCTGCTTTTGAATGGCACTATTGCCATGATAATTAATTTGATGTGTTTTATTAATTTCTTGAACATTCGCATCGAAACTGATGCTTTGACAAGAGTTTTTAATCGCCGAAGCTTTTCCAGTGAGCTTGAGCTGTGTGCGGCTAGCAAGCGAGACTACCAAATTGTCGTGGTTGCTCTTCGGCATTTTGCTCAGATCAACCACATTTATGGACACAACAACGGTGATGCACTGCTATTTCTTATCGCTGATAAGTTGCAAAAATTGATGCCTGAGGGAAGGTGCTTCCGCTATAACAGCGTTGAATTTTTGTTGTTTATGCCAGCAGCCTCTGAAGATGTGCAAGAGGAGCGCATTAATCGCATCAAAAAGTTAATGGACGGCAAATGGTGTTTGGACGAAGGTGCGGTATGGGTGCAATATTGTTTGGCTGAGATTTGTAACCGAGGCGAAGAGTGGACGCTTGAAGAAGCTGTCGAACACTTGGATTACACCGTGCAGGTGGCTAAGGATGAGCATAGGAAACTTGTACGCTATGATTCGGTCATTATTCGTCGCTATGAGCGAGAGGAAGAACTGGAGCATGCTATTAAGCGTGCCCTTCGTATGGGCACCTTTGAGGTGTGGTATCAGCCGGTGTTCTATAGAGAGACACAATCGTTTGATTCCGCTGAAGCGCTACTGCGAATGACAGACAGTGAAGGTAATCGTATTTCGCCAGGCGAATTTATTCCTGTGGCAGAACGCAATGGTTTGATTGATTCATTGTCGTGGCTAGTTTTGGAAGACGCGTGCCGTCTTCTTGGAAGTGGGGAAGCTCCTGGGCTGAAATCCGTCTCAATCAATCTCACCACGTGTCAGCTTCTTCAAGACGATCTTGTTCAACGTATTTTGCGGGTTCTTGAAAAACACAAGGTTGATCCTTCTCGGATTAAAATCGAGATAACCGAGCGCACGATTGCGGAAAATGAGGATTCTGTATGCTTGGCTATGGAGGAGGCATGCTCCTCTGGGCTTAGCTTTATGCTTGATGATTTTGGGACGGGCTATTCGAACTTCTCCATGGTAACCAACATGCCATTTGAAGCGGTAAAACTTGATCGTAGCTTGGTGAGCGGGCTTCCTTGTGAGCGAAAAAGTTGCCTTATGGTCGAAATGCTTACGCTTCTTTTTCACGAGTTGGGACAAAATGTTCTTGCCGAGGGTATTGAAACGAAAGAACAGGCGGAAACGGCGTTGTCTTATGGCGTCGATCGCATTCAAGGCTTTTTCTACGCTAAACCTATGCCGGGAGCTGAGTTGGCGGCTTGGTATCGTGAAAAAGAACAGAACGAGCCAACTAAGCAACAGGTGCCTCAAGAGTAATACCCTTTTGATAGTAAGGAATTTGTGATGCGAGCTCTTATTCAGCGCGTTGAACGTGCGCGTGTAACAGTTGAAAAAGAAACTATTGGGAAAATTGAAAATGGGTATGTTATTTTGCTCGGTGTTGGCCACGACGACACCGAGGCTCATGCGGAAAAACTATGGAGTAAAATTTCTCGTCTGCGCATCTTTGACGACGAGAACGGTAAAACCAATTTGAGCCTCACCGATGTTGGTGGTGAGGTGTTGGTAGCGAGTCAGTTTACCCTTTATGCCAATTGTAAACGAGGCAATCGTCCTTCGTTTACTGATGCAGGCTCTCCTGATGATGCCAATCGTTTATATGAGTATTTTTGCGGTCTTGTGAAGCGTGACATGGGGGCGGTAGAAACGGGTTCGTTTGGTGCGCACATGCAGATAGAGCTTGTGAATGATGGGCCTTTTACGGTTTGGCTTGATACCGATGCGCTCTAGTCTGTCTTTAAGTGTTTTAGGGCTATTTAGCAGTTCGGATGTGCTTATCTGACTTCTTTTTTAGGGAAGGCGTCGAGCTAAGGAAATATTGAGCGTTTCTTGGTGTTGTCATACAAAGCGCAATGCGCCTTGGATTTGCTCCTTTTTCAACGTGTACCAATTTGGAGTAAGACTTAATTTGCTCCAATCAGATGAGTATGGTATAAATCCTTTTTAGAGTGTGAGTCAAAGGCCGCACGAAGGGGTACACCACCGCGGGTGTAGTTTTCTTCGTGCGGTCTTTTTTGGTCTTACCCCCCTTTTTTTTGCGGGCAGGAAGGAGCAGATGCGGTTGATTCGAGTGAATGGTGAAGAACTTCCTTTAGCGGGACAAACGTTGTTGTCCTACTTAGAGGAGGCTTCTTATGATCTTGCGCGAATTGCAGTTGAGCGCAACGGGGAGATTGTGCCTAAACGGGTGTATGGTGAAACGGTTTTGAAGGACGGCGATGTTTTAGAAATCGTTAGTTTTGTGGGAGGTGGCTAACGTGATTCCCGCAAAGGAAGAAATGTATCAGGCGCTAAGTGAGCGCCATGGTGCGGAATTGCAGAAAAAAATCAGCGCTGCCCGGGTGGCGGTGTGTGGATTGGGGGGACTCGGTTCCAATATCGCTATTGCGCTGGCGCGGGCAGGTGTGGGGCACTTGCATCTCATTGATTTTGATCGCGTGGATATTACTAACCTGAATCGTCAG
>FR895478.1:16288-16488 GCA_000434775.1 Eggerthella sp. CAG:368 | reverse complement strand
CCTTACAGGAAACTCTGACAGATATTGCACCCTATTGTGATATCACTACGAACTCCGTGAAAATTACGGAGGAAAATTTCGCCCAACTGCTGGAAAAAGAGGACATTATCTGCGAGGCGTTTGACTGCAGTGAGGCTAAAGCAATGCTGGTTAATGGGGTGTTAGAGCGGTTTCCAGAAAAGTATTTGCTGTCTTCTTCG
>FR895478.1:13636-16252 GCA_000434775.1 Eggerthella sp. CAG:368 | reverse complement strand
ATGGCGGGATTTGGTTCTGCCAACACCATAGTAACTCGTCATGTATTCCAGCATTTTTATTTGTGTGGTGACGGCATGAGCGACGTTAATGACGGTATCGGATTGGTGTCTTCCCGTGTTTTGGCTTGTGCTGCCCATGAAGCCCATATGGTTATCCGCATTCTTGCGGGTGAGATAGAACCTTAATCGTTTAATACAACAGAAAGAGAACGAGTATCGTGTTACATCAAGACAAGTTAATTATCGGTGGGCGTGAATTCAGCTCCCGCTTTATTTTGGGGTCTGGCAAGTATTCGCTTAATCTTATTGAAGCTGCCGTTCGTGATGCAGGTGCAGAAATTATTACGTTGGCGGTGCGAAGAGCTAATACCAAGGAGCAGGAGAACATTCTGGACTACATTCCTGAGGGTGTAACGCTGTTACCTAATACGTCTGGTGCTCGTAATGCCGAAGAAGCCATTCGCATTGCTCGTTTAGCACGGGAGCTAGGCTGCGGTGATTTTGTAAAGATCGAGATTATGCGTGACACCAAGTATTTGCTGCCCGATAACCAGGAAACCATTAAAGCCACCGAAGTTTTGGCAAAAGAGGGTTTTGTGGTTATGCCCTATATGTACCCTGACTTGAATGTTGCGCGCGACTTAGTCAATGCGGGTGCTGCTGCTGTTATGCCGCTGGGTTCTCCTATTGGGTCTAACAAAGGGCTTGCTACCCGTGACTTCATTCAGATTTTGATTGACGAGATTGATGTGCCTGTGATTGTTGATGCGGGCATCGGTCGTCCTTCTCAGGCTTGCGAGGCTATGGAAATGGGCGCTGCTGCCATCATGGCTAACACGGCATTGGCCACTGCAGGAAATCTCCCTATGATGGCGTCTGCTTTTAAGCAGGCAATCGAAGCGGGCCGTAAGGCGTATTTAGCGGGATTGGGCCGTGTTTTAACGCGCGGCGCTTCTGCTTCTGATCCTCTTACCGGATTTTTGCGCGACTAAAGGTGGCACTATGGAAAACCAGTTTTTTGTAGACTCTGAATTTCTTTCTTCAGCAGCGCTAAAGAAGAAGCATAGGTTAGAAACTGACCCTTCTTCTCGAACCAATCATATGAAATACATGCCTGGGATGGAGCAGATTCACTCAGACATTCAAGAGAAAGTTATGAGTCAGGTTAGCTCCTATGATTCTTCGGAGTACACCGCAAAAGATGTACGTACTGCTTTGCAGCATGAAACCGTGACGCTTGAGGATTTTAAGGCGTTGCTTTCTCCGGCGGCTGAATCGTTTTTGGAGCAGATGGCCCAGCGGGCTCGTATAGAAACCAGCAAACATTTTGGCAACACGGTGTATTTGTTCACGCCGCTCTATATTGCCAATTACTGTGAAAACTACTGCGTTTACTGTGGTTTCAACTGTTATAACCATATCCAACGTATGAAGCTGACCATGGAGCAGATCGAGCGTGAGATGAAGGTTATCGCCGATTCTGGCATGGAAGAAATTCTGATTCTTACGGGTGAGAGTCGCGCTATGAGTAACGTGGAGTACATCGGGCAAGCCTGCAAACTGGCCCGAAAGTATTTCCGCATGGTGGGCGTGGAAATTTACCCTGTCAACACTGACGAATATCGCTATCTTCATGAATGTGGTGTGGATTATGTCACGGTGTTTCAGGAAACATACGATACCGACAAGTATGAAACGCTCCACTTATTGGGACACAAGCGCATTTGGCCTTATCGGTTCGATTCCCAAGAGCGGGCGTTGATGGGAGGCATGCGAGGTGTGGGCTTTTCTGCGCTGCTGGGTCTGAGTGACTTTCGTAAGGATGCGCTAGCGAGTGCCCTTCACGTATATTATCTGCAGCGGAAGTACCCCCAAGCTGAAATGTCTCTTTCTTGTCCTCGTCTGCGTCCTATTATCAACAACGGCAAAATAAACCCTTTGGATGTACATGAAAAGCAACTCTGTCAGGTGTTGTGTGCGTATCGTATCTTCATGCCGTTTGTAGGTATTACGGTTTCTTCCCGAGAGAGCGCTTCCTTCCGTAATGGCATTGCAAAAATTGCCGCCACTAAAATATCCGCGGGTGTTTCTACAGGTATTGGAGACCATGAAAGTAAATACTCTGGCGAACAGTCTGGTGAGCAGGAAGGCGACGAGCAGTTTGAAATTAACGATAACCGCAGCCTGCAAGCCATGTATGCAGATATGTCAAAGGAAGGTCTTCAGCCTGTGCTGAATGATTATCTTTATGTCTGATATTTTCTGCGTTACCAACCGAGCACTTTGCGAAGAAAACTTTTTGGTGCGCTTAGAGCGCATCGCCAAGGTGCATCCTGCAGGCATTATTCTGCGGGAGAAGGATTTGCCAGAGGAAGAGTATGAAGCCTTGGCGCGACAGGTACTCGAGATCTGTCACGCCAATGGGGTGGAGTGCATCCTTCATACCTTCGTTTCAGTAGCGCTTCGGCTTGGAGTGGATGCCATTCATTTGTCCCTACCGGTTTTGCGGCAAATGTCGGCGCAAGAGAAGAAGCAGTTTAATGTTATAGGGGCATCGTGTCATTCGGTTGAAGATGCGTTGGAGGCTCAGCAGCAGGGGTGTAGCTACATCACGGC
>FR895478.1:7911-13589 GCA_000434775.1 Eggerthella sp. CAG:368 | reverse complement strand
AAAGGGGATTGGAACCTCGAGGTTTGGAGTTTCTACAGCTGGTTTGCCAGAGTGTGAACCTGCCGGTATACGCCATTGGTGGCATCAGTAAAAAAAATATGCCTTACGTGAGGAGTGTAGGAGCCGCTGGGGGTTGCAGCATGAGCGAGTTTATGATGTGTGAAAATCCTCAGCAGCTGGTGGATGAGTTGGGATAACTTGCAACCTACGATGTATTTGTTGCAGGGGCACGCGATGAGCTGGATGGTATTTCAACTATCCACCGAACGCTTGTTCGATGGAATTTGGCGCGATAGTGGTTATGTTAGTCCCTGTTTTGTGATAAGTTTCTAGACCGAACATTTCAGCCGTCACTTTCTTTTGAGCGGCTTGCTAAAGCTGACTCATCTGAGCAGTGGTAATCGGGTGAAAGCGAAAACGGCTTTTTGAAGCGGCATAGCTAGATTCGGCATAGTTTGAGGCAGCACAATAGGTCGCCGGAATCGATATAGCTTGAAGCGGTATGGCTACAGGATAGGAAAACTGAAAGAGCAAGAATGGTAAAAAGCACGGCAAAATATGGTAATGACAGTATTCGTCAATTGAAAGATGAAGAGCGCGTTCGTTTGCGCCCTGCTGTTATCTTTGGCTCTGATGGCTTAGATGGTTGTGCGCATGCTGCTTTTGAAATTCTGTCGAATGCCGTTGATGAAGCGCGCCAAGGGTATGGCAATCTCATTACGCTAACTGCGTTTGCTGATGGCTCTATTCAGGTGGAAGACAATGGTCGTGGCTGTCCGCTCGATTGGAATCCCACGGAAAAACGCTTCAATTGGGAGCTTGTATTTTGTGAGTTGTATGCCGGAGGTAAGTACAGCAACAACGAAGGTGGAGATTACGACTTTTCTTTAGGTACCAACGGTCTTGGTTCATGTGCTACGCAGTACGCTTCCGAATACATGGATGTTGCCGTTTGGCGTGATGGCAACAAATACCAGTTGCATTTCAAGAAAGGCAAGGTTGTAGGAGCAAAAAAGAAGGCTTTACAAATCGAACCCTCTGATGAGCCTAATCGCACAGGTACAACCATTAAATGGCGTCCCGACCTAGAGGTGTTTACCTCAATCGACATTCCGCATGAATGGTATCGCGAAACCATGCGTCGTCAAGCGGTGGTGAATGCCAATGTTACGTTCCGTTTGCGCATTGAAGGCGAGGATGGCTTTAGTGAGGAAGATTTTTGTTATCCCAAGGGCATCGAAGATTATGTCTTGGAAAAAGTAGGTACCGACTATCTGACTGAGCCCTTCTTCATTCAAGCCGACCGTCGTGGACGCGATCGTGAAGATTTGCCTGATTACAACATGAAAATTACGGCTTGTTTGTGTTTCTCGCGTATCTTCCAGATGCAGGAGTACTACCATAATTCGTCGTGGCTGGAAAACGGTGGCTCACCAGAGAAGGCCGCGCGTAGCGCACTAACGAGTACTCTTGACGCTTACATCAAGGCGCAAGGGAAATACAACAAAAATGAGAGTTCCATTAAATGGCAAGACGTGCAGGACTGCTTGGTGTTAGTAACTAATTGCTTTTCCACGCAAACGTCCTACGAAAACCAAACAAAAAAAGCCATCAACAATCGTTTTATTCAGCAGGCTATGACGGCGTTTTTTAAGGAACGCTTCTCAACCTATTTAATTGAGAACAAAGAGGCTGCCAGCAAAATCATGGAGCAGGTGCTTATTAATAAGCGCTCGCGTGAAAATGCAGAGAAAACGCGTCAAAGCATTAAAACTAACTTGCAGCAAAAAACCGACATGGCTAACCGCGTGCAGAAGTTTATCGACTGCCGTTCGAAGGATAAAGATCGCCGTGAAGTCTATATTGTTGAGGGTGATTCGGCAGCGGGTGCCATTCGCACTTCTCGTGATGCAGAGTTTCAAGGTGTTATGCCAGTTCGCGGAAAAATTCTTAACTGTCTTAAAGAAGACTATCCACGCATTTTTAAGTCAGACATCATTATGGACTTGTTGCGTGTTTTGGGTTGTGGCGTTGAGGTTAAAGACAAACGCATGAAAAACCTTGGTACCTTCGATTTGGATAACCTGAACTGGAGCAAGGTTATTATTTGTACTGATGCCGATGTTGACGGATATCACATTCGCACTCTTATTCTTACTATGCTTTATCGCCTTGTACCAACGCTTATCGAAAAAGGGTATGTCTATATTGCAGAATCTCCGTTGTATGAGATCAACTGTAAGGAAAAAACGTATTTTGCCTATACTGAACTCGAGAAGAACGGAATACTGAAAGAAATCGGTGATCAGAAGTGTTCCATCAACCGTTCAAAAGGTTTGGGCGAAAACGACCCTGATATGATGTGGCTTACCACCATGAACCCCGAAACGCGCAGGCTGATCAAGGTGGAGCCTGAAGAGGTGTCAAGGATGGAGGCCATGTTCAACTTGCTGCTCGGCAACGATGATGAAGGGCGCAAGCGTCATATCGCCGAACATGGCAAGGAGTACCTAGACCAGCTTGATTTGCAGTAGTTCGTTAATCAAGAGTTCATTTTTGAAAAGCAAACGCCTAGCTTTCATACGGTTGGGCGAATCGAGTCAATAAAAGTTTCAAGAGGGAATCGTGGCAAAAAGGAAACCTAAAACAGAGTCTAAGAAAAAGCAGGTAAACAATCCGAACGTTATTGGTCTGCACTCTGAAGTTACGCAGCAGCCCATCACGCAAACACTCGAGTCAAACTACATGCCTTATGCCATGAGTACGAACGTTTCGCGTGCGTTCCCTGAAATTGACGGCTTTAAACCTTCGCATCGCAAGCTGCTCTTCACTATGTATAAGATGGGCTTGCTGAAAGGTGATCGTCAGAAAAGTGCAAACATTGTCGGTCAAACCATGAAACTGAACCCTCATGGCGATAGCGCCATTTATGAAACTATGGTGCGCTTAGCCACGGGAAACGAAGCGCTTCTGGCGCCTTTTGTTGAATCGAAGGGCAACTTTGGTAAGTATTATTCGGGCGACTTAAGCTATGCCGCTTCTCGTTACACCGAGGCGAAATTGGCTCCCATTTGCGCTGAGATTTTTAAGGACATTGACAAAGATCCGGTTGATTTTGTTGATAGCTACGACGGCGCTATGAAAGAGCCTCGTCTTTTGCCTACTACGTTTCCTAATATTCTTGTGTCTTCAAACAAGGGTATTGGTGTTGCTATGGCTTCGGATATTTGTGGCTTTAACCTTAATGAAGTTTGTACGGCTACTATTCATTTTCTTGAAGATCCTGAATGTGATTTGCTTGAATATATGCCCATGCCTGACTTCTCGACGGGTGGCGAGATAATTTATCGTCGAGAAGAAATGGAGCGTATTTTCGAGACAGGGCTCGGCAGTTTTCAGATTCGCTCCCGTTGGCGCTATTTGCCTAAAGAGCGTATTATTGAGGTATATGAAATACCTTATACCACAAAAACCGATGTCATTATTGAGCGCATTATCAAGCTTTCTAAAGAGGGTAAGGTGCGCGAAATCACCGACATTCGTGACGAAACCGATCTTTCTGGTTTGCGCATTGCTATCGACTTGAAAAGGGGAGTAGACCCTGAGCAGCTTATGGCGAAGCTGTTCCGTTCTACCACGCTGCAAGACTCTTTTTCGTGTAACTTCAATGTGCTGGTAGATGGCTATCCGCGGGTTATGGGCGTGCGTCAAATCTTACATGAGTGGGTAGCGTGGCGCATCGAATCAACACGACGCCGCATGAATTTCGATCTGAACAAGAAAACCGAACGCCTGCATCTTCTGCATGGCCTTGAGGCAATTCTGCTTGATATTGATAAGGCGATTGCCATTATTCGTAACACGAAGCTGGAAAGTGAAGTTGTTCCCAACTTGATGAAGGGCTTTGGTATCGATGAGGTCCAAGCGGAATTTGTTGCGGAACTAAAGCTTCGCAACATCAACGAAGAATATATCTTGAATCGCACGAAAGATATCGAGCGGCTTGAAGCTGATATTGCAGAACTTAACGATACGCTTGCTAGTGAGAGCAAGATTAAGAAGGTTATTAGCGATGAACTTGCGGCGGTGAATAAAAAACATGTGATGCCGCGCAGAACGGGAAAAATCGATCCGTCTGAGGTTGTCGAAGTAAGCTTGGAGCCTGAGGTTGAGGAATATCCGGTAACCATGATGCTTTCTCGCGAGGGCTATTTGAAGAAAATGACCGATCGTGTGTTAAAGAAGGCAAGCTCGCTGAAGTATAAAGATGGCGATGGACCTTTCATAGAATTTCCTTCTTCTAATACCCATGAGCTGTTGGTGTTTACTGATCGCAGTCAGGTATACAAATGCAAGATCGCTTCGTTTGAGGATACGAAGTCGGCTCAGCTTGGTTCGTATTTGTCAACCGATTTAGAGATGGACCCAGACGAAAGCGTAACGTGGGTAATTGATCCTGAGGATTATAAAGCCGACGTGCTGTTTGTGTTTGAAAATGGTCGCGTTGCGCGCGTTGCTTTGGCGGGGTATGCCACAAAAACTAATCGTAAGCGTTTGAAGAATGCGATTTATGGTGGAAGTAAGTTGCTTTATGCGGCTGTGTTGAAGGAAGAGCGCGATTTGGCGTTGGTTTCAAGCGATTATCGCCTGATGAATTTTAATACCTCACTTCTAAAAACTAAAACCACTACCAGCACTCAGGGTGTTCAGGCGTTCACGGTAAAGGGAAGCCGTACGGTTACCGCAGTGGGCAAGGCGGAAGATTTTCTTGGTGGTAAATCTTCCATCAAAAAGTTCTGTGCAGAAAGCTTGCCTTCTTCGGGTGCGCCTATGAAAGAAGCTGACATGAAGAGTCTGTTCGACTAGCTTCGGACCCGGACAATACCCTCCGGCTGCGTTGTCCGGGTATTTGGTTCACGCTATAATGAGCAGGATTGTTGCATTGTGGGATAGCGTATGCGCGGAATCGGAAGGAAGGCTCAATGGCTGAGTTGCAGATAAAGCCTGGAACAAAGTTGAAAGTCGCTTTCGATACGGCCGTTGGGCAAAAAACCGAGTTTAATATGATGGCTACCTTCAAGGGTGTCATCGACGAAGCCTATTTTCTCATCAGCGCTCCTATGCTTGCAGGTAAACCTCTTATCTTGGATGAAAATCAGAAGTTCCTTCTGCAGTACACCTTAGGCGAAAACACCTTCATGTTGGCTGGCTATCCCGAATCGGTTGAAAAGGCGGGCATCCGCACGTATTGGAAAATGCGTCAGGTTGCCGAGCACCGCACGTTCTTCAAGCGCCGTGACGAGCGCTTTAAGGTTTCCATGCGTCTGCGCTACTTGCGCGACGAGGCTTCCGAAGATGAGTGGAAAGAAGCCATGACCATCGACGTTTCCGCCGGTGGTCTGGCAATGTATCTGAACGACTACCCTGACGTGGGTGAAGCTCTACAAGTGCAAATGCCGGTGGTGCGCGTAGACGGCGAGCGCTGTGAATTACCTGTTCAGTTAGGTATTGTGTGCTGGATGCGCCAGGCGCCTAAGGGTAGCTTGTATCGCAACGTCTGCGGTGTGCAGTTCCGCTATTCCGACGAGCTTGAGCGTGAAGCCATGAAGGAATACATGGAACACGTGCGTGCTAAGTATAAGATCTAGGGCCTATGGCATTGTTTAGTAAAAAGAAGG
>FR895478.1:5058-7879 GCA_000434775.1 Eggerthella sp. CAG:368 | reverse complement strand
GAACTGCCTCAGCGCGAATCGGCGCCCGCTCAGGATCAGGGTACCGAACAGGAAAGTGCGCAGGCTGGAGGGCTGACCAAAGACGCTCCTGCGCAAACGGAATCTTCCGTCAAAGATGTTATGCAAGCGGAAGTTCCCGAAGGCGCCGCGAGTTTATCCGGATCTACCAAGCGTCGTTTTGGCAAGAAGCGCGCACTAAAGCGAGCCGAAGACAAGCACATGATTCGCGTAAAAGAGCTCGAAGAGACCCTTGCCGAAGACGAAGACATTGACGTTGACGCCATTGTTTCCATGTACATGCCTAAGCGTCGTATGGCGCGCATTGGTCAGGCGCTTCTACGCATTGGCACGCTGCAAAAAGTGCTCATTTGTGTGGCACTGTTCATGGCGGTGCTGTTTGGCATTTCGTTTATGCAGGAAAACATGGGCAATTTCACCATCAATTTAAATCGCCTTGAGCTGTTCAGGCGCGGTGTTGCTATTGCTGACAACAGTCAGTTTGAAGGAGCCACTGCGCGCCTTACTGCTGAAGCGGTTTCTGATGGCACCAACATTGCCACAGATGATTTACCTAACAACCTCGACGAAATAGACGGCAGCCACAACGGGAAAAACTATGTGGCGTACACCTTTTACATACGTAACGCAGGCAAGGAAGATTTGAGTTACAACGCCAAGCTAAAGATTGCCTCGGCTTCGAAAGGTGTGGAAAAGGCTGCACGTGTGCGCGTCTACCGCAACGGTGAGCCCACCACCTACGCTGCTCCTGCTGCTAACGGCGGCAACGAAGCGGGGTGTGAGAATTTTGAATCAGACGAAGTAGTGTGTCACCTTGCCAACGACACCTTTAAAGTGGGTTACGTGGATAAATACACGGTGGTCATTTGGCTTGATGGTGACGACCCCGAGTGCATTGACAACATCATAGGCGGCGCCGTGGAGTTCGCTATGGATTTCGACTCTGACGGTGCGGAAGACACGAGTCTTATTATGAAGTTCTTACAAGACATTGCCGATACACTCACTGGTACCGACCCTATCAGTGCTTCTGGTACCGATGCCCCCGACTATTACAAGAACAATACCGTAACGTGGGATACTCGCCGCAATCAAGAATCCCCGCCGGCATGATCGGAGAGACCAAGATAGTCGCATAGTTATCTGGCTTGCGTAGTAGGTATGACAGAATCTCAGGGATACTTTATATACATTCAGGTAAAAACACCCTTGCATCAGGCATGTTTATGGTATGGTAACTTTCGCGTGTGTAATGAAATGCCTCTCCTGTGTAGAGGTGTGTCATTTTTGTAAATGAAGGAATAGGATCGAGAAAGGATCCGTTATGGAAACAAAGGCACTGAAAAAGCAGCTTGGCGCTGCTATTGCCATGGTGTTGGTAGCTGCCATAGCGTTAGGTGCTGCCACGTTTGCATGGTTTGTAAACAACAATGCCGTTAAGGCAACAGGTGTTGACGTAAGCACGTCTTCCTCCGTGCCGAATCTGTATATTAATAGCGCGGGTAAGACGGCTGATGGCATGAATGCGGCTGGGAGCAACCCGAGCAAGCTTTATCCTGTGTCTACCAATAGTGACGCTATCAAGAGTCCTACTCCTACTTTCTATGAAACTTTGCATTGGATGAGTGGTGGCGATCATGCTGTTGCTGATCAGTATCAGAAAGCACTCGTCCATGAGGAAGGTAAAACCGTTTACGCCGATTATACTTTCGATCTCGGCGTCACCAACGGCAAGATGAACGTGTACTTTGATTCTGGAGCGGCAACTACTTTGGCGGCTAATGCCGAGATGGGCACTGCAGGTCGTTTCGCGATCAGCTTCGATAATGGTACTACTTGGAAGCTCTTCAAGGTTAAGGGTACGGCGACTGATAACGGCTATTATACCGATCAAGGTGCAACGACTGGTGACTATTGGGTAAAGCAAGTTGACGGTACGCTCAAGGCTGTAACTGCTGAGTATGCGGACTTCAACGAGTATGCTGGCAGCGTTGACGAAAAAGGCCAGGCTCACGCTGGTAATGACTTCCTTACTACTCTCGATAGCGCCAATGCGGATAATCATGGCAAGGTAACGGTTACCGTTCGCGTGTGGTACGAAGGTTGCGATAAGGATTGCGTTTTTGAGAATGCTGGAACGGGCATCGATAAAGCAATCACTGGCAACCTCGGCTTTGTGGGCGTTCAGACCGCTTAAACCCTGCTTCTACTGAGCATGCAGTAGGGTTGAAACCCCATAAGGTTTCCTAAATACCTCCGGGCTTGTGCCCGGGGGTATTTTTATATTCGGTCAGGTTTTGGGGCGACCTCAGAATCGAGTTTTTGATCCCCTTAATCTTTAATGTGGAGGATTCGATAAGGGATGAATCGTTTTGGTTAATTGGAGTGCAAAAATGATAAAATTACACGGATTGTAAAAACCCGAAATCGAGCGGTGAACTTGGCGTTTTCTGGATGGGTTACTCAGTCTGTTTTGGAGTTATTGAGGCTTTAAATTCATTCGGGTGAGTAAAAAAGGAACGCGGCACCGCGAGGCAATAACACAGCATG
Organism: Eggerthella sp. CAG:368; assembly: GCA_000434775.1. Lineage (GTDB taxonomy): Bacteria > Actinomycetota > Coriobacteriia > Coriobacteriales > Eggerthellaceae > Anaerotardibacter. Next base: position 5,311 of record FR895478.1, on the reverse strand, counting down.
AATGCAGCAGGCCCACATACCAACGTAGAAGACGAACTTCAACACAGCCAAAACGCGGCTGAGGGGTATCGCGCTGCGGCTGATGAGCACGCTCAAACCCTGAAGGATTTTTGGAAGCGCTTCATGGTAAGCGGTTTGTTCGTGGTAGCGGCCCTTGTCATTATTTTGGCCTGCGTGGCATGGTTTTTGAATAACTCCCAGGTAAAAGCCAACGGCATTGACACGAGCACCGCAGGTGCGCGCTACACTCTCT
>FR895478.1:1070-5011 GCA_000434775.1 Eggerthella sp. CAG:368 | reverse complement strand
AGGAAGCGGGCAAGGCTGATTTGCAAACAGGTCAGGCTGGATTTGATGTAACTGACTCCATGAACGTAAGCGCTACTAGCAACTTGGTGAACTTGAGCGAAAACGATGTCCTCGGTCCTGGCTCGTATGGTCAACTCACCTTCACGGTAACCCCCTATGCGGACGACCTTGGCGCAGTAACGGTATCCCTTTCCCGCGAGTTCAAGGGCAAGCAGGGTGCCGTTTCCGATGCGGTTAAAGCGCTGGCATCGGGTCACGTCCTGTTTTTCGAATCGTGTGCCAATGGGTACTACGAATCACCCATTCTTGATGATGAACTTACTATCACGCAAAACGATTTCAGGGACGCTTCGGGTAAAACAACCAAGCCCGTTACAAAAACACTGTATTGGGTGTGGCCTGAGTACATCCAGAACTTCGTGTACACCGGCAACGCCAACTATTACAAAAATCTTTTCGCGGCCGATAACGATAGCTACAAAGCCATACAGCAATACATCAACACCAACAAGGGTTCCTTCTATTCCGATCAAACGGTTCCTGATCTGAGCAGCACCATGCCCTCCGCCGACCTCGCAACGTGCGCTACGGCTTACAACAAGGCCGACGATGAAATCGGCAATGCGGTGGAGTATTACCAGGTGCGTCTTACCGCAAATGAGGTGAAGAGCTCATGAGCGGCAACGAAGCACAGGTGACATCAGCCAAAGATTGGATATACGAGCATCGCGGGCCGATTCTTGCGACGCTTGCCGTTATCGCCGTCGTTTTGATCATCGCGGCGCTCACGCTTTCGTGGTTCCTTGCCAATAACAGCCTTTCAACGGTTGCCAAGGTTGATTCTCCTGCCGAGTTGAAGATCACTGTGCCGGGCGAGTCGGCGGCAACCCAACTTGATCTTACGAGCGATGTAGACTACGACAAAGTCGCTGCGGATGGCAGGGTGTATCGTAGTCGTGCCTTCAGCGTTGATAGCGACGGTAAGGCCTTTGAGCTGCAGGTTGCAAACACTACAAACATCAATGGCCTGAGCGTGAAGATCTATCGTGCTAAAGTGAATGATTCTTCCGCTTCGGGCGATGTTATGGGTAACGGCTATTCGTGGAGCAAGGTGGGTGAGGCTATCGACTTCACGCCAATCAGCGCTGATGCAGCTAAACCTCAAACCTTCGGTGCCTATGGCAACATCCAAACAAACGTCCTTCCGAACTACCGCTGGAAACGATTTGAGATAGATGACCTTGATAAGAACGGAAGCGAAGCTGCTTCCGCGACCAATTTCATCATCGAATGTTCGTGGCCTAAAGACACTAACTATAAAGAAACCGACGTAGCGTATTTGATCGCGAAACAGTAGGGAGGGGGAACTGTGCTCGGAAACCGCAAAGCCAAAAACAACAAGCATAAGCTTCAAGCTGAAGAGCGCCGTTCGCTCACCGCTTCGCTGAACGGCGCGATCGATGGCATGGCGAAAACGCCTCAAACGCGCAAGGTGTTGTGGGCGGTTGCCTTTGTGCTGGTTATTGCGGCGCTGGTATTCGGCCTTCGCTTAACCTACAGCGCCTTCAGTGCAAACGACCATTTGAAGGCCGTTGCCGTTACGGGCACTTCACAAAGCCTGTTCGCTTCCGATGTGCTGGCTCCTTATTCGGAGAAGCCTGCAGAACCCGCCGCTAAAAGTGTTGTGGTTGATACCAGCGGAGATACATGCTCCTTTACCTTCCGCGTGTATAACTGCATGCTTGATGACACGAATGTATTCAACGACAAAGAGGTTGATTATACGTTAGATATACAAGCATCTAGCACCAATGGGGGAACAAGTATCACATCGGGCTGGAGCATTAACCCTGCTGCAGGTACCGTTACTCTTCCTGGTACACAAGCGAAAATTGTTACCTACACGGTTACCTTTAATAAGGCGTTGCTGAACAACATCAAGTTCAAAATCTTTGCAAATGTTGTTCCCGATAAAAGCCCTGGAACGAACTTGGCGTGCTTGGCGGCTGCTGTTACGCCAGCTGAACGTGCGGCAGTTGAGTCTGCGTCCGTCACCGGTTCATGGGCTGATTCGGGCGCTGTGGGTGATTATGCTGCCTACAACTATCGCATAAACGTAACGGGCAAGCAGCAGACGGTAACCCTGAAGTGGGGCGAAAAGGTTGAGCTTGACCCTCACTTTGCAACGAATCATGCGGGTGTGAACTGCACCGTGAATACTGACGAACGTACGGCAACGTTTACGATGTCGCCGGGTTCGGAGATTGTGAACTTTTATTGGGTTGGCGGTAGCGCCAAGCCTTCCAGCTGGGAGGAACTTGGGGGTTCGGTTCAGGCTGGCAGTTAGTAACAGGAACATGAGCCCTTCGGGGCTTTGTATAGAACGAGGTTATTCATAGATGAAATCGGTAAAGTGCATAATCACCGCGTGCCTTACCTTAACTATGGTTTTTCAGATGTTGGCGCCAACCACCGTTGCCTTGGCAGAAGAGATAAACGCGGTTTCGGGTATTGTGGCTCAGCAGGCTGATGACGTAGAAAACGTCGATACTATCAACGGTGATACCTCGGCTGGTACGGGCGGTGACGAATCGGGTTCGGGCGATGCTTCCGCCAGTGAAAGTGGAACAGCCTCGGGTTCTGCTTCTTCGGGCAGCACCGCAGGTGAGGGACCTACTGCCGGTCAGGGTAGTGCTGATACCAATGAGGATACCTCCGATAAGGAGGACGCGCAGGACGTTCCTGCAACGGTTGCCGCAGGTGCAACCATTACCACGGTTGCACAGTTGCAAACAGCTATGACTGGTCACGGAGAGGTGGAGGCACAAGGCGAAACCGTTACCCGTATTACTTTCAGGGACCCTACGGCTTTGTGCGTTATTTCTAATACCAGCCCCTCCCTGTATCAGACAGCAACGATAGAAGTAGAGAACCAAACGGGTGGTGCTTTTGATGTGAGCACACCTCAGGGCGGATATGCGTTTCTTGGTCTTGGTAGTGACGATTACCCTTTCACGGGTACGTTCAACGCCAAGAGCCCATCCGAGTCTGTTTGTTCGATTGCTTTGGCAACGTCGCTTTTCAACAACGTTGAACTCAATGAAAACAGCTTCATGCCACACTTCGTTTGGAAAGGCGAGGGTAGCGAACCTGTTGTTGCGGCTAAGGTTTCAGGTACTAAAACGCTTGACGTTACAGTACAGATTGCCGACCCGGCAAACGCTACCGTATCGGAGTCAACTGCTGGCATCACTAGTGCTCTTTTTGGAACCGTCACGGGTTCGCTCACACTGAGCGTGACCTATTCCTTCTCGGGCACAAGAAAAGGTCTTGGGGCTACCGCTGATGCCACGGGAAACGTGGGCTTGCTGGCAAACACGGTTGAGAGCGGCGCCTTTACGGTTCAGTCGGTCGCTCTCCCCAGTAACGTTGCTTCAGGCGGCACGGTCAAGACGAGCGGCGGCAACGCTGGTCTGCTCGTTGGTGAGGTCAAGGATGGCGCTTCCTTGAGTGTTAGAACCCTGAGCAATGTCCCAACTGCTATGGTTCAGTCCGGCAATGGCTGCGCCGGCGGTGTCGTCGGCAAGGTTGGGTCGAGCACTGGCGCGACCGTTGAGGTAACAAGCGCAATCGATCTTTCTAATCTTACGGTTAAAGGCACAGCTGCAGCTGGTGGCTTCATTGGTCAGGCAACCAAGCTTACGTTGAACCAGAATGAAGGCGCCAAGGTCACCTGCCCTCAGAATGTTGGGGATGTGAATAGCGGTAACGTCGGCGGCTTTATCGGTGAGGTGAGCTTCGGTAGTTCGGTTGAGTTTACTAACAATGATCAAATTGATACAGGTAATAATGGCGTGACGCTTGCGGGTCAGTATGACGAGTCGAAGGGCGTCGGCTCCGCTATTGGCAAGTTGAACTTCGCTGATTCGACAACGGCTGTT
>FR895478.1:0-1019 GCA_000434775.1 Eggerthella sp. CAG:368 | reverse complement strand
CGGGGGAGGCGCCGCGGTATTCGGTGGCCTTGTCGGTTCGGTGACGGGATGCACCAACTCGAAGCCGCTTTGCATTGAGGATGTTTCCACGGAGTTTGCGCTCGAAGCTGCTCCGCAGTTCACCGGCGGCCTTGTTGGTTGGCTGGGTCGCGGTACGGGCGCGGTGCTTGAAGTCAAGAATGCTTCAGTCAAATGCACCAAGCTGGCACAGTCGGGCAAGGGTTTTGGCGGCGTTGCGGGTTGCATTGATAACAAGAGCATCGCTGATATCAATGGGGTGACCGTCCAAAACGAAGGTATGATTGAAAACGGCGCGGGTATTGCCGCTGAAAGCTGGGGCTCTGCGATTCGCTTGGGTGGAGTAACTGATTTTTCGAACATGAAGTTTGCTCCTGACAACAGCTTTTCCGGCAAGAAGGTTGTTTCCCAAATCGCGAACGTTCGCGCGGACAACCCAACGCTTGTGTTTGCCCGCGGAACGGGAAGCGATAGCGTTCCTGCAGACGCTGATAACGCCGATTACTGGGTTTATAAGCGCTGCGCCGCAGTAAAAATCGATGACCTAGGCGGGGCTCAAGATTCCAACTGGGCTTACGGTGAGGTAATCAGGCTTGATGGAACGACGCTGCAAAAAGATCTCATCAAAATCAACGCCGATACGCACTTACTTGAGGGGCCTTCGACTACGGACTGGAGCTGGCAGGTTGGCTCGAGCAAAGGAAAATGGTCCGAAGGTAATCGAACACTCGATATCAACAGCACGCAGGGTTTCGTGTGCCTTGCGCTTACGGTGCAGTTTCCTAACCTATGGAACGGCGTGTATGGTTTTAATGCGTCTGATGGCTCGTCGCTTTTGGGTTCTGATGTGACCATCAACCTTAACACTGACGTTAATCTGTCGGGTACGGGCGTCGGTGGCCTTGGGTTCGATAGCGCTAACAGACTCCAGACGTTTGCGGGTACCTTTAATGACAACGGAAAAAAGATCACCCTCGCTATCGGTGAGCCGTACGGCAAGC
>FR895477.1:47553-50397 GCA_000434775.1 Eggerthella sp. CAG:368 | reverse complement strand
GGGTGGGAAGCAGGCGTTTCCTTCAAATGGAAAGAAGCTCCTTTCTTTAAGGGCATTTTTACGTTCGTTATTGCGATTTCGGCCATAATTATTTTGATTCCTTCAATTGACCTCATGGGAATCATGCTTACCGCTCAGTTTGTTAACGGCGTTATCCTGCCTATCCTTCTTGTGTTTATGGCCCTTATCTGCACCGACAAACACATGATGGGAGAACACACCGTTCCGCTTATAACGCGAATTCTACTTATCGCCACCATTGTAGTGGTGGGGATACTTTCTGCTGTATGCTTAGTGATGCAAATTTTAGGAATTGGCTAGCAGCAAACGAGGCAACTTCATGGCTCAAACCAGTACGAACTCTCATCCTTCAAGCAACGATGATCAGTTACGCACTAAATTGCGTAACGAAGCGCTCAAGGAACGAAGCGAGATGGCGGAGCCCTATCGAGCTCACAAGAGTTCGGTCATTTGTCAGTCACTTCTTGAATCTCTTGACCTCACACTGGGAATTACGGGTATCGCCCCAGAAGATGCCTGTGTTGCTGTGTATTCAGCTTTTCCTGAAGAAGTACAGTTGAATGACTTTATAGAAGAGCTCTACGAGCGCGGTGTTCGTGTTGCCTTTCCTTGCATGATTAAAGACTCATGGAGCTGCAACGATGTTGAACAAAAGATGGAAATGCGCGCCGTTGATGCAGTTTCTTATCTGGGAAAGCATGTTCCCTTTTTGTTGCACCCTTTAAAGTCATACCTACATGAAAGTGAAGAGTTGCATGCTTTTCCCTATATTTGTGCTCGTGACCTTACCATGATCGTGGTGCCCGTTGTTGCTTTTGACAAACATAGTAATCGCCTAGGATATGGTGGGGGTAATTACGACCGCTATCTAACTCAAATCTCTTCTGATTGCCGCAAAATTGGTGTGGCTTTTACCGAACAGCAGGTTGACTCTATCCCTGCCGAAAGCCACGACATTCCGCTTCCCATCCTCAGCATCTAATATGCCATTCCTTGCCATACTTACGCGCACAGTAATTTACACACTCAAGACAAACAAAAGATGAAAATAAAAAATGCTGCAATCGCAAAAGACTGCAGCATTTTAACTATTTAGCGAGTTTGTAAATAAAACTTATGCTGTTTTTCTGTTGCGAATACGAACAACAAGAACAAAAGCAATAAGCAATACCGCACCACCAATCAGTGAGAACCAAGGTGTTCCGGTAAGACCAGCAACGAAGTAACCTATAAAACAAACTCCTGCAACAACGCTCGCATAGGGAATCTGGGTTGCCACATGGCGCAAGTGATCACACTCTGCACCAGCAGATGACAGAATCGTAGTATCAGAAATAGGTGAAGTATGGTCACCATAAACAGCACCCGCAAGCGTTGCACCAATCGTAACAAGGAAGAGCGGGTCAGATTCTGGGAAAATACCCAACACAATAGGAAGAATGAGCGCGATGGTTCCCCAAGAAGTTCCCATTGCGAATCCAATAAAGCCAGAAGCGATGAAAATTACTGCCGGCAAGAAAGCTAGATTGAAGCCCGCAGAGGTCAAAACGTCAGCAACAAATTCGCCCGTACCCAGCATGTAGCGACAGCAACCACCCAAGCTCCAGGCAAGGACCAAAATCATGATGGCGCCCACCATCGAACGAACGCCTTCCGAAGCGCCTTCAACGAAGCCATTTAGCGTGGTAAGTTTACGCGGCAAGAACATACATGCCGCGACAACCAAAGCAACAACGACGCCAATACACAGGCCGGTTACCGGGTCTTCACCAACAGCAGTTGCAAAGTCTACGCCTTCAAAAAAGCCACCTACGTAAATCATGCCGATGATGGAGAAAATAATGAGCACGACAATAGGAACTACCAAGTCGTAAACCTTACCCTTTGTTGAAACGGAAAGGCCCTTGAATTCTTCCATTGCTTTAGCGGCAGAATTAAGGTCGGCCTGCTCGGTAACCACCGTTTCAACCGAAGTTCCTTCTTCAGGCATACGAACCGTCGAGATAGTTTCAAGGGCGGAAGGATGAGTCGGAATGGTGCTCTGCATGTTCTTCTCATAATCGCTCTGAGCCTTCTTCATCGAACCAAAATCGGAACCGATGAGCAACATCGCGAACACAAAAAGAATGGTTAAAAGCGCATAGAAGTTGTACGGAATAGACGCGATGAACGTGTTAAAACCATCGTCGCCCAAATAACCACCAACAGCAACCGCCCACGAAGAAACAGGAGCAATGATGCAGACAGGGGCAGCAGTGGAGTCAATAATCCAGGCAAGTTTTTCATGACTGACTCTAAAGCGGTCAGTAATGGGGCGCATAACCGCACCGACGGTAAGACAGTTGAAATAGTCATCAACAAAAATAATGATGCCTAACAACGCTGTTACGACCGAAGCCATACGCGCACTTTTGATGTGCTCGGCAGCCCACTGCGCATAAGCGCGAGAGCCACCCGCAACGGCAATGACCACAACCAGCGCTCCCAATAATGCCAAGAACAACACAAGGGCAGCATTCCCCATTATTTGTTCGGCAAGAATAGTTGGGATTAAGGTAAACGCCGTAATAAGCTGGCTAACACCCGCGCCTTCAAGAGTGAATTCGTAGATGATCAAGCCAGAGAAAACACCCGCAAGCAGCGACGAGTATACTTCCTTTGTAAGCAGAGCCAAGCCCAATGCCAACAAAGGCGGAATTATCGACAGCGCTCCGGTACTAATAAGCTCGAAACCTTCCATACCTTCCTTCTTTTCTTTTTTTCGGGATAATTCGCGTAAATTATACGCAGATTTTGTTGGCAATTTGTTACAAAAAAGGAAAC
>FR895477.1:28305-47488 GCA_000434775.1 Eggerthella sp. CAG:368 | reverse complement strand
AAAATAGCGCCTAAAGCTCGCTTGTCCTTCCTTTTAATTCACTCACATATTCGCGATCGATTGCGCCTTCTGTTCTTGGAGGCTTAACGTTAAAAGGAACCTTTGGCGTAAACAAACTAACCAGCGGAACCACCACAAGAGAAAGTAGCATTGCAATTGCGCCGCAGTTAATAGGCGAGGCAATGAACCCAATAAACATATTTGAAGTGGTAAGGCCAACGCCCAAGATGAAGCTTACCCAAACGCTTGCCTTCGAGATTTTCCCACTGAACAAGCCCCAGAAGAAAGGACCCAAGAACGCGCCCGCTAATGCACCCCAAGAAATACCCATCAACTGTGCGATAAACGTAATTGTTGAGTTGTACTGGACCAAGGCAATCGCCGCGGAAATCAAAACGAACACAACTATCAAGCCGCGCATCCAAGTAATCTGCTTGCGCTCACCCATTTCTTTCACAATATTACCCTTGATAAGGTCGAGCGTGAGCGTAGATGAAGAGGTAAGAACGAGCGACGAAAGAGTTGACATCGATGCAGAAAGAACGAGCACCACGACAATACCAAGCAAGATATCAGGCAAACCAGAAAGCATGGTTGGAATAATTGAGTCATAAATTGGCGTGCCGTTTGCCGCGTAGGAAATTTCATCGCCAAACAGCCGACCAAAACCACCCAAGAAATAACTTCCGCCCGCAACAACAGCAGCAAAAACCGTCGAGATAATAGCTCCCTGTTTGATGGCAGGACCTGTTTTAATGGCATAAAACTTGGTGATCATCTGAGGCAAGCCCCAAGTACCCAACGAAGTAAGAACAACAACACCCAACAGATTGAGCAAATCGGGGCCAAACATCGAAACGAAAGCACCTTGAAGATCGGTCCCTTCTGCTGGAATTTGAGAAAGTGAAATAATAGCCTCCGAAAAGCCTCCTTGACCAGCAAGAACAGCAGCAATAACCGCAATAATACCCACCAGCATAATGATGCCCTGGATAAAGTCGTTCAAAACGGTTGCCATGTATCCACCAAGAACAACATAAATGCACGTAACAAGCGCCATACCAATTACGCATGCTTCATAGGGAAGACCAAATGCCATACCAAACAATCGGGAAAGACCGTTATAAACAGAAGCAGTATAAGGAATAAGGAACACAAAGATGATGGCAGCCGAAGCAATGCGAAGCGCCTTAGACTTATAGCGCTTTCCGAAAAACTCGGGCATTGTTGTTGCCTTAAGACGCTGTGTCATCTCGCGCGTACGAGGACCGAGCACCCACCAGGCAAGTAGAGAGCCCAGTATGGCGTTTCCGATACCAATCCAAAAAGCCGCTAAGCCATACTTCCATCCAAACTGGCCGGCATATCCAACAAAAATTACCGCAGAGAAATAGCTCGTGCCGAAGGCGAAAGCTGAAAGCCAAGGGCCAACGTTTCGCCCTCCTAAAATAAATCCGTCAACGCTTTTTGCGTGCTGGCGGGTATAAATTCCCACACCAACAACAACGCCAACAAAAATAAGAATGATGCATATTTTCATTACCATGGTTTTACTCTTTCACGTCCCTCTTACAAGGGGTCTTTTTTGTTACTTTACAAACAACGCGGTATATGTTTTGCCATCTGCGTCTTTGCAAAACCAAACCAACTGTTTTGACAGCACTCATTTTTCCTAAAGTTCAGCGAGCATTTTAGCTATATCCACCCTTTTAAACCCGCGATTGCTTAGCTTGCAAGCAGCTGGCCTTCTAATACGTGCTTTTGATTCAAACATCGCACTCAGATATTGCTTGGAGGCGCACACGACCTGTGGCTCGAGGCACAAAAAAAGCACCGAGCCAAAACCCGTGTGCTAACAATATCGATAATATGGTATTTGCTGCGTACGCTTACATCCCTGAGCGAGGTGCTGAGTCATGATGGCGCATTTGTTAGTACATCCCTGAGCGAGATGCTGCGTCATGATCGCACGAACATTGGTACATTCCTGCGCAAGGTGCTGAGTCATAATGGCACACGTATCAAGAACAACAGAAAAAGACGCTTTAAGAGCACCCGTACGCTGAGCTCCCAAAATTCCTTCGCTATCGCACTTGATTGTGCTGGTATGTTCCGTCAGAAATGTCATGCGTTGCACTTTATCACAATAAAGAAATAGGTGTAAAGAAAAAAAGAGGACTGTTCGGCTTTGCGCTATCATGTGCTCGATAGATGCCTTAGTATCTGTGTATGTTATCGGGGAAAGGAGCTTATATGACTCGCATGCCAATCGTTTATTCTGACAGACCGCGCCTAGTAGAGCTTGCGAACAACCTCTATCGGCTTGATCTTCCCATGCCTGAAGCAATCGGTCCAAGCAACTCCTATATCTTTAAAGCGACGGGCGAAAACGGGCTGGTGCGCTCCCTTATTATCGATACAGGATGCGATGAACCTGAAACCTTTGAAGCGTATGATTATGCCCTGTCTGAACTGGAAATTCCCTGGAATTCGATTGATGTTTTCATCACACACTTTCACTGGGATCACTGCGCGGGCCTTTCCCAAATTTGGCGGCCTGAAATGACTGTTTATGGAGGCATTCCCTCCTACGAGCTGCGTGGAACGCCCGTAATGTCTGCTACGGAAATTGGACAAATTGAACGAGCAGTAAGCAAGAGCCACAATGTAGGCGATTATTATGACTCTGCCTATTGGGAGCCTATGACTCGCTCGGGCTCTTTTAAGGGAAGCATAACTGTTCTGCACGAAGGAGATGTTCTTAGCGTTGGCGGATACAACCTGCAAGTTCTAGAAACCCCTGGACACGACCTTCATCATCTTTGTCTCTATGATGAAGAGGCTGGCGTGTTCGTTGGTGGTGACCAGGTACTCCACACCGGCTATCCACCCGTAATGACTGAAACCGAAGAAAATCAACTCGAGCTTCTTTTGAAAACAAACCGAAGACTCGAAAAGTTAAACGCACAGCTAGTTCTGTCTGGCCACGGAGCCGAAGGTCATAATCTTTCAGAGCGTTGCGCGAAAATCGAGGATCACTATCAAAGACAAGTGAAAAGTTTTCAGAAGGTTTGCGATTTGGGTGTCTCTGACCCAGGAGAGCTCGCCTATCTTTCCACCCAAGCGCCCAAACGCACCACGTGGGAAAACCGCACAATCTTTGGGAGGCGTTCGCTTTTAGCGCAAACTATGGCATACCTAAAATATCTCGTAAACAAAGACGAACTGCCCGATCGGTACCACATAACTCCTCTTCGCTGAAGGCCATAGTTCGCTCTCATTTTTCTTGAATTTGCTTACCCGTAAGATACTCAATAGTTATTTCATACAACAGCATTCCTTGAGATGAGCAAGCAAGAGTTCTATCAACCTCTTCAGCACTGGGATAATATTTGAGCGCCATGATGCGTACTTTATCAGCCGCTTCATCTTTATCATCAATGAGCGCACAACGGCCAAAAGCAACCACGCTTTGCATAAACGGAGCCCATTTTTCTCCTTCAACGGTGTGTTCGTTTCCCATCACCGTAAAGCACACTTTGTCACAACGCTTAAGAGCATCAACCTTATACCCTTCTTTCGCACCGTGGAAATATATCTTGTTCGCAGCGGAATCAAAATAATAATTGATGGGCAACGCGAAAGGATATCCATCGTCACCATTAACAGCAAGAACACCGCGGCGCTCTTTAACTAAGAGCTGCTTCGCCTCTTCGTCTGATATCTGACGCGCTTTTCTTCTTAATGGTCTAAACATGACACGCTCCTATAAAAACTGCCGAACAATTTAATGGCCCTAAACCCACTGTTCTCTTCATGTTGCTCTTTATGATTCTCTTTATGTGCTTTGTTTACCCATCATTTTACTGGCTTCAGCTTAAAAGCCTTTATTTCAATACCTATTTACCAAAACCCCAGGTAAACGCGTTGGTTCGTATAAACGAACCTATAAAAACAAGGTGTTTGAATATACGGTTTACCAATACGGCAGTCAAAGCTGAGGCTTGGGCCAGATTAAAGCAGATTAAATCAGGTTTTGTTTCTCTGATGTTCGCGCAATGAGGGTTTGCGCGAAGAGAGCTGCCCTCCTTGAAAGGAATAACCATGAATCAAACAACGAAGAACGTCCCGTTACACATTGATGTTGCAAACCTTCCTTTGGAAGCACGCGCAAAACACTGCGCAGCGGCAGCAGCTCCCACATACGACCCATTCCGTGCTATCCGCCGCAAGGTTGTGCTGGGCGTTTCGGCACTAGCGCTTTCAGGCTTGATTTTATGCCCTGGCAGCGCATTTGCAGCTGAATGGATTAATGTCGACGGCACACAATATAACACCGTTGGCTCAAGTGGCACGGGTTGGATTTGGCAAACCCAGGACAACTTGAACCTGGACGGCTACAACGGCACGGGTATTTCTGCCAAGGGTGACCTGAATATCAACGTGAATAACAAGAACACGGTCGATGCCACCAAAGCCACCGCTGATGAGGACAAAAAAACTGGCGTTTCCGTGCAAGACGGCAATCTCACTATTGCAGGCGATGGTGAGCTGAATGTGAAGGCCCAGGAAAAGGCCATTGTTGCAGAGAGCGACGGAACACAGGGTGGCTATGTGACTATCGACGGTACAACAGTGAATGCTGAAGCCACAGGCAGCGGTTCTGGATCGGGCAGAAGTACCCATGGTATCCACGCCCTTGACACGAGCGAAAATGTAGGGCCCACCATTAGAATCGATAATGGTGCTACGGTAAACGTAAAATCAGGCAATGCAGAGAACCCCGTAGATTGGGCTTGGGGAATCTCGGGAACTAACTTTTCTGTTATTGATTCCACAGTAAACATCGACACCATAGGAAAAACCACCTCGACAGGAATATTCGCATCGAATATCGGCAAATCGTCAACGGTGCTTTTCTTCGATTCTAACGTCACCGTTAATTCCAAGATAACCGACAAAGGCGAAGCACACGGAATCCTCGCCAGTGCTTACCATGGCAGCGGTACAGCGTGGGTTCATATTTCGAATTCCGAGGTGAAGCTGAACGCTGATGCTCCCCGTATTGAGGGGCTGTATGGAGATGGAACGGCTGGGGGCGGCTACGGCATATATGTATCGAGTAGCAGCATGGATCCCTTTGACGGAAAAGATCTCTTCATCTTGAACTCGAACGTGTATGCAAAGGGATCGTGCGCTGCAGTACTGGTGCAAAATGACGTAACGCTTGTACCAGATGCAGGCGACGGCTCCAACGTACCCTTAGCCAAAATCGAAATTCTTGGCGATAGCTCGATCAAGGTACCCGCAAACGGCGCGGTTCGCAACTTTGCCTTCACGGATACCTATGGTGACTACACCGATTACGTCAGGGGGCAGGTAATCGGTGTCGCTGGTGAGGAAGCTCTTGGCGATCCCGTAAAAGATAAAACTGCTGCCACAGAAACCCAAATCCTACGTGAGGGCGTAGAACCCTCCGATGACCCATGGGGCGACAAAGGCGACAAGAGCGACGACGCCTCCAAGGCGACAGATACCGACACCTCCTTGGTTCGTAAGGCCTATGCCGACGAGGCAGGCACTGCAGTAGCCGCAACCCCCAAGACAGGCGATAACGGGATGGGGCTCTTCGCGACATGCGCTGCAGCCATCGCAGGTGCTGGTGCTGCGTTCGGTAGTCTCTTTAGCCGCAAGCGCGGTAAGCACGCTCGCCATTAGCCGCAGCGGTTCACCCGGACAAGCGCGACAACCGGGACAACGGACAATATCCTCCGGCTGCGTTGTCCGGCTCTGGCTTATTCTTTGGAAGATTTTCTTTCATCAACAAATTTCGCAATGGTACGAATCATAAGCGATGGGTCAAAGGGCTTTACAAGATGCTCATCCATGCCAGCTTCGCGCGCATTCTGACGATCTTCCGCAAATGCATTAGCGCTCATTGCGATAATAGGAATCTTAGTTGCATCTTTGCGATCAAGCACACGTATACATCTAGTAGCTTCATAACCATCCATACGCGGCATCATAATATCCATGATAATGGCATCAAAGAACCCTTCTTCGCTCTCTTTGAATGTCTCAAAAGCTTCTTGTCCATCAACCGCCGCAACTACCTGAGCTCCTGCTGATTCTAAAAGGAATTGAGCAATTTCACGGTTAAGCTCATTGTCTTCTACAAGGAGTATGCGCACGCCCTCGATTAAGGGCTCTCCAATCTCTTTGTCTTCTTTTTCCTCACACAAAAAAGAAGCTCTTTCGCCCTCACACACACGAAACGGCAGTGTAATGACATACGTAGTACCAACATCAATCTTGCTATCAAATTCGATAGTGCCATTCATTATCTCGCACAAGCTCCTCGCGATAGGCATGCCCAAACCCGTCCCTTCGCGATTCCCCGCACCTTTTCGTCCCTCCTGAGCAAACGGCTCAAAAACATGTTTCTTAAATTCCTCACTCATGCCAATACCAGTATCGTCAATAGTAAAGACGTATGTTCCAATACCGTTCGTGTATGCAGTCTCACAACAAGAAACGTGAACCTCGCCACCTTCCTTGTTGTATTTCACAGCATTGCTCATGATATTCATAAGCAAACGCTTCAAATGAATCGGACTAGCGTAAACGCACGGATGTTCAACCTTTAAGGGTTCATGCATGATTTTTATCTTAGACAAGGATGCTTGACGTTCAATAATCTCATAGAGTTCTCGCATGGTATCGGAAATACTGAGCGGCTGCACATCCAAATTGATTTTGCCGCTTTCTAACTTACTCATATCGAGGATTTCGTTCACCAAATCAAGAAGCAAGCCTGAAGCATCCCAAATTTTTTGCCTGCACTCCTCTTGCTTAACAAGATCATCGGCGCACATATCACCCACTTTAACCATGCCACGAATACCATTGATTGGAGTGCGAAGATCGTGGCTCATACGCTGAAGAAACTCTGTTTTTGCCCTGTTGGCATTTTGCGCCTCTTGCGCAGCTTCTTCTAAACGCTTGTTATATCTGTGCTCAGTCATTATTCGCTCAGCTAAATGTTTGCTCTCTGAACGATGACGCAAAAAAATAAACGCTCCTAGAATAGATGCATAAAGCACAATTGCAGCAAAGCAGGCCAAAGCTACTTTCCCAAAAATGGGAAGCGCAGACGTATAGGTATACACGTAGAAGTCACGCGCTTTACCGTATTCCCCTAAATATAGCGTACCGTTAGACTCAACAATCTTCTGCTCGTTTGTTTCACACGTATTTTTGATTGTCTTAACAACGTTTTCATTACGCGTATCCACCCCAACGGCATCGGTGTCACCATTATTGTTTTTATTCGAAGCAATAATTTTGTTGTTCTTTTCAATAACAATAGTGCCGTAATCTGCCGCAGAATAACCATTCAGCATGCTTTGTAAGGAAAGTGTATATCGATTCGCAAATTCTGCATCGGTATGATAAAGCGAAACTACAATGCCTCTTTCATCAAGACGATATGCACAAGCAAAATCAACGTACGATCTATCGTTTAATTCCACGCGTCCTGTATAGGTTTTCTGGGGGTACTGAGCAACCTCAAGCGCTGTCTTGTTTGTAATAGTGTCCAAAAGCTGAGATGAACCGACACCGTCAGTTGAATATTCCTCTTCAACTTCACCTTCAGGAGAAAGTACAAGTGCGCCCGTCAAACGCAATTCAGAAACATACTGCTCAAAATTATTTCTGCTTACACCCCCGTCTTCTTCAATATTGCGCGCAAGCTGACCAGCATTTTCAATAGCACGCATAACACTCTTTGCTTGGCTCGCATTGTTATATGAATCAAACGAAAGGCTTTGTTCTTGGATGTAGTTAAGGGTGCTTGTAGCCCGATCTCGAGCCTCCTTGGTTAAAATTCCCCAAAAAACCAAGCCAACAACCAGAACAATCACAAGGCCAAGCAAAAAAACTCGAGTCCGAAAAAAGCATCCTAAAGAGCTGAGCCACGAAGATGATGCAACCCTATCTTTCACTTGCATAGACCCCCAAATACTTTTCGGGGTCATCAAGATATTTCCCAATGATTGCTTTAAGCGTGCCATCGCGATACATTTCATCAAACACTTCATCCATACGTTCAGCTATGCCGCGAACATCATCTTTATAAAACGCAACGCCAAGATCAGCCTCAAGAATAGGCTCATCAAGAATACGAAAATCCACGCCATAATCCTGCTCATATTGCAAAATCGAAGTTTCATGCAAAGCAATCGCATCAACATAACCCTTCCTCAGCGAAGGATACAACAGCGATCCATCTTCTAAACAGAATAAGCTTTTGATGTTTGGTACACGACTATTTAAGCCCTGTAGAAAAATTTGTTCAGGGCGCGTAGTCGCCTGAACGGCAACGACTTTTCCTTCAAGGTCTGCCAAAGAAGTAATATCACTTAAAGGATTCACTGCAACAACCTGGCGACTTTTCATGTAAGGACCAGCCCAATTATATTGGTTTTCACGCCCTGTCATAGTAAAACAACCTGCCACACAATCAATCTCGCCCTTCTCGAGCAAGATGTCCTTGTCTTCCCATTTGATGAGGGTAAACGTTGGCTCATAACCAATACGACGAAAGGCTTCCGTTGTAATTTCAACGTCAATGCCAGTAGGACTTCCGTTTTCGTCAAGAAAGTTAAACGGCGGATAGTTATCAGAACCAACGGTGATAGGTTGAAGGTTGTCAGTATTCTTAGAAGGATTCGATTCACTCGAACAACCGACAAAGGTGCACACGCATAGCATAATAACCACTATTACAGCTATCATCCTATATGATTTCACTGTGTGCTCCCCTTTCTTTGCAACTAGGCAAGTATAACAAACGAACCCCCCTGATAAGCCTGCGCAAGAAAGGCTTTTGTTTGCTTTTACTCTGTACTATTTGTCGATCAAAGCACCACTAAAAGCAACATTAATAGTTTTAACCTTGATAAAAGTCTTAAGAAGCAAAACCCAAAAGAACAAAATGAGTAAGGCTCAAAAAGGCTTGCAGGAAAAAGGGATGAGGGTAAAGGCATAAAAAACTGACCCCGCAGTTTTGCGAGGTCAGTAAATCAATCACTATTTCGTTCTTTGTTAGCCAAGCAAAGCTCTTTAAGCTCCATCAGCCCTTCTTGCCTTCATACAAAGCGCCAGACGCTTGCTTTATGAATTATCCGCCACAAACAACTAAAGAACTAGTGAATGGTGTTGCTTACATACGGAGTTTTGTCTTTAAGAACGACGTCATGCGCGCCACCTTCAACAATAGAAGTTGAGCTTACAACGGTAAGCTTAGCCTTCTCTTGCAATTCGGGAATGGTCAAAGCGCCACAGTTGCACATGGTGGATTTAATCTTTGAAAGCGTGAGGCTAACATTATCTTTTAATGCACCCGCATAAGGAACGTAAGAGTCTACACCTTCTTCGAACGTCATGCCCTTCTTAGCTCCACCGAGATCATAGCGCTGCCAGTTGCGAGCACGAGCAGAACCTTCGCCCCAATACTCTTTCATATAGTTGCCGTTAACGTTTACCTTGTTGGTTGGACTTTCGTCAAAACGAGCAAAATAGCGACCGAGCATCATGAAGTCAGCGCCCATAGCAAGAGCCAATGTCATGTGGTGATCATATACAATGCCACCATCAGAGCAAACTGGAATATAAACGCCTGTTTCCTGGAAATATTCATCGCGAGCAGCAGCAACTTCAATCAATGCGGTTGCTTGGCCACGGCCAATACCTTTTTGCTCACGCGTAATACAAATAGAACCGCCGCCAATGCCAACTTTAATAAAGTCTGCACCAGCTTCAGCCAAGAAGCGGAAGCCATCACGATCAACAACGTTTCCAGCGCCAACCTTTACGGAATTACCGTAGTGAGCACGAATCCAATCAATAGTGCGTGACTGCCATTCGGAATATCCCTCAGAAGAGTCAATACATAAGACATCGGCACCCGCGTCAATAAGCGCAGGAACACGCTCTGCATAATCACGCGTATTAATACCAGCGCCAACAAGATAGCGCTTGTGGCTGTCAAGCAATTCGTCTGGATTGGACTTGTGTTGCTCATAGTCTTTACGAAAAACCATATAAAGCAGATTATCTTCACTATCAACGATGGGAAGCGAGTTAAGTTTGTTATCCCAAATAATATCGTTTGCTTCCTTTAAGCTAGTTTCAGCAGAAGCAACAATGAGCTTTTCGCGAGGAGTCATAAAATTGGTAACAGGCTCATCGAGGCTCATACGAGAAAGACGATAATCGCGCCCCGTGACAATACCTAAAAGCTTACCTTGGGAGCGACCATCCTCAGTGATTGGCATAGTGGTATGACCACGTTTTTCCTTCAAAGCAACAACATCGCGAAGCGTTGCGGTTGGAGGCAAATTGGAGTCGCTGCGAACAAAACCCGCTTTGTGATCTTTTACACGACCGACCATAGCAGCTTGATCTTCAACTGACTGAGAACCATAGATAAAAGAAAGACCACCCTGCTGGGCCAAAGCTACAGCCATTCCATCGTCAGAAACAGCCTGCATAATTGCCGAAACCATAGGAATGGAAAGCGAAATCGTAGGTTCTTCACCCTTGCTGAACTTAACAAGAGGAGTTTTAAGACTTACCGCTTCAGGCGTACACTCCGAAGAAGAATATCCTGGAACAAGCAAATACTCGTTAAAAGTACGTGATGGTTCTTCAAAGTAATAAGCCATGAAACACTCCTCAAAAAAATAATTATTACCAAATTCCAAAGGGAACCTGCTCACCAACTCATGCAAGTTCCCTCATTATAGACACCATATCGTGCAACTTCTACGATTCTTAGGTAAAAACATGCAAGTTGTTTCCTAGTACCTGGCGAAGCTCAGTAAGCGTGTTGTCTAGCAATTTACTTACATAATCACACAAACCGCAATTAAGCATCCCTAGGCATTCAAAAAGGCGATGTAGCCACGATAAGCCTCATACACATCAGCCTTAGAAGTAACCTCCCAAGGAGCATGCATCGAAAGCACAGGAACACCACAATCAATAACATTCATGCCATACTGAGCCAAAATATAGGCGATAGTTCCGCCGCCACCTGCATTAACACGACCGAGCTCTGCTGTTTGATAGTGCACCTTTGATTCGTCCATGATGCGACGCAGATAAGCGATGTATTCCGCATTGGCATCGTTTGAACCCGACTTTCCACGAGCACCCGTGTATTTGTTAAACACCAATCCTTTACCACAATACGCGCTGTTCTTTGCTTCAAACACCGAAGCATAGGCGGGGTCAAATGCTGCACTTACATCGCTTGAGAGCATATTTGAATTCGCCAACGCACGACGCAAAGGCAAAAGACCGCCCTCTCCCGCAAGTTCCATAATTTCAGCAATAGTATTCTCGAAGAACATTGAGGTCATACCCGTTGCGCCCACGCTGCCAATTTCTTCCTTGTCGGCCAAAATACAAACGCTCGTGGTGCGTGGTTTTTCAACTTCAAGCTGAGCAATAAGTGAAGTGTAAGCGCAAACTCTATCGTCTTGGCCATACCCCAAAATAAGACTGCGATCAAAGCCGCACTCACGCGCTCTGCCTGCGGGGACAACTTCCAATTCAGCTGAAAGAAAATCTTCTTCCTCAACGCCATACGTATCAAACAACAACGAAAGTAAATGAGATTTTACAGGTTCTTTTTGAGAAAGCACCTTAAGCTCATCTTCGTAGCTTTTGTTTTTCTTTTCCCCAGCGACCTCAGCTTCTGCTTCCGTAGTTGTGCGCGGCTGGCTTCCCACCAAAATATCAAGGTTTTCACCCTCGACAACAAGGTTGCCCGTCTTCTTCATTTGCTCATCACCCAAGTGCGGCAACAAATCAGTCACGCAAAAAACAGGGTCTTCGGGCTTGTCACCGACCGAAACCTCTATCAGTGAACCATCCTTTTTCGCAATTACGCCATGGAGCGCCAAAGGCAAAGTGACCCACTGATAATTCTTGATTCCGCCATAATAATGCGTGTCTAATAAAACAAAATCGTTGGTTTCATACAAAGGGTTCTGTTTAAGATCAAGACGCGGCGAGTCGATGTGCGCACCTAAGATATTGAACCCGCCAGAGAGAGGTTCTTTGCCAATCTGAACAAGCATGATTGACTTTCCGTAAATATCAGCCCAAATTTTGTCTCCAGCCTTGAGTTTTAGGCCCTTTTTACGCGCTTTTTCAAGGGAAACATATCCTGCTTTTTCGGCAAGTTCAATAGCACGCTTAGCACACAGACGTTCTGTTTTACATTCTGAGATAAAGTCAATATAGCCTTCGTTGAGTTTCGCAAGTTCAGAAAGTTCTTTTTCTGAATAATCTTTCCAAGCATTCTTTCGTTCCATGAGGTATTCCTCTCTCGCACGTTTCGCCACTTAGCGTAGCGCGCGCGTTAGAACTTCTCAACTCCGTGAATGAAAACTTTTTTATTCCTCAAACATCTTCATGACACGAACTATATTCCAACAAAGCTCTTAGCGCATATACCTATGTTTTAGCAAAGTGCCTAATGCATGCAGCCACATTCCAACAAAGCAGCTGACACGTTTGTTCTACTATGAAATATGCCCTAAGAAGTCTTTGGTTCTATTGTGTTGAGGATGATCGAATACTTCAGCTGGGGCGCCCTGTTCAACCACAACGCCACCATCCATAAACACCACTCGATCTGCCACATCACGAGCAAAGCCCATTTCATGCGTAACAACCATCATGGTCATCCCTTCTTTTGCAAGGGATTTCATAACATCCAAAACACCACGAACCAGTTCAGGGTCAAGAGCGCTTGTTGCCTCGTCAAACAACATTACGTGAGGCTCCATAGCAAGCGCGCGCGCAATAGCAACGCGCTGCTGCTGACCACCCGAAAGTTGATTGGGATAATGATCGGCACGTTCGAGCAATCCAACTTTTTCAAGCTCTGCTAAGGCAATTTTTTCTGCTTCTTCTTTACTGCGTTTTAATACCTTTTGTTGAGCAAGCATTACGTTGCCCTTCGCCGTAAGATGAGGAAATAAGTTGAAGCTCTGAAATACCATACCCACATGCTTGCGCAACTCATTTATATCAGTGGAAGGATCCGTTATTTCGGTATCCTCAAAGAAGATTTTTCCCGAAGTGGGAACCTCAAGCAAATTAACGCAGCGCAACAGCGTGGATTTTCCTGAACCGGATGGGCCCAAAATTACCACTACTTCACCACGCTTAACGTCTAAGTCAACGCCTTTGAGCACTTCTAAATCGCCGTAGCTTTTGTGCAATTCCTTGATGCGGACAACAGGCTGTTCTTCTGTATTACTTACTGGACTCATAAGAACCCTTTCGCAAGAAACCCTTTGCTTTCTTTTCCTTCTTTACTACCGCCTGGCCGCCATCTTTTTCTGCAAGCTTAGCCTCGAAATTGCCCACAATTTTGGTGAGTGGAAGCGTAATAACAAGGTAGAAAATTGCCGCAACAATATAAGGCGTAATGCTGCCCGTTGAAGCAACGATAGTTTTTGCATACATTACAACTTCCATAATGCCAACCGCAGCAAGAAGTGAAGTGTCTTTGTAAAGCAGAATGAACTCGCTCGTCATAGTAGGAATAACGCGACGAATCGTTTGCGGAATAATAACAAAGAGCATGGTTTGCGCTTTATTCATTCCTAAAGAGGCAGCCGCTTCAAATTGGCCTTTACTGATTGATTGAATGCCTGCACGGAAAATCTCACACAAATATGCCGCAGAGTTCATAGCCAAAACAATGACGCCTAGCATAATTGGAGGAGGATTTATACCCGCCAAAGGCAAACCGAAAAAGGCAATATAAATTTGCAAGAACAGCGGCGTTCCGCGAACAACGTTAACGTAAGTGGTAGCAATGCCACGCAACACTCTAAAGCGCGACATACGCATAAGGGAAAGCATCAAACCACAGGGAATAGCAACGGGAAAAGCAATGGCAACAATTACTAATGCCTGCAAAAACCCGCTGAATACCACAGGGAAACTCGTAACCATAATGGCTGGGTCTAAGAATAAATGTAGAAACTTATTTGAGTTCCAAGCTTTTGCCCAGTCTTGATTGTTAATCCATGAAGCAATTTGATCAGGAAGCGAAACCGACAAAACATCAATACCAGGGGCGTCAGGTAAATCACGCGTGGAGCCATCGGTCGTTTGATACGAACCCGTTACCACCATTGAGCCACCGTCAGCCGGGAAAAACACCCCGTATACTTCAACACGTAAATAGGAACTTGGCGCTAATGGTTCGTTGAGCGAAATTTTTAGAGTATCGTCCTCTTTTTCATAGTTAGCTCCAAGGAATTCACGTGTCATCTTATCGGCACCTGAAAGCTTAGTTAAGCGCGTGTCTTCTATGGAAAACTCAGTTCCCTGAGGAAACGTCAACCAAATCGTAGAAATAGTTTCTGAATCATCAGTTTGTGCTTCCCACGTAACACGCGTTTCGGTGGCGCCCAAAACCCCTGCTCCACTGTCTTGATTGGAGCGCGCGGAACATTTTTCAATTTCAAGCGCAGAAGCGGTTTGTGTGCAAGCCAAAGGAAAAATGATTGTCGCGGCTAAAATCAAAGCCGCGACAATCACAAAAAGCTTGCCTTGTTTCATGGAACGTAGCATATATACCTTTTCTGTAATTCGAGCAAATCGAATTGTACCCTAGGATGTCACTATCCGAGATACTTATCCTGAAGACTCTTAAGAGTTCCGTCTTTGTCCATCTCTCCAAGAACTTTATTGATTGCATCTTTCAAAGCAGTGTTGTCCTTGTTGATAGCGATACCATATTCTTCGCCTGTAGCGATTTTCTCAAGAATTTCATAGTCTGGATAAGCAGAAGAAATCATTGCCTCAGCAACCGGAAGATCGATGGCGATAGCTTCAGCATTTTTGGACTGAAGAGCAGCGAAGCAGGCAGTTGCCTCGTCGAAACCAACAACATTATCGGAAACGTTTTCCTGAGCATAATCAAAACCAGTGGTGCCAGTTTGAGCGGCAATAGTCTTACCCTTGAGTTGATCAACGCTGGTGTATGCACCCTTCACTACAACAATTGACTGATCGGCAATGTAGTAAGGATCAGAGAAATCGACCTGTTTTGAACGCTCTGGATCGATAGTGATGGAAGAAATACCAACGTCAAACTGTCCACCAGAAGCAACAGCAGGAACAATGGTGTCGAACTTGGTGTTCTTGATTTCGCATTCAAGATCCAAGCGCTTTGCAACCTCCTGAATTACAGCAACGCTGTAACCTGTTGGGGTGTCGCCATCAAGGCTTTCAAAGGGAGGAAAATCCAAAGAAGTTGCAACAGTGAGCTTGCCATCGTTAACCAACTTGTAGTCAGAATCAGATTTTGAGCTACCGGAAGAACATCCCACCATTAAAGCCATTGCAAGCGTCAAAACAGCTGCAACCGAAAAAACTTTTGCCAAGGTTTTAAGTTTCATGCTTTATCCTTTCTTCTGTTCTTTCAAACGTTATTTGTATCCGAGTATTATCTAATGAAATCTTTACATTTTTATCGCTAAATTCATTCTTTTTAGCTAAACGAGTGTCAAACAGCAGACCAACGTCGCCGCCTCATCCTCCGAAACGTCACTCACTCTTCTGCGGTTTTCTTTTCTTTTACCATCTCATCAGCCGAAGCGAGGGTAAGATCGCCTTCTTTTATCCACCCAATCTTTCTGAAGAATAGTCCGAAGAAATACGTAAGAACGCCTGGCAAGATGAAACAAATAAGAATAAGGCCCACCCAGTCAAACGCCGTAATGGAACTCATAGCGCCTGATGCAATATCGGAAAGCCAGCCCGTGTACACTCCAATCGGTCCAACAAGACCACACGTTCCCATGCCTGAAGAAATTGCCGCACCGTTCATTTTTAGCTGGAAGAAACACGTTGCGATAGGACCTGTGATAGCGGAGGCCAAGGTAGGCGGAATCCAAATACGAGGGTTTCGTACGATGTTGCCCATCTGAAGCATTGATGTTCCCAAACCCTGAGAAATCAAACCCCCCCAACGGTTTTCCTTAAAGCTCATAATGGCAAAGCCCACCATTTGCGCACAGCATCCTGCAACGGCTGCTCCGCCCGCAAGGCCTGTCAATCCCAGGGCAGCACAAATTGCAGCCGAGGAAATAGGCAAAGTGAGCGCAATGCCCACCAGCACCGAAACGATAATTCCCATGAAGAAGGGTTGAAGTTCGGTTGCCCACATAATAATGCCACCAACCCAGGTTGCGGCCGCCCCAATAGCAGGTGCCCATGCCATCGAAAGCAAACACCCCACCAAAATGGTAACGAGCGGAGTAACGAGAATATCGATCTTTGTTTCGCCTGAGACTACCTTGCCTGCTTCAGCAGCAAATACCGCCACAACCAAAACGGCAAGAGGGCCACCTGCCCCGCCAAGCGCATTAGCTGCATATCCAACCGCAACCATGGAGAATAATACGAGTGCAGGCGATTTTAAAGCAAAAGCAATTGCTACTGCCATGGCAGGACCAGCAGCGCTTTTGGCAAAATCGCCAACTTCAACAAGAAATGGCCATCCCGCCTGTTGACCAATTGTCGAAAGAATCGTTCCCATTAATAGTGAAGCAAAAAGACCCTGCGCCATCGCGCCAAGGGCATCAATTAAATAACGCTGTACTGATATTTCAATATCCTTACGAGCCAAAAAGGCTTTTACTGCTTCCATTCTTCTTTCTTTCTTCCTTTCTTTGAAGCGTCGTCTCTTTGGTTTTCCTTTTCTGCTTTTCTTTATCTTTCGCCACGGTCACTTTAGGTACAAAAAACCTCTTTCTTTAAAAGAACTATTTGCTTCTTAGTTTCTTTTCGAAGAAAGAGGTTTTATGTTTGTGCTATTTATCATGCGAAATTACGTTTATTCAACGTCCTCCGAAACATGCAAAAGTTCAAGGGCAACTCTGTAACCTCCCGAACCATAATTAAGAGCTTTCGAAACACGAGCGATGGTTGTTGCCGAAGCGCCCGTTAGCTGCTCAATGGAGGTATACGACTTTCCTTCCTTTAACAAACGTGCCACACTCAAACGTTGCGATATATCTTTTATTTCTCGCACGGTGAATAAATCTTCAAGCAAGGCATACGCATCATCGTTTTTTTCTATTCCTGCCAAAACCGTTAAAAGATCTTCAACTTCTGGCGTTCTTAAATCAGACACATCGACACCCCCTTTCTGCTGGACTTTTTACAAAAAGAGCCTTGATGCCACAGACCAAGGCTCTCTGACGTAATCGCTTCTTAGCCAAACATTAACGCAGACTAGTAAGCAATGCGGGTAATCCATTCTTCATGCTCAGGCACCTTGCCATAAGCAACATCAAAATAACGCTCCTGTAGTGCTTTAGTGATAGGACCTGGTTTGCCAACCTCGCGATCGTCAACACTTGCAACAGGAGTGAGTTCAGCAGCAGAACCAGTCATGAACATTTCGTCTGCAATATACAAATCGGCACGCGTAAGAGATTCTTCAATTGCAGGAATATCCATATCAAGAGCAATTGTCAAAACGGTGTCACGTGTAATGCCCTCAAGCAAGCCATCAGACAGCGGAGGCGTAGACAGGATACCATTGCGAACCGTAAAGAGGTTTTCGCCCGTGCCTTCACAAACATAGCCCTGCTCATTGAGCATAACTGCCTCAGCGTAGCCATGGCTCTTTGCCTCAAGTTTTGCAAAAATTGAGTTCATATAGGAAGCAGAAGACTTAACAGCAGGCGGAATTGCATTGAAAGAGCGCTGACGCCATGAAGAAATTCCTACTTTGACGCCATTTTCAAGCGCTTCTGCGCCAAGATAAGCATCCCAAGGCCAAACAGCAATAATAACGTCAACAGGCGCACCCGTTGGATCAACACCCATCTGACCATAGCCGTAGTACACCAAAGGACGAATATAGCAAGACTTGAGCTTGTTCTTTTTGATAATGTCAACCGTTGCTTGGCAAAGCTCATCAACAGAATAAGGAAGATCCATCATGGCAATTTTTGCGCTACGATGGAGACGCTCCATGTGGTCACGAAGACGGAAAATAACCGCTTCATCTGTATCAGTATTATGATAGCAACGAATACCCTCAAAAACACCGGAGCCATAATGTAGAGCATGAGTAAGTACGTGCGTCGTAGCTTGTTCCCAAGGCAGCGCTTCACCATTTTTCCAGATGTAATCAACTGGTTGAAGATCAGCCATCTTATTTCCTTCCGTGCAAACTAATAGAAAATTCCGCCTTTCTTTCTTTAAAAAGTGTGGGCGGGCCTTTATTATTTCGTTATTCTACTCCATTTGACTAGAGTAGCACGAGGAAAGTGTACGGACGGTTTAACTTTTCACCTTGGCTTTCACCTTAGTTTTGGCTTTTATTTTACTTTCGTTTTCTCCGTTGGTTTTTGCGCTGGTTTTAGAACTCGCACTTTCAGCATGGGAGATCTTTGCTTGCTCAACCTGCTGAGCCTGTTTTTTAAGTTGATCTCGCCGTTGACGAGCAGCTTCTTCAACATCATTAGTTTGAACGGCGTGCATCAGAATTTGCATACGGTGCTCAACATCTTTAATGATGTCTGAGCAATTCTTAAGCTCGTCATACATGTCAATGCCTTCAAGCTCACGATTCTTCTTGTATTTCAGGGTATGTTCGAGCGATGCCCAAAAGTCCATCGCAATGGTTCTGAACTGAATTTCAACAGGAACATACTGCTTGCGATCCAAGAAATAGATGGGGATTTTAACGATAATATGCAAACTTCGATAACCGTTAGGTTTAGGGCTTGCAATATAGTCTTTGACTTTGATTATCTCCAGGTCATCCTGCATAGAAAGCACTTTTACCAAAGCATACACGTCATCAATGTACGATGCGATAACCCTAAGCCCCGCAATATCTAAAACGTTTTCTTCCATTGACTCAAGAGTAAGCGGCTTTTCGTAGCGAATGAGTTTTTCAAAAACACTACGTGGTTTTTTCAGGCGTGTCTCAATGTGATGAATAGGATTGCGATTAAAACGAAACTCCAAGTCGGCATCAAGAATCTCGAAACGAGTTTTCATCTCAAGAATAGCTGCTTCGTACTTTTTAAAAAGTGACTTGGAAGCGTGCTCAAATATT
>FR895477.1:24305-28275 GCA_000434775.1 Eggerthella sp. CAG:368 | reverse complement strand
TACTGGGGTATGTTCATAGCGCAACCAAGAAATGTTTTATTTGTTCCATCTTTTGGCTCTCGCTTTCTTTCTTCCGTACTATTGTGGCCGAAATCAATGGCGACCGCATAAATATCTACAAAAAGAAAGAAACCTGTAACCTATGAACAATGGAGCCGAATCAATGGCGACCGCATAAATATCTACATACGGACAATGGAGCCAAAGGATATTGTCCGGGACAGTTCTCGTTTCCCGCCGGATAATAGAGTCTGACTGCGTTGTCCGGCATAGCTGTGTTGCCCGGCGCGAAAAAAGGCGAGGAAATAATCCCCGCCTTTCAAAAATTTGTGACCCACTCGCCCGGACAACAGAGTCTGACTGCGTTGTCTGGCTTGTTGTTCCAGCTTACTCTTAAGAGTAGAAAAGGATGTCGTTATAGGTAGGAACAGGCCAGTAGTCGCGCTCAACAATGCATTCAAGAGCGTCAACTTCAGCACGCAAAGCTTCCATTGCAGGAATAACTTTTTCCGCATACGCATTTGCCTGCTCTTGCAAATCTTCGATTGCCTCAGCTGCATCATGCTGCGCAATAAGCTCGCGAACACATTTGCCTGTCGCGTTTACACCCTTGAGCAACGTCTTGAGCAACGCTTCATGTTCATCCATATCGGCACCGCTGATAGCAGATTTAACCGTAACGATATTGCTTGCAAGATTCGCCATGTAATCGCTAATAGCAGGAAGATAGGTACGGCGAGCCATACGAATCATAACGCGCGCTTCAATGTTGAGAAGCTTGGTGTATTTATCGAGTTTAACCTCATAACGGCTCTTGACCTCGGTTTCGCTCATAACGCCAAACTCTTCGAAAAGGCTGATGGACTTTTCGCTCACAAGGCAAGGAAGCGCTTCTGCAGTGGTGCGGTTATTAGGCAAACCACGACGGGCTGCCTCTTCTTCCCATTCCTCAGAATAACCATTGCCATTAAAGATAATGCGCTGGTGATCGATTAAGGTCTTTTTAATATAAGCAATTGCTGCCTTTTCAAATTCGGCACCTTCTTTGCCCTCCATAGCATCCGCAAAGTCTTTCAAGCTCTTTGCCATTGCCGTGTTAAGGATCATGTTCGCATCAGAAAGGTTTACCGAAGAACCAGGCATACGGAACTCAAATTTGTTACCCGTGAAAGCAAAGGGGCTTGTTCGATTTCGGTCGGTGTTGTCTTTCAAGAACTTAGGAAGAACAGCTACACCCAAATCTAGCGCAACGCGCTCTGCGGAGTGATATTCATCACCAGAAATAAGCGCATCAACAATAGCACCAAGCTCATCGCCCAAGAAGATAGAAATGATAGCAGGAGGAGCCTCGTTTGCACCCAAACGATGGTCATTGCCAGCGGAAGCAACACTCATACGTAAAAGTTCTTGATATTCGTCAACAGACTCAATAACGCTTGTAAGGAAAATCAAGAAACGGAGGTTATCCATAGGGGTATCGCCTGGATCAAGCAAATTAACATTGTCGTAAGAAAGCGACCAGTTGTTATGTTTACCGGAACCGTTAATTCCCTCAAAAGGCTTTTCATGCTGCAGGCAAACCAAACCAAAATGAGAAGCGTCTAAACGCATTTTCTCCATGGTGAGAAGATTTTCATCAATTGCACGGTTGGTATTGGTAAAGATTGGAGCCAATTCATGCTGAGCAGGCGCAACCTCGTTGTGCTTGGTTTTTGCCGAAACACCCAAGGCCCACAAATCGTTATCAAGCTCTTTCATGAACTCATTAACCGTTGGGCGAATAGCCCCAAAGTAATGCTCTTCGAGTTCCTGTCCCTTGCTAGGAGGAGCTCCGAACAACGTGCGGCCCGTCATGATGAGATCTTGACGCTTTTCGTAATCCTTCTCAGAAATAAGGAAGTATTCCTGTTCGGAACCAACGGTAGTTACAACACGGTGACCGTCTTCACCAAAGAACTTCAAAACGCGTTGAGCCTGTTCGTCAACTACGCGCATAGAACGCAAAAGAGGCGTCTTTTTATCGAGAGCCTCGCCCGTATAAGAGCAAAATGCTGTAGGAATGCAAAGGACTTCATCTTTAATAAACGCGTAGCTCGTTGGATCCCATGCGGTGTAGCCACGAGCTTCAAATGTTGCACGCAAACCACCTGAAGGAAAGCTTGATGCATCAGGCTCGCCCTGAATGAGCTCCTTGCCTGAAAACGTCATGATGGCGCGTCCATCACCTGTTGGATTTAAGAAACTATCGTGCTTTTCTGAGGTGATGCCACTTAAAGGCTGGAACCAATGGGTGTAATGAGTTGCACCTTTTTCAATTGCCCACTCTTTCATTGCGTGAGCAACAACGTTTGCAACTTCAATATCTAAAGGTTTGCCCTCTTTAATAGTTTTTGCAAGACTCTTATACGTTGCAGAAGGGAGACGCTCCTTCATAACGTGGTCGTTAAAGACCATTGAGCCATAAATTTCAGAGACTTTAGCCATGCGAGGTTCTCCTTAAACTGACTGCCTATGCAGCTCCTTGCGCGAGATATTCCCTATATTGTGCCATAAAGGACACTGAACACCTCTTTGGTTTTTCTTACCAGTTTAGAGTAGTAAGCGTATGTTTCTAATTCTTTTCGGAGCGAAGAACACTTCATTAACCAAAAGCCCCCGTTGAAGACGTGCTTACAGTTTGCGTCGCACCCATTGGAGCAAACGGGAAGGCGCCCCCCATCAACATATAGATAAGCACAAGGATTGCCTGGCACAAGAATCCGAGCCACGTTGTGTTAACAGCTTGCTTGCGGCGCTCTGGCGGAAGCGATCCTGCCATAAGCCAAGCTCCCAGCATGCCAAAAAAACCACCGACAAAACCAAGCGCAAACCATCCCAGCCTTGAAAGAAGGGTAAATGGAGCCGAATCTTTATTGTTTCCCGCTGGCTGCAAGAATGACCAACCGTTATTTTGCGGCTGTTGGTTTTGCTGGTTTTGCTGCTGCCCATTTTGCTGGAACTGATCGGGCTGTTGCGGAACCTGAAATGGTGGTTGCTGGTTATATGGCTGCCGGCCAGGCTGCTGAGATTGCCATTGAGCTGGCTGTTGTTGATAAGGCTGTTGGCCCTGTTGATCATTTGGCTGCTGACCATATTGAGGTTGCTGTGAGTAGGGTTGCTGTGGTTGGCCCGGCTGTGTAGGTTGCTGATACCCATTCTGCTGGAACTGACCCGACTGCTGCGTAGGTTGCTGATACCCCTGCGGAGGAAGCGGTGAGCCACTAGTCTGCGCTCCGTTGTTTTCATGAGAAACCACGCCCGTATCAGACATACTCCTATTTGGCTGTTCAGCTTTAGGCGTAATAGGAGGTAGCGGGGTTTGCGGCGTATGAGGTTGCTGGCACTCCGCACCCGTTTGCTGAGTAGTTGATGCTTGTTGTTCCTGCACAGATGGTTGACTACCATCTTCTGGGGAATCTATTTGGTTTTGGGGATTGGCGTTTTGAGTCATTAGCTCCCTTTGTTCGCACTTTTCCTCTTAATTGTATCGGAAGGTTTTGCCAGAATAAAAACGGTTGCCATAATGCAAACAAAGCCAACAATATCTATCCATGTAAAGGATGTTCCTAGCCAAACAACTGCAAACACCGTTGCCGAAACCGTTTCAACACTTGCGATCAAGCTTGTTTTTGCTGCGCCAATGTCTTGAACGGCTTGAAAATACAGCGTAAATCCGACAACCGTCCCCATGAACACTAATCCGACAAACAAAACAATAAAGCCTTCAGGAGCAATATGGGGAATTGTTGTCCATGACTGAAGAATGAGCGAGAACACAATTCCACCCACAAGCAATGCGCTTGCCACAATAGGAATACTTCCATAACGAAGCATCAGTTTTCCTGGAAGAAGCGTATAAAGAGCAAAAGCCACTGCCGACATTAGACCCCAAAAGAGTCCTTCGGGAGAAAGCACCATTGTGGCGGGATCG
>FR895477.1:0-24284 GCA_000434775.1 Eggerthella sp. CAG:368 | reverse complement strand
GTAGCTAAAAGGAAAGTACCCCCCGCCACAAGAAACATAGCAAGCACTTCCTTAGCCAAAGGAGCACGCCCACCTTTAAAGCAAAGAAAGAGCACGATCATGACGGGAGCAATATATTGAATTACCGTTGCTGTTCCTGCATTGGAATACTTAATAGCAAACAGATAGGTAATCTGGCAAAACGCTAGTCCAGCTATTGCTACCACAAACAACCAAACAAGATCTTTCGGAGAGCGCCACAGGCGCAAAAATGCACCACGTTTTACTATCAAGGCAAACACGCAAAGAAGCAGCCCCGCGAAGAGCATACGCACCGAAGAAATCCATAACGGATCAAGTCCATACCCATCAAACAGGTTTTGAGCGCAAGCCCCCGAAAAACCCCAGCCAATACCCCCACATAAAGCAAAAATCACGCCACGCACATTGTGTTTGCGCGGCGTGATTTGAGAAAGACTCTCTTTAGTAAGTTCTGATTCAGCCATAGTTCTTCTGTCGCTGTGCTCGCTGGAGCAGACCATTCCTGCCTGTGAGATACCTCTACCTGGCCAAATTGTCTCACTCTCATCTCTAACATTGAGTGTATTTCCGCCTAAGGCATTTATCCGAGCGGGAGCGCCTTAAAGGGACGGACTGCAGTCTATTATCAATGGCAACTAATAGCGACTATCAAAAATACGCTGCGTTTTCTTTTCAGAACGAGGCAATTCACCCAGAGGAACACCCTTAGCGTCAGGAGTGCAGCCAATTTTACCTTTGAAGATCATGGCCAGCTCTTCTTCACAGCGAGCTTTATCTTCGCCCGTTAGCTCAGTTTCAAACAATACCGTAAGAACATCGCGTCCCATAATGTGTTCAATCATTACCTGATACTCAGAAGAAGCACCCGAAGTTACCGCAATAACTTCTTCAACCTGAGCAGGGAACATGTTAACACCCTTAACCTTAAACATGTCATCAGTGCGACCAACCAAGGTATCAATGCGCGGATGATGCATTCCACAGGCACAATCACCTGGAATAATGCGCGTCAAATCATGCGTACGATAACGAATAAGGGGCGCGCCTTCCTTTTGCAAGGTAGTTAAAACAAGCTCGCCAATTTCGCCGTCTGGCAAAGGCTTGCCTGTTACCGGGTCAACAACTTCGATATATACGTAGTCATCCCAAATATGCATGCCATGATGCTCAGCGCAGGAAATACCAATGCCTGGACCATAAATTTCGGTCAAGCCATAAATGTCATAGATTTCAATGCCCAGCTCGTCCTGAATACGATTGCGCATCTTTTCGCCCCAACGCTCAGACCCAATAACGCCTTTACGTAAGGCAAGTTCATCACGAACACCACGTGCTGCAATTTCTTCCGCAAGCAATAAGGCATAAGAGCTGGTTGCGCATAAAACTGTGGTTTTCATATCCTTCATGAAGCGAAGTTGCTTTTCCGTATTACCCGGACCCATCGGTACCGCCATTGCACCTAGGCGCTCCGCACCTAGCTGGAACCCAATACCCGCCGTCCATAACCCATAGCCGGGCGTTATATGAATGCGGTCTTTGTTGGTAATGCCTGCAACTTCATAGCAGCGAGCAAACTGAATTGCCCAATCAGTAACATCTTTTTGAGTATAAGGAATAATGACAGGTATACCCGTAGTACCCGAAGACGAATGAATGCGAACAATTTTTTCTTCAGGAACTGCAGCGAGTCCTAACGGGTACACCTCGCGCAAGTCCGCTTTTTCAGAAAATGGTAGCTTCTGGAAATCTTCCTGCGACTGCACATCGCTCAAATCAATTCCTTCAAACTTTCTCGCATAGAACGATGAACGCTCTTTCAAGGTCTTAAATTGCTCTTTAATTTGCTCGAGCTGCTCGGGCTTCATATTCATATTCGTATCCTTTCAGTACCCCTTCTTTAGGTGGGCATACTTAGGCAAGACGTTTATCCGCACAATATTGTACTCGTTAAACTTCAATTACCGACCACGAATGTCTTTCTTACGCTTACCGCGAATACCTTCGGAGGCCAGACTTAAGCAAACAATCGCCAAGAGCCAGTGTATAGATTAATAGCTATTTCTTTTGCGCAACTTCCAGGAAACAATTGCCGCAATTACTGCGAGCACTGCAACGATACCCGCTCCAAAGACGAAGAGCATGCCGCCATCGCCGAAACATCTTTTCCAGCCATAAGTATCCAAATATTTTTTGTCCCTACCCCCAACAGAAAAAAAGAGGCAACCCTTACGGATTACCTCTTCAAACCATGGAGTATTTAGACGAAATAGGGAGGGTAGATTTTCTTCCTTGACAAGGAAAATTTTTTCTTACCCAAACAATGAACTAGCGATACATTTTTTCTACGAAATCGATTGCCTTCATATTCATTGCAACAAACTTTTCTTTCACGCAAACAGGAATTGCTGCACGCATTTCTTCCAAACCAAGATTGCCACGCAGCTCATTGTTGGCACAAACAGGATCATTCGAAACAACCAGCAGGGCATACGCGAGCATGGCAATATTAAGAACCTTGCGTGAGCTTAAGCGCGTACATATTTCCACATCATCAACCACAACAACATGGATTCCTTTGTTAATCATTTCTTCGATGAGTAGCTGCGGATCATACTCGGCTGCTTTTGGGTTAACCGCTGTTGGCGCAATGCCTGATTTCGGTACAACCAATACGCCATCCTTTTTCAAAAACGGAAGCGCACGAGCCCCTTCGCCAGGCTCGAGAGCAATAATCATATCAACCGAACCCTTAGCGGGAAGCGGCGAGTGCACGACCTCGCCCCTATTTCCCATTCTTACATGCGACATTACATTACCGCCGCGCTGAGCCATTCCGATAGTTTCAGCCGTACGAACCTGCCAGCCTTTAGCCTCGGCGGCTTGCGCTAAGATTTTTGCCGCAAGTACACTACCCTGCCCTCCGATGCCAGCAATTGAAACATTAATCATTTGATCCTCCTGCTAATTCGCGAGGGGTGGGAAATCTGCTAAGCGAGCCATCGTCTGAATGCAAACGCTGCGAACGAGCAGGCAGTTCTGGTCTTGTTCGTTTACGCGTTGGACAAGCTAGTGCACGATACTCACAAATATCAGTACACAAACCGCAGCCCGTGCACAAATCCCTATCAACAACAATACGCTTGCTTGCTTCACTCCATGTAAGAGCAGGGCAACCAATCTTAGTTACACACTTTTTGCAACCCGCACATGCATTCGCAATAAAGTAAGCAGGCGGCTTTTTCTTAGTAAGCGAGGCGCACGGATAACGGAAAATAACCGCTGAAGGTCCCTCGTAATTTATGGCTTCTTTGGCTGCCGCAACGGCTTTATCTACATATAAAGGATTAGCGCTTGTAATGAGCTTGACCCCCATAGCACGCATGACGCTTTCCGAAGAAATAGGCACATTGCGCGGACCCATAAGCGTAGCGCCCGTACCAGGATGAGGCTGCGAACCCGTCATTGCCGTAGTTGCATTGTCAAGCACCACAATAGTTATGTCGTGATTGTTGTATACGGCATTAGCAACCCCTGTCATGCCACTTGCGAAAAAGGTTGAATCGCCCACAAAAGCAATCGCCTTCTTGTTGGGTTCTACCACGCTAAAACCCTGGGCAATCGTAATGCCCGCGCCCATACAAAGACAGGTATCAACAGCCTTCAAAGGCGCAGCATTTCCCAAGGTGTAACAACCGATATCGCCACAGAAAATGGCTTCTTGCCCACGTTCGAGAGCTGTTTTTACCGCATAGAATGAACCACGATGCGGACAACCTGCACAGAGCGAAGGAGGACGCGCTGGAATAGGAGTATCAAGCGCGTCATAAACCCCTTCTTCTGAACCAAAGCTTTCAGCAAACTCAAGCCCAAAGAATGTTTTGAGCTGCTCATACACTGCATTGACCGTGTTTTCACCGCGATTGGTAGTGTGTCCGCTTTGTTTACCGAACACCTCATAATTGGCATGATTTTTTCCTGCCAGCTTAAGCATTTCATCTTCAAGAACGTAATCAAGCTCTTCGAAAACAATGACTTTTTCAATGCCTTTAACAAAAGAAGTTGCCACTGATTCTGGGAAAGGATACGGCGTACCAATTTGCTGTAATCGATACGAAGGCATAGCCACCCCAGCCGCTTGGGCATCAGCAGTTAACTGACGAAGTGCTTCTTGGGCATAGGCGAAAGAAATACCGCCCGCAACGATACCATAAACAGGAGCTGCACCCACTTGTTCACAAGGGTTAAAATCAGTCGTAGCAAATTCCTCTGCAATACGAACAAGGCGCTCATTGATTTCACCGTGTCCTTGATAGGCACGCGGCGGAAAAATTACCCACTTAGAATCTTTTTCAAACCCCTTTACAGAATGCGCTGTAGTGTGTTCGGCGATATCGAAAAACGTCGATGCGTGACAAATACGCGTAGTGGGACGCATGATAACGGGTGTTCGATATTTTTCCGACAAGTCATAGGCTGCCTTCATCATGGCGCAACCTTGCTCAGGCGTTGCAGGGTCAAAAACGGGAACCTTAGCAAATGACGCAAAACGACGGGTGTCCTGTTCAGTCTGCGAAGAAATAGGGCCAGGGTCGTCTGCCACAAACAAAACAGTTCCGCCCTCAACTCCTACATAGTTAAGAGACATCAATGCGTCACTCGCAACGTTAAGACCAACCTGCTTACAGGTATAGAGCGTGCGAGCGCCCGAATAGGCAGCACCCGCAAGCAACTCTAAAGCAGCTTTTTCGTTGGTTGACCACTCAACATAGACCCCTTCTGCTGAGCCGTTTTCGTGTGCTTTTGCAATGGTTTCAATTACTTCAGAAGAAGGAGTTCCTGGGTAACCTGCGCAAACACGCACGCCAGCTTCAAGAGCCGCATGCGCGAAGGCCTCGTTGCCCATCAAAAATGATTTAGCCACGGTGTCCTCTCTTTGGGTGTTTGCGATTATGCGTTTGCCATAGATTCTTTGAATGCAACAATTTTGGCGCGAGCCGCTTCGTCACCCGTAGCAAGCCGCTTCGTCACCCGTACCAATCATTTGAACAGCCAGAATAGCAGCATTCTTTGCGCCGTTAATAGCAACGCAAGCTACCGGAACACCGCTTGGCATTTGAACCATAGAAAGAAGAGAATCAAGCCCTCCCAAATCGCTCGTTTTCATGGGAACAGCGATAACGGGTAGCGGCGTATATGCAGCAACCACACCACCTAAGTGAGCAGCTTTGCCAGCCG
Source organism: Eggerthella sp. CAG:368 (assembly GCA_000434775.1). GTDB lineage: Bacteria > Actinomycetota > Coriobacteriia > Coriobacteriales > Eggerthellaceae > Anaerotardibacter. Next base: position 19,028 of record FR895477.1, on the reverse strand, counting down.
CCGCAATAATAACCTTAATTCCACGCTCTGCTGCAGTGCTTGCCCAAACATGAACTTCGGCTGGTTTACGGTGAGCGCTCGCCACTTTTACTTCATAAGGAATGCCAAACTCATCGAGCTGCTTCATGCAGGCTTCCATTGCTGGCATATCGGATTCTGACCCCATAATAATTCCGACGACAGGGTTCTTGTGAGAGTTGTTCATGATGCTCCTTACTGCGGTAACATCGATTCCAATAATAAAAAATTATTGTATCACTCACTTTAATAGGATTTCATACAATGCCTTTACTAGTTCATTGGGCGAATCGATGAGTTTTTGAGGATGCTCTGCTTCCAAAATTTCCCGAGAGAAAAACTTTCCCCAGGTAACAGCGATATGAGGAATACCCGCTGCTTGAGCCGCCTGCATGTCATAAGGGCTATCACCCACATAGATACAGGATGAAATGTTCACATTTAGCATATTCGCCGCAACGAAAAGAGGTTCTGGGTTTGGTTTGTGCTCTGTACTATCTTCCAAACCAACGAAGCAGTCGAATTGATCAAGCAAGCCATAGTAAGACAAACTTCCGCTCGCAATGGAATGGCGCTTTGAGGTAACTACCCCAACCTTGGCGCCTAAAGCTTTTACTTCTGCAACCATTTCAGCGACACCTGCAAAGGGCTTACTGTTTTCGTACAGGTTCTGTTCGTTGTGAGCACGATAAACTTTAAGCAGTACATCGCTTTGGTTTGGCTCGTCTGCCAGCGCCACCATCTGGTCAACAAGTGGCTGGCCCACACCTTCCACAAGCACGCTATCAGGAATCACGCGTCCTAAAACTTTCTTTGTGGCATACCGCATACTTATAAGAATAGGCTCAAAGGTATCAAGCAGTGTTCCATCCATATCGAACAATACAGTTTTGCCCCGCAGAAATTGCTCTGTCTTTTTAGGAGCCATCCCATTTTCCGAAGGAAAAACTAGCGCATCTGAATTCATGCTTCTTACCGTTTGTAAGACATGGGTTTTTTGCTGCTTAGCCATTACCTTTTGCTTATCTACAAAGCCTTGTTGATTGCCTCTTGTTTCCTGCTGCTCGGCTCTGGACTCAATTTGGCTCTTCATTGTCCATGACTGCTCGGTTTTTATATACGATCGATTGCTCATTACTTAGTAATTACCTTCTTTGGGATTTTTCATTAGCGCACTATTTACGCAGGAATATGCCTGTACAAATCACTTTGCAAGATTAACTCTAACTTCATAATTGTAATTAGAAAACAACCTCTGCCCAATCTTCAAGTTCAATCCCCGGAACCCTTTTAAATTCGCGCATGTTATGAGTAACAAGTACCGCATTGTGAGCACGCGCAATTGAAGCAATCATCAAATCATTGGGTCCAATCTTTTTCCCTTCTTTTTCCAAATAGGAGCGGATGGATGCGTATTCTCTTGCACAGCGAGAATCAAAAGGCAAAATATCAAAAGGAAGAAGGAATTGCTCCACGAAGAAACGATTTGTATCAGGATTATTGCTCTTTGCCGCACCCAACAAAAGCTCCGCTTGAACCACGGAAGGTATCTTAAAAAGTCGCGGATCACTCTTGCGCATAAGGTCATAACCCTTTTTCAGATTTCCTCGAAGAAAATCAATGCATACGCACGAATCAAGCAAAAACATAGCCCGTCCCTTTAATCAAAACTAACCAATTCACCGTCAAGTTCTGGATCGAGTTCTTCTGGTGCTACGAACGAATCATCTTTCACGGAACCATACGTACCCCAAAAACTAACAGGCCAAGCAGAAGAAGCTTGGTCTTGGATAAGCCTTCGCGCATAGTGAGACAAGGATACTCCTTCTTTTTCCGCAGAACGGCGCAAAACATCCATTGTGGTGTCATCAAGATATAACGAAAGTTGAGGCATACCATCCTCCTTTATCCTTAACAAGTATATAGGCAAGTATACTTGTTAATATACTTGTATTCAAGAAATAAACTCGAGATTTTTGCTTGCTTTTGGATTCGATACGCAAAAGTACACCGAAGAGATCTTTTCTTTTTGGCGGCAGAGTATTTAGTTCAAAAGATGCCCTAAAACAAGGAAGGACAGCGCCCTTTACAGGACGCTGTCCTACAACAGACGTAATTATGCAATAGTTAACTCAAAATCGTCTCTAAATCTTTTTCAGGAGTAGAAATCGGACGTACGTCAAATTCACTTACCAAAACATCAAGAACAGCAGGCGAAACAAACGCAGGCAAACTCGGGCCCAAATAAATGCCCTTGATGCCCAAATGGAGCAATGTCAATAAAATAACAACGGCTTTCTGCTCATACCAAGACAACACAAGCGTTAAAGGTAGATCATTTACACCACAGTTGAATGCTTCCGCTAGCTCAAGTGCCACACAAACAGCGCCATAGGCATCGTTACATTGACCCATATCCAGCACTCTTGGCAACCCAGCAACCTCTCCAAGATCCAAGTCGTTAAAGCGATACTTGCCGCAAGCAAGGGTAAGAATGACAGAATCAGAAGGCGTTTGCTGTACGAAATCTCGGAAGTAGCTTCGGCTTGGCTTGACACCGTCGCAGCCACCTACCAAGAAGAAGTGACTAATTTGTCCTGCCTTAACGGCTTCAACCACATCGCCCGCGACAGAAAGTACCGTCTGCCGGCCAAACCCGCAGGTTAGCTTGCCATCTTCGGCAATTGGAGCTGCAATTTCTCCTTCAACAGTCTGCTTAAACTCAGCTGGCGAAGCAATACCATCATGCGGTTCGTCAAAGCCGCCCAATTTAAGAGCACAATCAATCACAGGACCAAAATCTTTTTCACCCTGTTCGTTTGAACCGATGTGAATCATACCCGGAAAGGCAACAGGGCCCGTAGTAAACACACGGTCTTCGTAAGATTTCAAAGGAGGCATCAAGCAATTAGTCGTGAACAGTATAGGCGCAGGAAGACTGTCAAACTCTGAGCGTTGGTTTTGCCATGCCGTGCCAATATTGCCCTTAAGATGCGAATACTTCTTCAATTCAGGATAGGAGTGAGCTGGCAACATTTCTCCGTGCGTGTATACGTTTACCCCTCGGCCTTCCGTTTGGTCAAGCAGTAACTTTATGTCATGCAAATCGTGGCCGCTGATAACAATAAAAGGTCCTGGCTCTATACTGCGATCAACCCTCGTAGGCTCAGGCGCGCCAAATGTTTCAGTGTTTGCTTGATCAAGTATTTCCATGCAACGCAAATTCACTTCACCAACACGCAATGCGAGAGAAAGCAACTCATCTGCCTCTGCATCTGCCACCCCTTGCATGCCTTCATGAAAAAAGGAGTTCACGGACTCATCGCGATACCCCAGCATGGCCGCATGATACGCATATGCCGCCAAGCCGAGCAAGCCAAAAAGAACAAGCGAGCGCAAGGAGCGTTCATCTTCTGGCAGATTCCAGAGAATGCTCAGATCGTAATCATCCGCCTCTTCAGCATTACCACAGATTGCAATTCTTGCGCGCAATTCATGCGCTTCGTTCGTGAGCCTCAGAAGTTCCTCATCGTCAAAATCGACGTTTGTCAACGTGGCAAATAAACCTTCAATCATTAAATCATCAGCATCGACGCGATCTTCAGGCGAAACACTTGCGCTGCACACGGTGCGAGCAAGACCAACAAGCGCACCCGTTAATGCATCTTGCATAATCGCAGTAGTAGCGCTCTTACCGCATGTTCCTTTAGAAGTAAAACATCCTTGTTCACCAGCAGTCTGTTCGCACTGAAAGCAGAACATTGAATCACAACCAGCGATTGCAACTTCTGCCTTCTCTTTACTCTTAGTTATAACAGTCATGTCTTCGTCCTTTCCGCCTGCGGTGTAGGCATCAGTCAGCTGCCACAAGCATTTCTGGGATTCATCCGCAGTGAACACGTTACAATCGACGAAAGAAAGAGTCTGTTGCAAAAACAACGTTTTCGCTATAATCTTTCAAAATTGCCGAGTGTTTTCCTTTGAAGATCAACGGTGAGGAGTTTGTTTTGGAACCTCCCGGTATGCCTCACGCGCAACAACGCAACAAAGCGCTTCTTCCTTTTTTGCCCACCATTCGTCAATCCTCGTTGTTTCGCAATATTGAGCCCGATGATTTGGAAGCAATGCTTGGTTGTATCAATGCGCAAAAGAGCTCTTACGATAAGGGTGAAATCATTCTTAACTCTGGGAGCCTAAACTCAAAAATGGGATTGGTGCTTGAGGGTGTAGTACGCATTGAGCAATGCGATTGTTGGGGAAACCGCAGCGTTATAGCCACGTTTGCAGAGGGGCAATCATTTGGTGAAGTGTATGCGTGCAGCCCCGAACTGCCTCTTGATGTTGATGTTGTTGCAGCCAACAAAACGAGCATACTTATCATGGATGTAGGTCGTATTACTACCCTCTGTCCTCATACCTGCACATTCCACACCCAGTTTATTCGTAATCTGCTTGACGTTATCGCTATGCGTACCTATACCCTCACTCGCAAAATTAATCATCTCTCGAAAAGAAATACGCGCACCAAGCTGCTTTCTTTTCTATCTGATTGCGCAAAACAGACAGGATCATTATCCTTCGACATCCCTTTCAACCGACAAGAACTTGCCGATTATCTCTCTGTTGAACGAAGCGCTATGTGCGCCGAACTATCACGAATGAAGCACGAGGGAATAGTGGACTACCGCAAAAATCATTTTCATCTCAGAGTAATAAGCGAGGACGAAAAAGAAAGCTCCTAAGACAAGGGCCTAGGATCTGACTTACAAGACGAAAGAAATCACTGCACCAGCAAACAGGATTATTGCTCAGGTTTATAGAAGACTTACAGGAAAAACGTGTCCTATAAGCCATCAAACAACAAAACCCGCCATACAATGACGGGTTTTGGTTTGCGATATGTTTTTCGCATATTGAACTTGCCCATAAAGCAAGCCAAACGAAAGCGTAACCTTAGCGCTTTGAGAACTGAGGGCGCTTACGAGCTTTCTTAAGACCGTACTTCTTACGCTCAACCATACGAGAGTCACGAGTCAAGAAGCCTGCACGCTTAAGTTCTGCACGATACTCGCCTGCTTCAAGAAGAGCACGAGCGATACCGTGACGAAGAGCGCCAGCCTGACCAGTAACGCCGCCACCATTGCAGCGAGCAATTACGTCAAAGTGATCTTTAGTATCGGTTACCACGAAAGGAGCGGTTGCGTAATCAACGAGTGCCTGACGACCAAAGAATTCAGCGCCCTCGCGACCGTTAACGGTAACCTTGCCCGTACCAGGAACGATACGAACGCGAGCAACAGCATTCTTTCTGCGGCCAGTGCCGTAATAAATTGCTTCGCCTGCCATTAGTTATCCTCCATCTTGATCTCACGAGGCTTCTGGGCCATATGTGGATGTTCAGCACCAGCATATACCTTAAGCTTTTTAGCCATTGCACGACCGAGCGTATTCTTAGGGAGCATGCCCTTTACGGCATGTTCAATAACGCGCTCTGGGTGCTTTTCCATAGCTTCCTGGAAGGTCTCGCACTTGAGTCCGCCTGGATAACCGCTGTGACGATAGTATTCCTTTGAAGTTGCCTTTACGCCAGAAATACGAATCTTGTCAGCATTAACGATTACAACGAAGTCACCCGTATCAACATGAGGGGTGTATTGTGGCTTATGCTTACCCTTCAAGATATGAGCAGCCTTAGATGCAACACGACCAAGAACCTGATCCTCAGCATCAATGAGAAGCCACTCGCGCTCAACTTCGTTGGGCTTTGCGTAGTATGTCTTCACAGTGTTCCTCCAAATAAGTAACAGTGTTTTGTTTGTTTTCAAAAGTTGCTCTTTGTTTGGGAGTGCGGGATCCTACTCCGCTAGTTCTTTTTTCATCGTGCGAAACGCTGCTTATTTTTGAGTTCTGGACAACTCAAAAACGCTCACGTTCGCCTTTGGAAAAAGAGTCCAAACCACAAGCACACACGGGGCTTTTGAAAGCGAACTTTTGTAGTGTATAGTGCCCCTCGCACGCGTGTCAATAAAAACACGCCAAACCCGCGCGAATTCTTCACGAATTAGCCAAGAGGACAATGGCTCTTCGTGGAGCACCAGGCCGCTGTTCCGTAACCCTATTTACAAAAATCACGCAACAACGCAATTTCTTTGGCAGGTTAAGAATACTCATTGGGGCTTCCAGAATGAATAGAAGATTGCGCTGTGCGCCCCATGACTCCAAAGTCTTTCGACGTTGATAGTTAACACCCAGCAGTAAGCATAGTTAGTTCTCTTTTCCCGTTCACTCCGCTCCCTTATAACAATCCCACTGCCATAAACGCCAGATGAATCAAAAAGGCCACAATCCAAGCAACGCTAACTTGCAAGGCAAAAACAGCCAAGGCATAGCGTCCGCCAAGCTCCGAACGAACCGTGCTGATGGCAGCAACACACGGCGGATACAACAGTACGAAAACCAAGAAAACATACGCAACAGGGGGCGTAAACATTCCTGAAAGCGCAGCCGCCGAAGTAGAACCTAAGAGCACCGTTAGCGTTGAAATTACACTTTCTTTTGCAATAAGACCACATACCAGTGCCGTTGATGCTCGCCAATCGCCAAAACCAAGAGGCTCAAACACAGGTGCAATTAAGCCGCCAAGCCCCGCAAGCATGCTTTGCGATTGATCGGAGACCACGTTAAAACGCAAATCAAACGTCTGCAAAAACCAAATAACAATTGAGGCAAGAAAAATAATAGTGAACGCTTTAGTAATGAAACCCTTCGCTTTATCCCAAGCTAATAAAAGAGTTGTCTTTATACTCGGAAAACGATAGTTGGGCAGTTCCATAATAAAAGGTACGGGATCGCCCTTAAACGCGGTGCGATTAAACAGAACGGCAACCGCCATTCCAACCACAATACCAAGTACATACAGAGAAACCATAACGGGCGCTGCAGCCTGAGGGAAAAACGCCGCACATAAAAGACCATACACGGGCAGTTTTGCAGAACAGCTCATAAACGGTGTAAGCATTACTGTCATCTTACGGTCATGCTCAGATGGCAGGGTTCGGGTTGCCATGATTGCTGGAACACTGCAGCCAAAGCCCACAAGCATAGGAACGAAGCTCCTCCCCGATAGACCAAAACGACGCAGTATCTTATCCATGACAAAAGCAACGCGCGCCATGTAGCCAGAATCTTCAAGAAGCGATAAGAAAATGAATAGCACAACGATAATAGGCAGAAACGAAAGAACACTGCCCACACCCGTTAATGCACCATCAACAACAAGAGAAGTCATTACGGGATTTGTACCAAAGGCGGCAAGTCCAGCATCGGCAGCATCGATTCCCACTGAAATCAATTCCTCGAGTCCATCTTGAAGCGCTGCTCCTATTACGCCAAACGTGAGCCAAAACACAAGCCCCATAATAAGGAGAAACATTGGAATAGCGGTATAACGCCCCGTGAGGATACGATCAATAGCCACCGAACGCTTGTGTTCCAAACTTTCATGCGGCTTAACCACGCACTCTGCACAAATGTCTTCGATAAACGAGAAACGCATGTCGGCAAGCGCCGCCATGCGATCGCAACCAGATTCTTCTTCCATCTGACAAATAATGTGCTCAATAGCATCAAGTTCATTTTGCTCTAAGCAAAGAGCTTTGATAACAAGTGCATCGCCCTCAACCAGCTTCGTAGCGGCAAATCGAACTGGAATAGAAGAAGCTGTAGCGTGATCTTCAATAAGGTTGGCGATACCATGGATACAACGATGCAAAGCCCCGCCATCACGAGAGTCTTCCGCACCTGAGCAAAAATCAACACGCCCCGGACGCTCATCAAAACGAGCAACATGAATCGCGTGCTCAATTAGCTCGTCTATACCTTCATTTTTCGCAGCAGAAATAGGTACAACAGGCACACCAAGTTGGCGTTCCAGCAAGTTGACGTCAATAGTTCCGCCATTGGAAGCAACCTCATCCATCATATTGAGCGCCACAACCATGGGACGATCGAGTTCCATAAGCTGCAACGTAAGATAGAGGTTTTTTTCAATATTGGTTGCATCAATTATGTTAATGACCGCATCGGGCCGAGCATCTAAAATAAACTGCCGACTTACAACTTCTTCTCCCGTATAGGGAGAAAGAGAATAAATACCTGGTAAGTCAGTTACTGTTGTTTCGGGGTGACCACAAATCACGCCATCTTTACGATCAACCGTTACACCAGGAAAGTTTCCCACGTGCTGATTAGACCCCGTAAGCCTATTGAAAAGCGTGGTTTTTCCGCAATTCTGATTTCCTACCAGCGCAAATGTGATAGGAGAACCCTGCGGAATTGCTTTACGCATACGGCGAGGATGATAGCCCTCACCAAGCGCAGGATGAGTTGTTGCGCCTGTTCGCGGAGGCTCACGCACAACTGTATCTGTATCATGTACATCTACGAGCTCGATTCGTGAGGCATCATCGCGTCTTAAGGTAAGCTCATAACCGCGAAGACGAATTTCCATTGGATCGCCCATAGGAGCGTACTTCATCATGGTTACTTCAGTACCAGGAGTAAGCCCCATATCAAGAATATGCTGCCGAAGAGCATCGTCACTTGATTCTACCGACGCGATGATGGCGTCCTTACCAATTTCTAAACTATCGAGTTTCACGAAATTCCTCCTTGCCGCTTACCTTAACGTGGTTAGGTCAAAGGAGTAAAAATAGAACGTAGACTTCGAAATACTATCCTCACTTTTCACGTGCCTGCACCTGTCTATTTTTTATTACGCATATACAAGAGGTTGAGTCCGTGAAGAGTAAGGTTATCCACACACTCATCTACCGTTTTTGAGAGCGTTTGAATAAGATGAGCATGCGAACCTGCCGCTATTACGCGCGTTTTATATCCAAGTTCTGCCCACATCATTTCAACAAGTCCATCGATACGGGCAACCTCGCCCATAACGGCGCCTGCCTGCACCGATTCGCGGGTGGATTTTGCAATAACAGTTGCAGGAGCCTTGACTTCTATTACCGGAATTTTAGCAGCCACATTACTCAGCTCACGCACTGAAGCTTCGAGCCCGGGAGCAATTACTCCCCCCACAAATTCACCTTTATCGTTGATGACTTCAAACGTTGTGGTGGTTTCCATGTTGATAACTATAAGCGGACAGGAATACTTACTACGCGCTGCCACCACATCTGCAATACGATCAGCGCCTATTTCAGAAGGGTCACTATAGCCAAGCTTGATTCCTGTTTTTAACCCTGGGCCCACCACTAAAGGCTGCTTTCCGCATTCAATATTGAGTGCGGAAATCCACTTACCGGTAACAGTTGGAACAACTGAAGCAACGATTCCATCATCGGGTTTCTTTAGAGCTTCATCGTTCAACGAAGCAGCAAACGTCATAAGCACCGTTTGAACTTCGCTTACCGTAGTGGAAAAAGGCGTTGTAACAACCCACGTCGCCGCAAGCTCTTTTCCGCGAAATAAACCCAATTTAGTAACCGTATTACCAATGTTTACGCAAAGAATTACTTGTTCGTTCTTATTAGCCACTGCGAACCCTCTTTTCGCCATCTTGCAAAAATGCCGCTTTACTAAATCGCCATCCCGCCGAGTACCTTTTTATCAAAGCGGCCAAAGCGTACTGCTCTGAACTATTTAAGCACGCTACCCTGAACCATTCGATTCAGAAACGTGCACTAAAGGTCTCATCCCTTATGCTGAGACGAAGCATCAGAAGACGTCAAAGTGTCTGAATCTTTCTTTTCTTCTTTACTTTCCGCCAAACCGCCCGATCGCTTTCCGCGAGGGTTGTAGTGATGAAGAAGTACTGGTTGAAGCAATCGAAGCTTAATGATTCCGTAACCCGTAATAACCGCAATAACAACAAGGATGAGAATTCGAGCCCATCCACTAAGCTCCGTAATAAGAACCGCACAAAGAGCAAGGGCCGCCGTCCACGCCCACATAATGAGAACAGTTGCACGTTGCGTGAACCCCGCTTCCAATAAGCGATGATGGATATGACCGCGATCAGCCTCATCAACAGGACGATGGGCACGTTTGCGGCGAATGATAGCAAAAGCGGTATCCATAATAGGAACACCCGCTGCCAAAATGGGAACGAGCAACGAAACAAACAAAGCTGAGCGAGCTACCGCAAAGAGCGATACAACTCCAAGGGAAAAGCCCAATAGCAAAGCCCCCGAATCCCCCATAAAAATAGAAGCTGGATTGAAGTTGTAGCGCAAAAAACCAAGGCATATCCCAAACAGAATTATGCTCATAGCGGCAGAATCAGGACGTCCGGTTAAAACAGAGAATACGAAAATAGTAGCAGCAGAAATAGCCGTGATACCCGCAGCGAGTCCATCTAAGCCATCAATCAGGTTGATAACATTTGCAAAAGCAACCAAATAAAAAACGGTTATAGGATAAGCTAGCCATCCGAATTCAATATAGCCTTCACCAAAAGGGTTTCGAATATCAGAGAGCAAAACCCCTGATGCAGCAACAATACAAGCAGCAATAATCTGCCCTAAAAGTTTAGGTTTTGGCTTAAGGTCGAGCACGTCATCAAGTGCTCCCACAAAGAAAATAACCACAACGCCTAGGGCAACACCAAAATAATTAACGTTTAAATCAGGGTGTGATACAAAGGGGTTTTTCCATCCCAGAAAACCCACACCAACAAACAAAACCGCTAAAGCAACAATAAGACCACCAAGCAGAGCAATACCACCCATGCGTGGAACAGGGAGCATGTTAACACGCCGCGCACTAGGATAATCAATAGCGTCAAAGTGTATTGCTATGCGTTTTGCAACAGGAACGAGCAGCATGGTTGCCACTCCCGCAACAAGAAATAAGGCAATGCATTCAAACCAATTCACTTGCCTGCTCCTTGCTGACCTTCTTATTAACGAGTTTTATTTTCACTCAACTACAATTCCGTATTACGCCACAGCACTCAGTAAGTATGTATGGCATTAAATAAATTCAATGTTGTATGGATATACAACCAATTAATTATACCCTTCACATGCCAATCCCATAAGAAAACTAGAAGAGCGCGCTAATTGACTTGTATTTGCGCATTGCCTCTTCTGACTTCACGCAGAATACGAAGGCTTGATGTCCCGTAAAAAAACGAATTGATGCCGCATAAAATACGGAATCAATCACGGGGCAATGCGCCTTTCACTCTTGGCCGTTTAAGAACTATCTTTACTCTTTCCTTCACAACTCACGCTTATTTCGTGAAGCCATCTTGTAGGAAAAAGTTAGACAGCAGATAATAACCCCCAGAAATGATGCATATTCACTTTTATTTGCCGTAAAAGTGCTCCTTAAGGTGACCGTTTTGATAGATGCAAAAACCGCAATAGTCATTGTTACATACAAAAGAAAAGATCTATTAAAAGTGCTTTTTGAAAGCTTTGAAAACATGACTCTCAGGCCTGCTCAGATTTTTGTGGTTGATAACGACAATGATCCTGACGTTGGAGCAATGTGCAAAGATCTCAAACTATCCCTAAAAGAAACTGAGGTTACCTGGGCGCCCATGGAAGAAAATCTTGGTGGTTCTGGTGGTTTCTCCAAAGGCGTCGAGCTTGCCTTTACCGCTGGATATGACTGGATTTGGCTCATGGACGATGATGTTCGTGTAGTTCCCAACGCCCTTGAACTTCTTCAGCCTTGGATGGACGAAGCTCTCATCAATGACCATCGCGCCATTCAGTGCAGCAAGCTCAATTTCAACGGCGAGCCTTTTTACTGGCAGTATCAATATCTCACAGGACTTGGCATGCTCAATCCTGTTGCGCCATCAGGATTCGAAGAAAACGAACGATTCAAGCCAATGAACGCCGTGTGCTTCGAGGGTGGCTTATTCCATCGCAGCGTCATTGAAGAAGTTGGCTTGCCTGACCCTCGCTTCTTCATTCACTGGGACGACACTATGTATGGATACCTTTGCTCAAAGGTTACCCACCCCATCCTTATTCCCGATGTTCTTATGCAACGCACTCGTGAACAAGATCACTTACGCGTTGGCAATGTTCGCAAGCTCAATAAAGCAAGCGATATGCTCCGCTTTCACACCATGAGAAATCGTGGCTACATGGCTCAATACCTCAAAGAGCACAACGACTACAAGCCGCTTTCATTTCAATTTGGTACCGCACTCACCTTTGGAATGGAGTGTATTCGTCTCTTTGCAGGCGACAAACATGACATTCCAAAAGGGCTTAAAGTTTTATTTGAAGGAATGCATACGGGAAGAAAGCTTCGCCACGACACCTCATGGCGTCCCATGCCAAAGCTAAAAGACTAGAAGTTTAGAACGCCGGCAATTAGCTGCCAACTAGCTGCGATTAAATACTTTTTTCACGGTGTTAGCAACGCCAATATTGCGCATGGAATATAGTCCTTCGGAAAGAAGATATTTTTTGTAGGCCCCTTTGTCGATTTTTGGTGCCGGCAAATCAAGCAGCTGAGCAAAAAGTAACTTATCTTCAGGAGAAACCGAACGCTCTTTATAAACAAGCTCAGGATCCATGCGCTTAAACATACGAATGAGCTCATCTTTTATCTCAGGCTGATCAATACCAACTGCCGAAGCAACCTGGTTTTTATACAGAAAACCCCGCGCAACTTGCGCATACAAAATTGCCTTCTTTTTTATTCCCAAGCGTTCAAGAATGTCCATCATGTCGTGCCAACGTTCAAAAGGAATAAAAGGATTTCGAGCAAGCGCCGCTTTTGCCTCATCAGGTGCTTCTGCGCGATAGCAATACAGGGGCTTATCAACATACACAATAGCCTTTGCCTGACAAAGTGTTTCGATCAAGAAAGGATTATCCGCCCAACCTGCACCAGGTATTTCCTTGAAACGAATATTCATTTCGTTCAAGAATTTTCTTCGGTATAGCGCAGACCAAATTGAAGGATGGTGGCGTAATAAATGGGGAGCTCTCTCAACGGTAAAAGGCTGTGCAGAAGGCTTAATGCGCCCCAAGAAATTACAGCGTTCTTTTATTTCTTTTCCCTCATGACAAACAACACGCCAATACCCCGCTTTAACAACATCAACAGGCGGGACCGAACCTGTATAGATTCTTGCAGCGTCAACGAGCGTACTCACGCAAGTTTTTTCAATCCAATCATCGGGTTCAAGAAAGAAAATCCACTCACCACGCGCAATTGAAAGACCCTTATTACAGGTAGCACCATAGCCTTCATTTTCTTTATCAACCACCACGATACGAACATCTTGTTCGGCGTGTCTTTCCATACAAGAAAGCGAATCATCAGTGCTGCCGTCGTTTAAGCACAGTACTTCAAGATTTTGATAGGTTTGTTCCCTAACACTAGAGAGCGCTTGGTCAAGGTATGGCATCGCATTAAAAATAGGCATGATAACCGAAACGAGTGGCTGCCGTTCTTGCTGACTGGCCTGGCCCATGGCGCTCCCCCTTTGCGTTTAGGTTGTTGACAAATACAGGTTCTATTTTAAACAGCAGCGAGTGCCTGCTCAATATCGGCTATAAGATCTTCAGTTGCCTCAATGCCGCAAGACAAACGAATAAGATCAGCACTGATTCCTGCAGCAAGAAGCTCTTCGTCATTCATCTGGCGATGCGTAGCGTTTGCTGGATGAAGCACGCACGTACGGGCATCTGCAACATGCGTGGCAATCTGAGCAAGCTTTAGATTCTTCATAAATGTTTCGGCACCTTCTCGGCCTCCCGCGACACCGAAGCTCACAACACCACAACCTCCATTAGGCAGATACTTCTGAGCCAACTCATAATTATCATCCTCGGGCAAACCAGAGTAGCGAACCCAAGAAACTTTTGGATGCTGCTGCAAGTATTCCGCAACTGCTTGGCCATTTTTGCAATGTTGCGCCATACGCACATGTAAGCTTTCAAGTCCCATATTAAGTAAGAAGGCATTTTGCGGCGACTGAATAGAGCCAAAATCACGCATAAGCTGAGCCGTTGCCTTTGTAATAAAGGCTCCTTCAAGACCAAACTTTTCGGCATAGACAACACCATGGTAGCTTTCGTCTGGCGTTGTTAAGCCTGGGAATTTATCGGCATGGGCATTCCAGTCAAACTTACCCGAATCAACGATGCAGCCACCAACCCCAGCACCGTGGCCATCCATATACTTGGTGGTTGAATGGGTAACGATATCTGCACCCCACTCAATAGGTCTGCAATTAACAGGAGTGGGGAAGGTGTTATCCACAATAAAAGGAACACCGTGCGCATGCGCCGCACGAGCAAAACGCTCCAAATCCAAAACCGTCAAAGCGGGGTTTGCAATAGTTTCACCAAATACCGCTTTAGTGTTGGGCTTAAAAGCAGCCTCGAGTTCCTCTTCAGAACAGGTAGGGCTTACGAAAGTGCATTCCAAACCCATACGCTCCATTGTGTGAGCAAACAGGTTGTACGTTCCTCCATAGATTGCCGAAGATGCCACAATATGGTCTCCATTGCCCGCAATATTAAAGACGGCAAAAAAGTTAGCCGCTTGACCCGAAGAGGTGAGCATAGCTGCTGTTCCGCCTTCAAGTTCAGCAATTTTTGCCGCCACATAATCATTCGTAGGATTCTGCAAACGAGTATAAAAATAGCCCGACTCTTCTAGGTCGAAGAGCTTGCCCATGTGCTCACTCGTATCGTATTTCCAAGTGGTACTTTGATAAATTGGAACTTGTCGTGGCTCCCCATCTCCTGGATGATAGCCTCCCTGCACACACTTTGTTGCGATTGATTGAGCCATAAGTTCTCCTTAAAATTCCTAAACACTGTTTTTGTTCACACTGCTTGATAATACCGTTCGAGCGAAAACACCACACCATTTTTTACTTGAACAGCCTAAAGTTTCCCAAGCATTTTCCGATAGCTAGTTATAGATAATAGAACTCACGCCTTCTACCTGCGGTTTTATTACCATCTTACAAAATGATGCAAAAATGCTTCTGTATGCGACGGCTCTTTTTTCCACTGTCGTCACTATAATAAACGTACTGTTAAGCGGTTTTGAAAGGATACCCTTATGCCTATTAGAATTCCCGATTCCCTACCCGCAACAGGTATTTTAGAGAGCGAAAACATTTTCGTAATGACCGAGCATCGCGCAATTCATCAAGACATTCGTCCATTGCGTGTTCTTATCCTTAACTTGATGCCGACAAAAATAGAAACGGAAACGCAAATACTGCGCAAGCTTTCCAATACCCCCTTGCAGATTGAGATCGATCTTTTACAAACCATCAGCCATCAGGCAACTCATGTTCCAGCAGAACATCTCGCTTCGTTTTATCGCAGCCTTGATGATGTGCGCAGCAAACGCTACGACGGAATGATCATCACGGGTGCTCCTGTTGAGCGCATGAGATTCGAAGATGTTGATTACTGGCCCGAACTTTGTGAAATCATGGAGTGG
Organism: Eggerthella sp. CAG:368; assembly: GCA_000434775.1. GTDB lineage: Bacteria > Actinomycetota > Coriobacteriia > Coriobacteriales > Eggerthellaceae > Anaerotardibacter. The sequence goes on along the minus strand of FR895477.1, from coordinate 3,548 downwards.
GCCAAAACTAATGTTTTCTCTACCTTTTATATTTGCTGGGGCGCTCAGGCAGGTGCTTATTACCACTTCGGTATTCCTAAATATATGCTGGAAGAAAAAATGACGGGCGTTTTTGAGCATCAAATCCTAAAACCTTCTTCACCACTTGTTCGTGGTTTAGACGATGTGGTGTATGCACCCCACTCTCGCAACACTGAAGTTCGCGCAGAAGATATCGCCGCTAACCCTGATTTGGAACTTATTGCGGTATCTGACGAGGCAGGTGTTTTCATTGCAAAAAGCACCGACAGTCGTCATTTCTTTATATTTGGTCATCCTGAATATGATTCCGACACCCTTGCAGGGGAATATTTCCGCGATCTAAAGAAAGAAGAGAACGCCCCGCTTCCTAAGCATTACTTCCCTAATGATGATCCCACCCAAAAGCCCATTTCAAATTGGCGCGCCTCTGCGCAACTTATCTATACCAATTGGCTTAATTACTACGTTTACCAGGCAACTCCTTACGATATCGACGCTGCGTGGGGAATTGGTGCCACCAATTAAAAACCGCCAAATGGTAAGTGGAGGGTTTCTCGCCCTCCACTTACACGAAAAATGTTACCAAATTGAAAGAAATTCCATTTTTTAAGGATTTTGTACATTATCTGGTCTTATAATGCGTTCGCTTGTGCAACAGAGATGACAATTTGCACGATGTGCAGGAAATGAAAACATTCGAAGCAACCCTCTAAGGAAAACTTTCCGTTATCAATTCCCGCAGATCGGGCAACGGGAAAAGAGAGGACTTGCTCGCTATGGCAACTGACAAACGCGAAGACTTGCTTACTCGCCTATTGGCTGCCCATAGCGCAAACTACGACATCATCAAGAATTACCGATTCGAAGGGCATAGCTTCCCCGGATATGCTGAGTTCCATTCTTATGGAGAGCAGTATGTGCTCGTAAAGCGTGCAAAGCTTTGGGAAGTTAACACCCATGAATACCTCTTCGTTGATATCTTGGAAGCACTCAACGAAGAAACTCTTGGTGAAGCCATTGACTTTATGAAGCAAAAAGCTTTCAGAAAAGTTCCTGCAGGTCCTAACCACATGTCTACCGCTATATCTCTTGTTATTATTGCAAATTTTGCAACCGACAAAGCTGCACAGCTTCTTTGTAAAACTCGCTTCCGTAAATCGTACCGCATGAGTTTTCATGGTTGGGCCGATTTGCGTCTTGCTTTGGTGGATTTATCACGCCCTAAAGGGAAGCAGATTTTTACGAATGCCGCAGGGAAGCAATTGAGTCAAGCACTCGAAAGCAACCTGACATTACTTACTGACGAATAAGAAAGGTTCAAAACAAATGAACGCAATGTTTGTTTTGATCGGTGCTCTTATTCTGCTCATTGTGGGCTACGTCTTTTATGGCGGATGGCTCGCAAAGCAGTGGGGCGTCGATCCTAAGCGACCTACCCCTGCTCAAGAAATGCAGGATGGCGTAGACTATGTTCCCGCAAAGCCTTACGTCCTTTTAGGTCACCACTTCTCTTCCATCGCTGGTGCTGGTCCTATTAACGGCCCAATTCAGGCGGCAGTATTTGGTTGGGTTCCTGTTTTACTCTGGGTTATCATCGGCGGTATTTTCTTCGGTGCCGTTCATGACTTTGGCGCACTTTTCGCTTCCTTGCGCCACAAGGGCCAGACAATCGCTTCCGTTATCGCCGAAAACATTGACGACACTGCAAAGAAACTCTTCTGCATCTTTGCATACCTCACCTTGGTTTTGGTTGTTGCAGCCTTCGCTTCCATCGTCGCTAACACCTTCGCAACGGGCCTCGCAAATTCAACCGATGCTTCCAATCTCGCCAACCAACGCACAGCAATGATTTCTATGCTCTTCATTGTTGTTGCGATTATTTATGGCATCGTCACTCGTGGACGCAATATTCCAACCGCAGCAAACGTTATCTCCGCCATTGCCATCATCGTTGTTTTGGTAGCTATTGGGTATAACTTCCCCTTAATCTCCCTTGATTACAACACATGGATGATTCTTTTGGGTGTCTACATTGCCGTCGCTTCCGTTGCGCCTGTTTGGATTTTGCTCCAACCTCGCGATTATCTGAGCAGCTATTTACTCTATGGGATGATTGCTCTTTCCGTTATCGGCATCATTGGTGCAAGTCTCACAGGTGACGCAGCCAACTTGCAGATTCCTGCCTTCACCGACTTCACTGTTTCCAATGTAGCAGTTGATGCAGCAGGCAATACCATCATTGATCCCAATACGGGCAAAGCTGTTGTAAATAAGGCCGCTGCTTCTGGCTTCTTATTCCCTGCTTTATTTATCACTATTGCCTGTGGCGCAATCTCTGGTTTCCACAGCCTTGTTGCTTCTGGCACCACTTCAAAACAGCTCGACAACGAAAAGAACGCCCAGCCTATCGCTTATGGCGGCATGCTTATTGAGTGTCTTTTAGCTGTTATTTCTCTTTGTGCTGTTGGTTTTGTTTGGGCTGCATATTCCGCAGGCTCTTACGCTTCTCCTACGGCTGTATTTGCTGGTGGTCTTTCCCAGATGCTTGCCTGCATCCCAGGTCTTGAAAATGTTGAAGGCATTGCTTACACCTTGCTTATCTTGGCAGTATCTGCGTTCTGCCTTACCTCCTTGGATACCGCAACCCGTCTTGCTCGCTACATGTTCCAAGAACTTTGGATTCCAGCCGGTAAGACCATGGAGCAGGTTTCTGGCGCTCGTAAGTTTTTCACGAACCCCTACATTGCAACTCTTATCACGGTAGTCTTAGGTATTGCCCTTGGTATGACCGGCTACACCATCATCTGGCCTCTCTTTGGTGCCGCCAACCAGCTCCTTGCCGCCCTTGCACTTTTGGCTGTTTGCGCATGGCTTGGAAATGCAGGCAAGAACAACAAGATGTTCTACATTCCTATGGTGTTCATGCTTGTCGTTACTCTGACCTCACTCTGCCTTACCCTTCAAACAAAGTGCACTGCGCTCATGGCAGGTTCTGGCGATCCTTTTGCCAACACAATCCAGGCTGTTCTTTCTATCGTGCTTCTTATTCTTGCAATTATTCTTGCCGTCAAGGGTGGTCGCACTATTTTTGGAAAGAAGAAGGCTAACGCTTAAAATCGATAGTGTTATTTAAAAGTCTATTGTTCAGATGTTAGGCTTTTGATGATACGTTTCCGAACTTTTCGAAACGCTATAAAAAAGCCTGTATCGTGAACAGAGCCCCTTTTGTTGAACCCGGAATGAAGATTCATTCCGGGTTCACTTGTGTTAGAGGACAGATTGAAGCACAGGGAATTGATGGCGAAGGCAGCCAAATTGCTTAACGCCAACTGAAGAAGATGAAGCACTTATCCGGTACTGCAATGTTTCACTAAATACTTTTGCCCAAAACCCAGACCTGTTTTTGCTTTTTTGGTCCTTGCACTGAACGAAGACTGGCTCAGATAAATTCCTGCCATGAACGACGACAGGACGAATCCTTAAACCCTATTCCGTAATTGAATCGGGTCCGTAGCTTAACTTAAATA
>FR895476.1:2118-4439 GCA_000434775.1 Eggerthella sp. CAG:368 | reverse complement strand
CGTGCTTCAAACAAATCATCTCTCTCCTATACAAGCACACCTGAGGAATCTAGTTTCCTGCCTTCAGCCATTGCACATAAGGCAACTCCTTCATGTTTTCAAGGCAGTCTGCTCTATCAGAATGAATAAAGTAAGGATTAGAGTCACCCCCTACTTCTTCAGCTGTCGTACATAAGTCGTACTCACTCATCGTTCGTATAGGTAGGTAAATATCTTGATGTTTAGAATTGCTGATTATTTAAATGTGGATTACTACTATGTAGCCAGAAAATATATTAAGCCGTTGCTAGAAGCAGGAAAACTTAAACTGACCATCCCCGATAAACCTCAGGGCAAAGACTAGAAGTTCATGTGGCCATAAAGACGACAGGGTGACTATGGTTTACGATTCGGAATCCGGTTTTACTGTACTTTAGTAGAACTTCATTTTTTGCAGTAACAGTAAATAAAGTATACAAGCATTAATGGTCATGCTTTTCATAAAGAGAGCAATGGGTGTTTAAGTATTGAAGAAATAGCCTATGTGCCAATTTCGCTTTGTGAAGAATTTGGAATTGCTAAGGTTTTTCTATTCGGCTCTTATGCACGTGTAGAAGCTAATTTGGGAAACGATGTTGATATTCTTATAGAAAAGAGAAGGGCTAAGGGTATCGAAGTTTTTGATTTTCAAGACTTGCTTTCAGAGCGCCTTGATAAGCCAGTCGATATAGCGACCACTGAAGGTGTCAGTGATAGGTTTCTGTCAAAAATAAGGTGTGATGAAGTGCTTTTGTATGATGCAGTGCTCGGGAACTTTATTTCTAATCCCGTATACAAAAGCAACAGTTGAACGCATAGAAGATAATCTTGATTTAAAGCTTGTAATGAAGTAAAAACGGAATTCGAAGCTAATCCAGCTACTTTTTCTGCTGAAGAAATTGCTAGAAAGTATCTTTAATATAGCAAGTGCAGAAACATTAGGAATAGAGAAGGAGGGGCTTAGTAATGATGAATGAGGCTGAGAGTGTCATATCTGAAAAAACTGTAAAATCTTATGCTGATTGTATTGAAGAGTTGGATGCGGGGGCTGTATATGAAGGTCTTCTTTGTTTCGGCTTGTTTGGTGATAAGATTCCGCCCGTTCTTTCTTCAAAATCTTTTTTTGATTATATTTCAGGAAAAAAGCAGGGTTCTAATAAAAAATCAAATGGATGGATAACTTATCGATACACAAGAAATTCGAGTGAATATAGAGAATTTGGAATTCCAAATCCATTTGTATATGAGGCCTTAGCTCGCTGCATACGCGATAATTGGTCTGAAATTCAGAATTTGTTGGAAAACAACGTAAAAGGGAATCCGTACAAGATTAGTCGCATACATCCTAGAAAACTAAATGGCACAAAAGCAATTTTTGAAATGAACTATAAGCCTTGGTGGATCGATGATAATCCAATTCCAGCTCTACTTCTTGGGAAAAGATACGTAGTAAAATGTGACATTTCTCGTTGTTTTCCGAGTATTTATACACACGCCATAGATTGGGCGATAGTAGGAAAGTTGGAGGCAAAAAAGAATAAAAAGAATGGAAGCAAAATCTGGAGCCGAAAACTCGATGCTTGTGCAGCAAATATAAAGAATGGGGAGACCCATGGGCTACTTATTGGCCCTCATTCGTCTAACCTTTTAGCTGAAATTATTCTAACGAAAATCGATGGGCATTTATTTAAAAAAGGGTATAAGTTTGTAAGAAACATTGATGATTATGAATGTTATGTTAAAAGTTATGAGAATGCAGAGAGCTTCGTTGTTGATTTAGAGAGGGCATTATTTGAATATGGGCTTTCGATAAATCAATCGAAGACAGTCATCAGCAAACTTCCAAAGGTTATTTCGTCGTCTTGGACTAGAAAATTAAAAAATTACTGTTTTTCTGGAGAAGTTCTTTCCTATAAAGATGTTCAGTCTTATTTGGATTATGCGATTGAGCTAATGGAAGAGATTGGAGGAAACGCTTCTGTACTTTTGTATGCACTAAAAGTGTTATCAAATTCAAAATTAAGTACAAATGCAGCCGTCTATTATAGTGAAATGGGAATGCATTTAGCTTGTTTATATCCCTACCTTGCACCTCATATTGAAAATAGTCTTATTAAGCCAACGGGTATGGAGAAAGCAAAAATCAAATCCTTATCAGAAATTATGTACAAAAATGCAATAAACGGAAGGGATTATTTGACTGTATGCTATTCGTTGTATTTTGCGACAAAGTACGGTTTTGATTTAAAAGTAGAAAGTGAAGAAATTATCCAATCGGGTGATTGTCTTTTAAAGTTGTTCTC
>FR895476.1:0-2052 GCA_000434775.1 Eggerthella sp. CAG:368 | reverse complement strand
CGCACTAAAAGAGCATGCAAAAAAGTTGGAGCTAGAAGAATACGATAGAAATTGGTTATTTGCTTATCAAGCCTTGAAAAAAGAGGATTTGCCTGAAGGAGAATGGCGAGAGATAAAGAATAATGGTGTTTCTTTTGTTGATAAAGATGCATTAAAAAATAAATAATTTCTTATGGATTTTGAGAGGGAAGAAAAAACGATTAAAACCTAGTTTGGCACTAGGTCCTTAAGTTTATAGGGAGCACAAAGCGAGTAGTATGTATATGGAGAACATTTAATTTGAATCAGTTTTCCTTGAGCGCTTCTAACCCAATTCCTATTTAAGCAATCGGTAAAAGCAATTTCTACTCCAAACCGCGCATACATTCCGTGGAGTCCCGCAAAATCAATAAAACAAGAATGTTGTTCTGGAGGAAGAATTGGGGAGATGTATCGATATCTCCAAGAGGAAGGAACGGATTTTCCGTCTTTTGGCCCTGCTCCTTGTACGAATACAATTGTTATAACGACGTTGTAGACTGGAGTAGAAGTATTATTCATTAGGGTGATGTTGTATCCTTTTTTCGGCTTCCAATCCATGCAGAGATGTTATTTGCCTGAAAGGTGATTTTGTTCCGTCTTTCTTTGAGGTAATTATGCGCTGTGATAGCGATAGAGAGTGCAAAGGAAGCTATGCTGACACAAATGGAAATAATAGCAATATCCATTGTTTCTCTTTTCATTATTTAAAGGGTTACTTGTCTTGATTGCGTATTGTAGCTTTATTGAGTTATTTATTCTCAGACTAGCCTAATTAATTAGCTAATCTGATGTGTCTATACTGGATTCAACCTAAATAGGTACAAATATCGCTATTATTAAACTAACTATCTAATAATTAGACGCATAAATGCTTCAAAAAGAAGAAAGGGAATTCCCTCGAATGACTTCAAGTTCCGAATCTAAAGAATCCAAGTTCCTTCAAAAAGCAATTTCAGTCTTTCTTTCAGCTTTACTGGTGGTTGCATTTATTCCTGCAGTTGCTTTTGCAGATACGTCAGCCAATGCAGGATATGTTTCAAGTCAAGAAAATGGTACGTATAAAGTAGATGCATCTGGCTCAACCGTGATTGGTGAAGATGATAGCGGTGCGGGGGAAGGCGCTAACACCGATAATTCACAAAACAATGGCACTGACTCAGCAAACAATGAGCCAAACAGCGAATCCAGTGGTACAACAGACTCAACCGAAGATTCGGCAGTTGTTCAATCCCAAGGCGATCAAGGCCAGTCAGAGGACGCAATGAGTAGTTGGCGTTTTGCTAATGGTCAGCTCGAGACGGTTTATGCCGACGAAGATAACGGCATTGAAATGTATTCGTTACGTGCGGGTAATGGTTCTCCTGTGGCTAAGGGTATTGACGTAAGCTCCTGGCAGGGAAACATTGATTGGAATACGGTTAAAAACAGCGGTCAGGTTGACTTTGTAATTATTTGTTGCGGTTGGGGCAATAATGATTCCAGTCAGAATGATGCATATTGGCTTAGAAACGCAAGTGAATGCAAGCGCTTAGGTATTCCCTTTGGTGTGTACATTTATTCATATGCTTGCAATACAAGTTATGCGGTAAGTGAAGCGGATCACGTTTTAGCTCAATTGAACGCTGCTGGTTTAAGCCCTTCGCAGGTTGCCTATCCTATTTATCTTGACCTGGAACAGCAATCTAAATCAAACAATAGACCTTGTGGTATTGATAATTGGAACAACGAAGTTCTGTTGAGTAACGGTGATTTGGCAAACATCGCTCAAGCATTTTGCAATAGGATTGCGAGTGCTGGCTATACACCTGGTATTTATGCAAACTTGAACTGGTGGAATAACTATCTGACAAGTTCGGTTTTTGATAACTATGAACGCTGGGTTGCGCAGTACAACAGCTCTTGCTGGTACGAAGGAAACTACAGCCTTTGGCAGTATGCATCTGATGGTACTGTTCCTGGTATCAGTGGCTATGTTGATATGAATTATGCATATATCGATACTTCTAAAAGTCCTGCCGCTAGTGTTGCTTC
>FR895475.1:50540-91824 GCA_000434775.1 Eggerthella sp. CAG:368 | reverse complement strand
AAGCAAAAAGCAGTAAAAATGGTTCCACAGATAATAACAGCCTTTTTACGGCCAATGCCGTCTGAGATGGCGCCCGCCATCAGGCCACCAAAAAGGTAACCAATCATGGTAATAGAATTAAAGAGCGCAAACTGCTCAAGGGACATCCACCCTTCAGACTGCAAAACCATACCGATAGGACCGCCTACAGCCATATCAACAGAGTCGCAGAATGTAATACCAGCAAGAAGCCACAAGATCTTCTTGTGAAAGCCGCTGATGGGCAAACGATCGAGACGTGCTGCAATACCATGATACGAAGAATTCATAGCACCAGTAGTCATCGTATTCCTTTCTTTAATACGTTGCGTTTTGAATGAGTAAAACGCACGGAGGGATACTAAAGTTCAAACTCAACAGGGCCCCTACGTTGAGTCGCTTGATCACTATACGGCATGAATTTCGCAAAAAATGAACTGCCCGTTTCATCAAGGCATTCGCTACGCTTACTTTCAAATGAACATGTTATAAAATGCGTGTTTATCTGGGTTTATTGATTCTCTCTATGCAATTTGACACTAGATGATTACTGTCAAAACTAAAGAATGCGTTTCTTGACAGTCTTTGACCTATAATCGAAGGGTTCTGTCAGAGCAGCGAAATATCACAAAAAAAACGGCATCTGTACGAACAACAACTAGCAAAATCACTTCAAAATAGACATACCGAAACTCATACAGAAACAAATAACATGGAATTCAATCAACTAAAATACTTTCTTGCTGCTGCCGAAGAGGAGCACATCACCAATGCAGCAAAGCGCCTCAATATTGCTCAGCCCGCCCTCACCCGAGCCATTCATAAACTCGAAGAAGAACTCGGAATAAAACTATTTGAGCGTACAGGAAGAAACATCCGCCTTACCCCTGAAGGGATCTTCTTAAAACAGCGCATTTCTCCTGCTTTGGCTGACTTATCCGACCTTGCCGCCGATGTACAATCTTTTGCCACAAACCAACAGAACGTTTTGCACCTTTGCATTCGTTCTGCCTCTAACATTGTGATAGACGCCGTAGCAGAATTTACTGAACAACACCCCAAAGTCTCATTCCGTGTAAGCCAAGACGATCGCCTACCCACCAATGATTTTGTTATCGAAACAATAGGGGCAAGCCCCATAACATCATCGTTTGTCACATCTTCATCTTCACTGACCTTGGCAACACCCAGGAAAAACCCGTCATCTACCAAAGAGGAGCACTTTATTGAAGTGGCTCGCTTCACCGAAAGAATATGCCTCGCGCTTCCTGTGCAGGATAATCGCACGTCACCTTTGCCGCTCGAAACACTCAAGAATGACCGCTTCATTTGTCTCGCTAATACCAGTAGCTTTCGCACCCTTTGCGATGAACGCTGCCAAGAACACGGTTTCAAACCGCATGTAATTTTCGAAAGCGACAACCCCTCAGTTGTCCGAAAGATGATTGGACTTGGCTTGGGTGTAGGCTTTTGGCCAGAACACAGCTGGGGAACATTGAACAAAAAAGACGCAAAGCTTGTTGCTGTCGACGAGCCAACATTCACCCGCGAAATCGTACTTGCAAAAACCTCACGCACAAGCAACAAGGCGATACTCGACGAATTTGAAGCTTGCCTTGTTAAAAAATTTACAAGGGCATGGGGCGATTAATTCGCATCATGCACCCCAGCTCCACCGACAACCAAGACGATCACCGAAATAGTTGATTTAAAATAGCCAATAAGGCACTCATGCTTTGCGATTAATGAAAAACGGAACAGAAACCCCAAACACGCCCGAGAAAACTCAGGGAAGCTACGCATAGTACACCTGAAGAAACAATATAAATACTTAAGCTTCTTCGCCCAATATACGACGTTGAAGTTTAAGACCGTCTTCCTCTTCCCGGTCCAAAATATCCTGCAAGGTGATGGATTTAAGATAGTCCGTCATGGCACGTTCAAGCCCACCCCAAATATCCTGCGAAATACAAAAACTTTCACGCTCGCACGTAATGTCACCGCTTAAGCAATCAAGTAACTCTAGGCCATTTTCGGTCGCTGAAACAATATCAGCGCAGGTGATTTCGCTTGGCGTGCGCGTAAGTTTGTAGCCCCCACGATGTCCACGCGTGACATTTAAAAGACCTGATGAAACAAGCGGAGAAACTACTTGTTCCAAATATTTTTTAGAAATTCCCTGCCTATCAGCGACGTCCTTCAAAGGAACACAACCTTCGTCCACGCGCGCCGCTAAGTCAATCATGACACGCATGGCATAACGAGTTTTTGTTGCAATTTTCATTCGTTTGCTACTTTCTCGAACCGCTTTTCACACAAATTCTCACACGAATCACCAAAAATATCTTCGGTATCCCATGCTTAGCTTGCACGAAAAATCTTTAACAACCGCCAACTACGGCTGTTTTGCTACCGCTTCGGTAACATTTTCCAAATCCTTGCTTCAAAGTCTACCAAATTACTTGACTATAGAGAAGATCTCGCTATTCTATTTCTAGTAAGATACTAGACATTAATAAGTACTGAAAGAGGCATAACCGTGAAAACGATTTATTTGGATAATGCCGCAACAACTAGCGTACGCAGTGAAGTGTTAGAAAAGATGTTACCGTATTTTTCAGAACAATATGGTAACCCCTCTTCAATTTATCCCCTAGGCCAAGACGCATCAGACGCCGTCGTTGAGGCCCGCCAAACCATCGCTGATGTGTTAGGTGCGTCCCCTAAAGAAGTATTCTTTACCAGCGGCGGAACCGAAGCTGACAACTGGGCCATTAAGGGTATTGCTCGTGCAGCGGCAGCAAAGGGCAAAGGAAAGCACATCATCACAAGTGCCATCGAACATCATGCTGTGCTGCACACATGCCAAGCGCTTGAGCAGGAAGGGTTTGAGGTAACCTATCTTCCTGTTGACGAAGGCGGCTTAATTGATCCTGCTGAATTCGAAAAAGCAATTCGCCCTGATACCATCATGGCTTCCATTATGTTTGCTAACAACGAAATTGGTACGGTTCAACCAATCAAGGAGCTCGCAACAATTGCTCATGCCCACAATATCCTATTCCACACTGATGCCGTTCAAGCATTCTGCCATGAAGCCATCAATGTTAAGGAAATGAGCATTGACCTTCTTTCCGCTTCAGCACACAAAATCTACGGACCAAAAGGTGTTGGCTTACTCTATATCCGCCGCGGGGTGAAGATTCAGAATCTTCTCGATGGCGGACAGCAGGAAGGCGGACGCCGCCCCACTACGGAAAATGTTCCAGGTATTGTCGGCTTTGCAGAAGCAGCTCGCCTTGCAAGCGAAGAGCGCGAGTCTGAGCATGAACGTCAAGCACAGCTTCGCGACCACGCCATCAAGCGCATCTTAGCTGAAATTCCCTACTCTCGTTTGAATGGACACCCGACGAAGCGTCTGGCAAACAATGTCAATATTTCCTTTGAATTCATCGAAGGAGAAGGTATGTTGCTTCAATTGGCATTCAAGGGCATTTGCGTGTCGAGTGGTTCCGCCTGCACCTCAGGCTCACTTGATCCCAGTCATGTGTTACTTGCCATTGGGCTTAAACACGAGGTTGCCCACGGCTCAATGCGCATGACTACCGGCCGTGACACCACCCTAGAAGACATCGATTTTGCCGTTGATACCTTAAAGCAGACTATTGAAAACCTTCGTTCGATGAGTCCTCTTTGGGAAGACTTCAAAGCCGGCCACACCACCTCCATTATTTCAGAAATGGAAGCCGAGCGAAAAGCAAAGAGGCATGCATAACCCTTCGAACTTTTAATAACAAGCTCAAGGTTCACGCAGAGCAGACAACCAATAGCTTGCAAAGTAGACCGAACCTCTCAAGGCAAGCTAATAAAACAAGAAACGAGGCTAACTCATGGCAATGAATTATTCAACAAAGGTGATGGATCATTTCACCAACCCTCGCAATATGGGCGAAATCGAAAACGCGAGCGGGTGCGGAACGGTAGGAAACGCAGTTTGCGGCGACATCATGCGTGTGTACTTGGACATTGACGACAACCAGGTTATCCAAGACGCTAAGTTCAAAACCTTTGGCTGCGGCGCCGCAATTGCAACGAGTTCCATGGCAACCGTACTTATTAAAGGCAAAACCGTGCAGGAGGCTCTCGAGGTAACCAACAAAGCCGTTATGGAAGCTCTCGACGGCCTTCCCCCTGTAAAAGTTCACTGTTCGCTTTTGGCAGAAGAGTCGATCCACGCTGCCCTTTGGGATTATGCGCAAAAGCACGGTATCGAAATTAAAGGATTACAACCTCCCGTAAAAGACATCGAAGAAATACTTGATGAAGAAGAGGAATAAGAACACATAATCTGGCTCGTGTGATTGTTTTTTTCCTCTTCAAAGCCTACAATCTAGCCACGTCTCACCATTAGGTTGAGGCCGATTTTATATCCCGCTCAACTCCTCCCTCCCTCGAGCGGGATATTTCTACATCTTCCATGAAAGAAATCTTTCAAACCCGATTCATCTCCTCTCCTTAAACATAAACAAACGTCAGGTTGCGGCGAACGCCTGCCCCCTCTAAACCCTGTTTGCTTCGGGGAATTATGCTGACATTGAGATTCAGACAAAAACTCAAAAAGCCCTCCACGAAGCAAAAGACGCCGCTCGAAAGCGGCATCTTGCTTACTATAACATCAACAGCGTTTATGAATCTCGCAACGTATTCAAAAAAAGTTATGCCATCAATTTCTTGATACGTTCCATAGCCTCTTTCGTGGCTTCAGCATCGCCGAAAGCGGTAAGACGAACATAGCCTTCGCCTGAAGGCCCAAAACCAGCACCAGGCGTAGTTATGATGTTTGCTTCAGTTAATAATTTATCGAAAAACTCCCACGATCCCATACCTTCAGGCGTCTGGCACCAAATGTAAGGACTATTCACGGCACCAAATACCGTAAACCCGGCAGATTCCAAGCCTTCCTTTATCACCTTGGCATTTGCGCGATAGTAATCAAGGGTTTCTTCAATCTGTCGAGCTCCTTCTTCGGAATAAACCGCAGCCGCACCACGTTGAATAACGTAAGAAGCTCCATTGAACTTGGTGGTCTGACGACGATTCCACATCGCATTTAAACTTTGACCATCACGAACTAATTCTTTGGGAACTACCGTGTAGCCACAGCGCGCCCCCGTAAAGCCAGCTGTCTTAGAAAATGAACGGAACTCAATAGCGCATGTTTTTGCTCCCTCAACCTCATAAATGGAATGAGGAATAGCATCCTCGGTAATGAAGCGCTCATAAGCAGCGTCAAACATAATGATTGAACCATTCTCGTTTGCGTAATCTACCCAAACTTTAAGCTGATCAGCATTCAAAACCGTACCCGTTGGATTATTGGGGCTACACAGGTAAATAACGTCTACCTTGCAATCAGGAAGCGCAGGACAGAAATTGTTTTCTGCCGTAGTAGGCATGTAATAAATATTTGTCCAGCCTTGAGCTTCTTTGTCGTATTCACCCGCACGACCAGCCATAGCGTTGGTGTCAACATATACGGGATACACAGGATCACAAACAGCAATCTTGTTATCGATGGCCAAAATGTCACCAATATTGCCACAGTCAGACTTTGCTCCATCGGAAACAAAAATCTCATCGACGGCAATATCTACACCACGTGCATGAAAATCGTTTTCAGCGATTACCTCACGCAAAAAATCATATCCCTGCTCAGGGCCATAACCGTGAAAGGTTTCAGGTTTAGAAAGATCGTTCACTGCATTATGCATTGCCTCAATGACAGCAGGAGCCAGTGGACGCGTTACATCACCAATACCCATCTTGATTAAATTTGCTTCAGGATGCTCCTCGGAATAGGCAGCTGTACGGCGCGCAATTTCAGAAAAAAGATAGCTCCCAGGAAGTTTTTGATAATTCTCATTGACCTTAGCCAAGATATGCCTCCTATAGGTTTAATTTCATAACAGTTCAAAGGTGTATTTTGCCGCATGAAGCTGAAAAACTCCAAAGTGTTAATTCAAATCAGTGATATTTAACATTGACTGAACATGTTCAAAAACAATCGTGCACTACAAGGCACGTGCCAACCAGTTAAAAAAACAACCAAGATCATCCTTCACATACCCACAAATGATTCTAAATAACACCAGGTTATTTAGCATTTTATCCAAATGAAAATCAACTTTTAACCGTTATAAGCACTGTTTATAACCAGACATAACAAACGCGTAATACCACCTTTGCACTTCTCTCGCTAAGATGGCTCCTGTAGAAATTTTGATTTTTGAAAAACAGCTACCGAAACAACGAAAGGAAAGAAAGTGAAACTCAAAGCTATTTCAAAAGGAAAGAAGGTATTCTTCGCTGCTGCGATTGCAGCACTCGGCGCAGCATTGGCTCTAACCCTCACTGGTTGCGGTTCTTCCTCTAAAGAAGACAAAACCATTACTGTTGCTGCTGTCCCAACCCCCCATGCAGAGATTCTTAACAATGCTGTAAAGCCACTCCTTGAAAAGGAAGGCTATACCCTCGAGGTTAAAGAATTCACCGACTACGTTCAGCCTAACACTGTTACCGAGGAGGGCGAAGTAGACGCTAACTACTTCCAGCACAAGCCCTACCTCGATAACTTTAATGCTGAAAAAGGCACTCACTTGGTAAGCATTGAAGGCATTCACTTTGAGCCAATGGGTGTTTATTCCAAGAAGATCACCGATCTCTCCAGCTTGAAGGACGGCGCAACCGTTGCTGTTCCTAACGACGCAACTAACGAAGCTCGCGCTCTTCTTTTGCTCCAGGATCAAGGCCTTATCACTTTGAAGGACGGCGCTGGTATCGAAGCAACTCCTAACGATATCGTAAGCAATCCTAAGAACCTCTCCTTCAAAGAACTCGAAGCAGCAACTGTTCCTAGTGTTGTAGACGATGTTGACATCGCAATCATCAATGGTAATTACGCCATTGCCGCTGGATTCAAAACCTCTGATGCTCTCGCAATCGAATCCGCTGATTCTCTCGCAGCTCAGACCTATGAAAACCTCCTTGTTGTAAAGGATGGCAACCAGGATTCTGATAAGACCAAGGCTCTTGCAAAGGCATTGAACTCTGATGAGGTTCGCGATTACATCAACAACACCTTCGAAGGTGCCGTTGTTCCAGTGTTCTAATTTCAAGAACCCTTACGCCTGTATAGTTATTGCAAAGACTCGTACCGCTCGGTATGAGTCTTTGCTTTTTCTCGTTTAC
Organism: Eggerthella sp. CAG:368; assembly: GCA_000434775.1. Lineage (GTDB taxonomy): Bacteria > Actinomycetota > Coriobacteriia > Coriobacteriales > Eggerthellaceae > Anaerotardibacter. The sequence continues at coordinate 84,558 of FR895475.1, read as the reverse complement.
AATACAGACAACTTATTATCGTGCAACTCTTAACCAGCGTATTACAAGGAGGCAACAACAATGATCGATGTTGAAGCGCTGAAGAAGGCTCCTGTAGCCATTTTAGGGGGCGGCGCAGTAGGAAAAACATGCGGCGCAGACTGTGCCCTTGCGGGCCAAGAAGTGCGAATTTGCGACCTTGACCCTTTCTTTGAGAAAACCCTCGGTTCGATTATGCGCACCGGAATCACGCTTCAGGACAAAGCTCCTGGAACACAGACCAAATACGGATTCCGCCGAATGGGAAAAGCCCATTTTGCTATGGCAACCAACTCTGTTGCAGAATGTGTAAAAGGTGCCAAACTTATTATTGTTGGCATTCCTTCAGTAGCTCACGAAGTGTTCTTCAAAGAGCTCATCCCTTGCCTCGAAGATGGTCAAATCATTCACATTATTCCCGATAATTACGGTTCCCTTAAACTCCGCAAGATGATGCGCGAGATGAATTGCACTAAGAAGGTAATTATTGGTGGCTGGTCTTCTGCACCTTATGGAACGCGCGTTGATACCGAAGGCGGCGTTATGAACTCCTGCTGCTCACTGGTATACCGCGCCATTACACTCCGCGGCGCAGCACTTCCCGCAAAGGATACCGAAGAATTTGTCGAGAGTTCAAAAGCACTTGGCTGCTTTGATGCTATCACTGAAGGCGATGGGGCTGTTTGTGGCGATACTGTTTTAGACATTGGATTCTCTAACGTTAACCCTGTTATCCATGTTCCTGGTACCGTATTGGGTGTTTCCACCATGGAAAACTTCAGTACCGTTTTAGATAAAAACATCCACGACTACTCAATTTATTCGCACTCTTTCTGCCCTTCCATTTCAGAAGTTCAGTATGAGTTCTACAACGAAGAAATTGCGCTTGCCCATGAAATCGGTGTTGGTATTCAGCCTTTTAAGAAGGAAGTTTTCTTCCAGCGCACCAGTGTTCTTGGCGAAGAATATATGGGCGAAGGCTGCAATGTTCCTTTTGAAGAACAATGGGAAGTTGGCTTTGGCACAGGTCCTTTCACCATTCAGAACCGCTACGTAACAGAAGACGTTCCCGTAGGATGTCACGTATATCATGAACTGGGCAAAAAGTTCGGTGTTGCCACCCCTGTTATTGATTCCATGATTGTTTTAGGTGGCGTCATGAACAAGACCAATTACTTTGAAACGGGTCTTAAGCTTTCCGATTTAGGCATTGAGCACTTGAGCAAAGAACAGCTTCTTACCTATCTGCGTGAAGGTGACTATATTGAGCCAAAGGAAGGCTAGTTAATGGCAAATTCTTGGCGCAACGCTTATGGATCACTCGAAACCAATCAGGAGGTCCGTGCTACCCACGGGCTTCCTGCTCGTAGCACCTCTGGTCATATACTAGGCATTATTGTGGTGAAACTCGATTATCCTAAGCTCCCTGGAAATGTAGCTAATGCCTGCACTTTTCCTTATCCCGTTCTTTATAAGGAAGTCAATTTCGAGATCGAACAGCTTTTCGCAGGAGATCCCGCTATTAAAGATATGGTCTTGGACGCAGCACGCTACTTAGAAGCACAGGGAGTTCGTGCGATTATTGGCGCCTGCGGTTATTTCGCTCACTTCCAAAAAGACGTTGCCAACGCAGTTAGTGTTCCTGTTTTCATGTCGAGCCTCTGCCAACTGCCTCTTATCAAAGCGGGAGTTAGGGATGATAAGAAAATTGCCGTTTTTGCCGCTGATGGAACCAGCTTAAATGATGAACTTCTCGCCCAGGTTGGCTCCGATAGCAGTCGTCTTATTGTCCAAAACGTAGGCGATATGGAAAGCTTTGTTCCTATTCGTTGGGGACAACTTGAGCTTGATAACGGCAAACTCACCGATGATCTTTGCGCTCTCGCTCTTTCTCTTTGCGAAAAACATCCAGAAATCGACGCCATCTTGCTTGAATGTAGCGACTTGCCTCCCTACGCAGCCGCCATCCAAAAAGCAACAGGGCTTCCCGTCTTTGACTTCATCACTCTTGCCAACTGGGTAGAAAGCGCCGTTATACAGCGCACCTATACAGGTTGGTTTTAAATCAGATATTGCCAGCTTGTCTAAAAGTTCAACTATTAGGCCCACCAAAGCACAAGAACGCTTACGGCGGGCCTATAAATTTTCGGGCTTATCTTTAGCTAGATCAACGTAATAATACGCACTCATATCACTCAGATACTAAAGAGCTATGCAGCGATAATTGCCATACCGGCAATGTTTCCATTTTTATACGCTTTTACGCTGGTGATGTTTCCATCCCCTTCGGTTTTTACTTCAAAGGAATAAGAGATGGAGACGCTTTTGGCAGTATCGAGTATGTAATCAAGTTTTACCGTGCCCTCACCTGCAGTAGTTCCTTCAATAATGAAGGTGTACGCTCCGCCGTATACTGAGGTTTCCCCATCTACTGCCATATCAGGATCAATGGTGTCTTCGTCAGGAGTCTTCTGCTCATTTTCCGAATAAGCCTTGCAGGAAGTCTCTTTCAGTAGCAAGGAATCGCTCGAAGTAGAAAAAGCCCAATCGAACCCCGCGTTTGGGTCTCCGTCGAGAGTAATGGTAAGAATATTTCCTTCAACCGAAACAGTTCCCTCATCAATCGTAAAGTTGGCCTTTGCATCATTTGACGAAGAGCATCCTGCCAACGCAAAAACGCTCGCAACCATGGCAGAAAACACTATCACCAGTAAACGTCTCACTTGTTATCCCCTGCATCATTAAACTCAACAATTGGACTATTGCATAATTGAAAGTACTACACCTTAAGCCCCTACCGCTTTTGAGCAGTAAACCATAAATAATTCGTTACTTTTTTTCTCTCTCAAGCGAAGCGTTAAGTGCAGCTACGACATTACGACGACTAAGCGTTCCCACAAACACACCGCTACTGATAACAGGGGCTTTTTTGATGCGCTTTTCCGCTAAAAGACGACAAGCCTTATCAATTGATTCGTCCGCCTGAAGCGTAATGAGTTTTTTGGTTGCAATTTCCATTACCTGCAAGTCGAGCAGGGACTGAGCGCGATCTTTGAGTTTCTCATCATCAAAAATGCGATATACATACATTGTTGCATCGGTAAATTGTCCCGACGAATCTCCGAGGTAACGCATAATATCTCCATCGGAAACAAAGCCAACCGGCCTACCGATTTTATCCACAACCACAATGCCACTTGTTGAGGTTTCCGCCAAAACTGAAAGAGCCTCACGCACAGTAGCCTCGCTTTGAACGGTATGAGGAGCACGGTCCATAAACATACCAACCGTCAGATCACTGTCTTCAACATCACCAGAAGCAAGATCGACGCCAACTGCAGCGCTCCTTTCAGCGCTCGTAAGCGAAGTGTTGACATCAGAAGTTTGTGGCTGCGCATGAATAGGAGCAACAATCATTCCTCGTTCGCCTTTCTTGTCGCGAACGAAAAAGACAATACCCAAAAGAATGGCGAAGAGCATTACACACATGCCAATAAAGCCAATATGATCGCCTGTATAAACCGCTTCGGGGCCTATTGCCGCTGGCTCAAATAAAACGCCCAGTGCGGTAAGCGACATAATAAGCACAGTGCCAAACGATGCGCCTACCTGATTCAAGGTGTTAAGGAGTGCATTTCCGTGTTGTATAACACGATTATCAAGCGAATTGACACCCCAGGTATTAAGAGGTGTGGTCAACAACTGCAAACCAATCGTTAAAAGCATGCTTACAACCATTACAAAAAATATGGAAGTATCCATGCTAAGCAACACCATGCCTACGCCCGAGAGCGCCAAAACGCAACCACCCAAAATAGCAATGATACGAACGCCGTGCTTGTCGAAAAAACGACCAGCCATCAAGCCACAAAAAGCGCCAAGCACTGCACCAGGAAGCATCGTCAGACCCGAGACGGTTGCCGAATACCCCAACGCAGACTGGATATAGATAGGAAAAATAACACCCGATCCAACCAACATTGCCTGCAAGAAGGGAACGATGCAAGAAATAATTCGGAATCTACGCGCCTTCAAAACATCAACTTTTAGAAGCGGAACCTCGAGCTTGAGCTGCCGCTTTACGAAGAAGGCCATAAAAATGATTCCGACGATCATCAAAACAATAGGAATAAGAACGTTCTCAGAAGAAGCAAAGCTTGAAAGACCATACAGCAGACCCACCATACCAATTGCAAGCAGTACTACAGAAGGCTTATCAAACGTTGCAGGATCAAAGGGACCTTGGTCACTCAAAGCCTTCTTGGCGGCAATGATCACACAAATTGCAGCAACCGCAACAATGATAAATAAGGCACGCCATCCAACCGTATCAACCAACACACCCGAAAGGGAAGGACCAACGGCAGGAGCAAAAGCGATAACCAAACCTACGACACCCATTGCACTTCCACGTTTTTCGCGAGGAAACACCAACAAAATGAGCGTAAAAACCATCGGCATAATAATTCCCGTTGCGCATGCCTGCATACAGCGACCAAGAAGAATTACCCAGAAGACAGGAGCTAATGCCGCCACAATGGTTCCAACGGCAAACATCATAATTCCACCAATAAAGAGCTGGCGCGTACGGAAACGACCCATAAAGAATGCATTTAGAGGAATGATTATTGCTTCAACCAAAGCATAGCCCGAGGTAAGCCACTGAACCGTTGTTGCATCAACCTGCATATCAGACATAATTGTCGGCAATGCAGGAGAAAGGAGGGTTTGGTTCAATACAACCAAAACAGCTCCCAGTAACAAAACAACAACCATTGCTGTTTGCTGCTTTGTAAGCCCAAACCCACTCGATGATTTCACTTGTTTATCAGCTAATTGCTTAGATGAGGGCATACACGTTCAAACCTTTCTGGCTCTATACATTCAATACGATTATCTATCTTTGATTACTGCTTGAGCAATGCGCGAAATTGAACAAAACAATTAAAGCTGTATAAACCTAATACTATTTCCGTTTTTTCGCTATATTTACATGACGCTTCTTCAAATATTAACCATCTTTTTTTGTCTATTTTCAATGAAATTGAACCTAAAAGTTCAAAAGTTCATGCTATACTGCCAAAAAATTGAACCTAAAAGTTCAAAAGTTCAATTTATGGATTGAACTTCAACCTTCGTCAATACATTATTTGGTTTTAGGAGTTTCCTATGTCTCAGCAAACATTTTCAGATCGCTTAAAAAGCGCTATGGAAAAATGCAATTACAAGCAATCTGATCTTATTCACATTGCCCAAGATAAGGGAATCAAACTTGGAAAAAGCCAGGTAAGCCAATATGTAAGCGGCAAGACCACCCCTCGTCCTGACGTTGTTGCGCTCCTTGCTCAAATCCTAGACGTACGCAAAGATTGGCTCTCGGGCGCTTCTGTTTCTGCAGAAAACAGGCATGCCACTCTCAACGACCTTGTTACACGCAGCGAAACACTCAATGAAACTCCTATTGCTTCAGATGAACTGCTCGAAACTTCAAAGTCCGAACAACGAGACGAACCAATCTCCGATTCTCAATCCACCACGCAGACACGCGAGTTCAAGAAATCTTCCAAGCTTGATAATGTCTTGTACGATGTTCGCGGACCCGTTGTTGATGAAGCTGCCCGCATGGAGCGTCAAGGTATGCGCATCTTAAAACTCAACATTGGAAACCCTGCTCCTTTTGGCTTCCGCACTCCTGATGAGGTTGTTCAAGATATGCGCCATCAACTGCCCGATTGCGAAGGTTACAGCGATTCAAAAGGTCTTTTTAGCGCTCGTAAAGCTATCATGCAGTATTCGCAGATCAAGGGGCTACCTAACGTTGACATGGACAGCATCTACACCGGCAATGGCGTAAGCGAACTCATCAACCTTTGTATGCAAGCACTCTTGGATAACGGAGACGAGATTCTTATCCCCAGCCCCGACTATCCTCTTTGGACCGCATGCGCAACACTCGCTGGTGGCAACCCTGTCCACTATCTTTGCGATGAGGAAGCCGATTGGTACCCCGATATTCAAGATATCGAACGCAAGATTACCTCGCGCACAAAAGCAATCGTTATTATCAATCCTAACAACCCCACAGGGGCTCTTTACCCTCGTGAAGTCCTCCAGGAAATCGTCGAGGTTGCACGCAAACATCAACTCATGATTTTCTCTGACGAAATATACGATCGTCTTGTTATGGATGATGAAGAACACGTTTCCATCGCAAGCTTAGCTCCTGACTTGTTCTGTATCACCTTTAGTGGTCTTTCTAAATCTCACATGATTGCAGGGTATCGTATTGGTTGGATGGTCCTTTCAGGCAACAAAGACTGTGCTCGCGATTTCATTTTAGGCATCGACATGCTTTCCAACATGCGTCTATGTTCGAATGTTCCCGCGCAGTCTATTGTTCAAACCGCTCTTTGGGGTCATCAGAGTGTGCAAGATTACGTTATTCCGGGAGGACGCGTTTATGAACAGCGGGAATACGTATATGAGGCGCTCAATAGTATCCCAGGAATAAGCGCCGTAAAGCCCAGGGCCGGCTTTTATATCTTCCCTAAAATCGATACAAAGCGCTTCAATATCACCAACGACGAAAAATTTGCCCTCGATTTGCTTCACGATAAGAAAATCCTTATCGTTCCAGGCAAAGGATTCAACTGGGGCAAGCCAGACCACTTCCGCGTTGTGTATCTTCCGCGCATCGAGGTTCTCTCAGAGTGCATGACGAACTTGGAAGCCTTCCTCTCCCACTATCACCAGCACTAAACTCGCTTGAGTAATGCATTGTTCTTCGCAGCTCTAAAAGACGCTTTGATAGGTCTGTTTGTACTGTTAGCTGTGTCGCCCCAAGAAGCAATGTGGGCGGACTACTCCATCAGCGCCCGCCCACATTGTCACGTACATGACTTTCAACACATCGTGAATTGTGATGACACTACGTTGCCCGAGGTGCCAAACAACGTAATCTCGTACTCGGCCGGCAAAATTCTGCCGGCCGCCGCTTCGGTCTGAAAAAGTTCAAACCAGGCTGGCTCTCCTTAACCCAGCCGAAGAGCCAGCCGTTCATGTTGCCGCTTCCCAGGTACAGCGAGTTCGCAACCATCACGTCGTAGCACCTGCTTAGCGACTCGAACTTAACTTCCAAGCTCTTTTTACTGTTTCGGTTTCCTGTGAAATTACAACCATACAACAAGCTACAAGTTACTATACGTCGTATCCATCGCATTAACTGAGGTAATCAATCCACCCAAAAAGGCATCCGCAATATCTCCTTCAGGATCTATCGCATCTACTTTCCAATTTCCATCAGTTTTGGTAAGCGTAAAAGTAACAGTATCGGTATACGTTTTACTCATCGACTTGATTTTTGAGTCAAAGATAGAAACGCCCAGCGAAGCTAAATCTTCCTCGGAAGCCCCAGAAAACGCCAAGGCAAAAGCTTGGCTCATGTAGTCAGACGCAAATGAGTTAAATGCTTCTCCTGCGGCATACGTGGTTATTTTTGCATCAACCGTTGCCTTATCGCCATCAATTGTTTCATTCGATAATTCATAATCAAACTCTCTCAACTTTGGAATTAGATTAGTATTGATAACGCTTTCCATCGTTGCCTGATTGTCTTCACTAAGAGCTTCATTCCCGGAGTCAGAGGCTTCCTCTTTATCCATTTTGAACAAAGTCGAAGAGTCTCCACTGTAATCCTCTTGCATAGCATCGGAATCGTTGGCCTTCACGCCTTCAAGAAACTGTGTGGTGACTTCGGTTGGCGAAGGGGAGCTACATCCAACCAGCACAACGCAACATAGAGTACATAAAATACTTGCCACAAAAGCAAAAAGCACTTTAGGTAAATCGCGCGTTTTTACAAAACTACCTTTCATAAAACCTCCTCTTATCATCTTCTCTCTAATTATAGCTTTCAACGCCTTTTTCCTTTCGTTCATCTATTAAAACGCCTGGTAAGTTGCTCTTTGTTGAAATAATGGTTGACCTTGCTGCGCGGTGGTATTAGAGTATCCACAACTGGACGATATCTCTTAGTTTTAAGAGAACCGTACCGCAAAACACACGAACGTTAACGTCTTTACCGTTTGTGTGTTTATACGAAAGGAACGTCATGAACATCGGGTTCATTGGCGCTGGCAAGGCAGGAACCGCACTGGGGCGATATCTTGTAGACCACCAAAAGCCAGTGGTCGGCTATGCCAGCAAAACAAAGTTGTCAGCCGAAAAAGCTGCAACTTTCACTCATACGCGCTGTTTCTTAAGCGCACAAGAACTAGCTTCCGCTAGTGATCTTCTTTTTATTTCAACTTCAGACGGAGCGCTCTCAAGCGTTTGGCATGAACTATGTCACGCCTGCGACGAAAGCAATCTTTCCTTAAAAGGAAAGATCATTGCTCACCTGAGCGGCTGCGTTTCTTCGGCAGTTTTTGAAAACGCCGCCACCTATGGAGCTTTCGTCTGTTCTGCACATCCCTTACTGGCTTTCGGGGATGCACAAACTGCTCACCACCAACTCGCAACGGCTCATTTTTCTCTCGAAGGAGACAAAGACGCAACTGCAACGATCAAAACCATGCTTGAAGAACTTGGTAACAAAGTTCATGAAATGCAAGCAGAAGACAAAACGCGCTACCACGCTGCAGCAGTTTTTGCGAGCAATCTCGTTTTAGCCCCTCTTGATACCGCGGTAAAAATCCTTTCAACGTGCGGTTTTTCCGAAGACGAAGCGCGCGAAGCGCTTGAGCCTTTGATTAAGGGAAATGTTGAAAACTTCTGCCGCAAGGGTGCAGCGGCAGCATTAACAGGGCCCGTAGAACGAAACGATAAAACAACCGTAGAAGCTCACATTGAATCCCTTGATTCTGATTCAGCTGCGCTTTATCGGAGCCTAACACGCGCCTTACTTACGGTTGCCAAACAACGCCATCCAGAGCGCACCTATGACAACTGGAACGATTTGCTGTAGATCGTTATTAAGGAGACAAAAAATGAAAAACACCGTCACAACATTCAAGGACGCCAAAAAACAGGGCAAAAAACTCACTATGCTCACCGCTTATGACTATTCAACCGCTAAACTCTTTGACGAAGCGGGCGTAGATAGCATGCTCGTTGGCGACTCGCTCGGCATGACCATGCTTGGTTACGACAGCACTCTCCCGGTAACTATGGAAGACATGATCCACCACACCAAAGCAGTTGTTCGTGGAGCAAAAAACGCGCTGGTCGTCGGTGATATGCCTTATATGTCGTACCATCTTTCAGTCCAACAGGCAGTAGAAAATGCAGGACGCTTTATTAAAGAAGCAGGAGCTCAAGCCGTAAAGCTTGAAGGTGGAGCTGCTTTTTGTCCTGAAATTGAGGCAATGACACGTGCTTCCATCCCCGTTGTAGGTCACCTAGGCTTAACGCCTCAATCCATCAACGCTTTTGGAGGCTTTAAAGTTCAAGGTAAGAGCGAAGAAGCTGCTCGTAAGATTATTGAAGACGCTCAAGCACTTGAAGCTGCAGGTGCTTTCGCTATCGTCCTTGAATGTGTTCCTGCTAAACTTGCTGAAATCATCACGGCAAAAGTTGCTGTTCCAACCATTGGCATTGGTGCAGGTGCTGGCTGCGATGGCCAGGTTTTGGTTTACCAAGACATGCTCGGCATGTATGACAATTTCACGCCTAAGTTTGTTCGCAAATTCGCAGAAGTTGGCGCAATGATGAAACAAGGTGTTCAGGAATACTGTGCTGCTGTTCAGGATTCATCATTCCCTGCAGCAGAGCACACCTTTAAGATTGATGAAGAAGTTTTAGAAAAGCTGTATTAAAAAAGTCATGAGCCAACAGGCTCAAACCGAAGACCGCATACCGTGCGGAGGGGAAGGAAAGGCAAATACTAATGGAAACCGTTGAAACCATTGCTGAGGTACGTGCGCGTGTTGCCGAATGGCGTGCACAAGGACTTACCGTAGGGCTCGTTCCTACTATGGGCTTTTTACACGAGGGTCATCAAAGCCTCATAAAGCAAGCAGCCGCCGATAATGATCGCGTTGTTGTAAGCGTTTTTGTAAACCCCACTCAGTTTGGTCCCAATGAAGACCTGGAAAGCTATCCGCGCGATTTAGCTCGTGATCAGGCTAAATGTGAAGAGGCTGGTGCTTCTTTGATCTTCCATCCAACACCAGAAGAAATGTACTACCCTGATCGTAGCACCACCATTCATATGGCCGACATCTCAGAGGAACTCTGCGGAAAGAGTCGCCCTGTTCACTTTGATGGCGTTTGCTTAGTCGTTGGGAAACTCTTCAACATTGTTACTCCCGATCGTGCTTATTTCGGTCAGAAAGATGCGCAGCAGTTACTTGTTATTCGCCGCATGGTTCGCGATCTTAACTTTGGCCTTGAGGTTGTTGGTTGTCCTATTATTCGTGAAGATGATGGTTTGGCAAAAAGCTCACGTAACACATACTTGAGCGACGAAGAGCGCAAAGCAGCAACCATCCTAAGCCGCTCTTTAGCAGAAGGCAAAAAGCTTTGCGAAGAAGGCGAAAAGGATACTGCAGTAATCCGTAAGGCGGTTGCTGACGTTCTTTCTCAGGAGCCCATGGCAGATCCTGAATATATCGAGCTGGTTAGCACCGATACCGTAAAACCTGTCGACACTATTGAAGGCGAAGTTCTTTGTGCTATTGCGGTACGCATCGGAAAAACGCGCCTTATCGACAATTTCTTCTTTGACCCAACCAAGTAAGAGCAGGTCAAAAACGCGAAGAATAAACAGTTGCTCTTCGTACGATAAAAAAGTATTTATTTTGCAGAACAATTGATTTATCCAACAAACAAGGTACTATAGCCGTTGGCTTACACGCTGGTTCATGCATCTTGCATGAAAACCATCGAAGCAAATACCTCAGGAGGAAGTAACACATTATGATGCTCACTATGTTAAAGGGCAAAATCCATCGAGCAACTATCCGTCAAGCTGAACTCAACTATGTCGGCAGCATCACGGTAGATCCTGTTTTACTTGAAGCAGCAGGCATTCGTGAATATGAAATGGTTCAGGTTGTTGATTGCAATAACGGTTCCCGCTTGGAAACCTACACCATCGCTGGCGAGCCTGGCAGCGGCATGATTTGCCTCAACGGCGCTGCTGCTCGTTTGGTTCAGCCTGGTGATACCTGCATTATCATGTGCTATTGTCAGGTAACTCCTGAAGAAGCTAAAACTCATCGCCCTAACGTTGTTTTCGTTGACGAGAACAACCAGATCAGCGAAGTAACTCAATACGAACTTCACGGCGAAATCAAATAAGGTATAGCGTATAGATTTAAAACAAAACAGCGCCTCGAATTAACTGGGCGCTGTTTTGTTGTATCCGATTCAATTTTATCCTTAAGCGAAAACCTTAAGGATAAAACGCAAACTTCAATCCATAATCTTTTAAGCAGCGCTACGAAGCACTCCAAATATCAACTAGCTCTTTGGCCGCTACATAGGGATTTTCCGCAGCGCACACAGCAGATACCACGAAAAAGCCTGCTATCCCCGTTTCTTTCAAAGCAGGTAAATCAACTGCTTTAACGCCACCACCAACCACGATAGGAGCGGGGCTCACCTTTTCGAGCTCTGCAATATCATCTAAAGTTTTGATGATAAAATTCCCCTCTTTGTCTAAACCACAATCAGTTTTGGTTGCGGTCTCATGCAAAGGACCAACACCAAAATAATCAACACAACTCACATCCGCTGTTTTGACATAGGAAAGCATTTCATCAACACGAGCCGAAAGACCAACGACTGCACTCTCCCCCAAAAACTTTCGACAAACTTCAACAGGAATATCACTCTGGCCAACATGGATACCATCAACCTTGATGCCCTGTTCACGAGCAGCGAGTACAACATCCAAGCGATCATCCACCAACAAAACTACAGAATCTGATTTTCCAAGATCAGCAATTACTTGCGCAACTTGTCGCGTACAGTCGATAAGCTCGCGAGCAGAGCATTCTTTTGAACGAATTTGGATACACGTAAACCCTGCCTCAAGAGCCTGCTTTGCCACACTTGCAACAGAACGACCTTTGGTGTTTTCAGGCCCTATAACCAAATAGGCTGATATATCAAGCACGTCACGCATTGTCAAAACCCCTTACGACAAAATAGTATTCACTTTTTCAACTTTAGCTTCCATGGTATTGGTGAAGCCAGGACGAATATCTGCTTTCAGAATTACTTCGGTACGAATTCCCTTCTCAGCCAACACGTAGGTAGCCTCTTTGACCACCTTCATAACCTCATCCCATTCCCCCTCAATTTCAGTAAACATGGAGTAGGTTTTATTGGGAAGCCCCGATTCTCTGATCACCTTAACCACTTCTGCAACTTCGGCGGAAAGTTCTTCCCCTACACCAAAAGGAGCAATGGCGACTGCAACGAGTGTATTCATTTATGCCTCCTCAACCCTCAATGGGTTCTGAGATATTTCTTCAGCTGTTAAACGGTACAGCTCATCAATAAACGCAACTTTAAAACTTGCTGGAGCCTGCGCACGAACCCGAGCGCACGTACCTGCAGCGTTGTAGTGGGCAACCGCTGCTAAGGCGGCAACAAAAGGGGTTGTCTGCGTTGCATACACGGCACACACTCCACCAAGAGAACACCCAAACCCGGTAACCTTGTTCATTAGTTCGCTACCACCCTTCGAATATGCAACAAAATGACCATCGGTTACGAGATCCTCCTTCCCTGAAACAGCGACAGCTCCACCCGTAAAACGCGCTATAGCTAAAGCTGCCTCACGCGCTGCTTCCACCTCATCAGTACTATCAACACCCCGCGGACGAGAGGTTTTATCGACGCGATCAAGAACATCCCATAATCCTGCAAGTGCAATAATCTCGGAGGAATTACCTCGAACAATTGCGGGCTTATACTGCCTTAATTCGTGAAGAAGCTTGGTGCGCAAAGACCCAATACCAATACCAACAGGGTCAAGAACCCAAGGCTTCTTTAGCTCAGCCGAAATCCTGCCAACCGCAGGGAGTGTTTGTTCGTATACCGGAAACATGGTGCCCATATTCACATAGGTCGCTCCGCCCGCTCGAACAAGAAATTCACCCTCATCAGGCAGATACACCATAGCAGCAGAACCCCCAACAGCAAGCTGGACGTTAGCCACAAAATCGATGGTCACCGTATTGGTAATAGAACCCGCCATAGGATTGTTTTTACGAACCGCTTCAACGGCTTCTACAATTTCTGCGGCAAGGTTTTTCGCTGCATCTTGAATTGGCCCACAAGACATGAAAAATCCTTTCATTTCCTTTACTTAGCATTCATCTCACAGTAACAGAAAACTCTTCAGCATACAGGTCAACAGAACGTCCTTTAGGGCAGAACTCTATACTATGCGAAAGCCAAAACAGACAATGAAACGATTACGAATATCTTGCTAGGAACCGCCTTATGACCAGACGATTTGAAGTCGTTTTTCCAAGTATCTAATGCCGAGTCCTTCAAAACTATTAAACACAACTTCAAGCGCTAAAGAAGAAACCTCTTCTATTTCTCCTTCACGCGATTGAAGCCAAGAATCATACATTGCAACCACACCTGCTACGTGAAAAGAGAGGAGGCGATCAAGGGTCTTTTCATCAATTGCCGTAAGCGCAGGATTGAGCTCGAGAATCCACTCCCCCAAGGGATCTCGCAGATGCTTAATGGTGTAATCTATTGGCATATTACCTGCTATATATTGATAAAAATCCATATTTTCTATGATGAGAGCGTTAATCTTTGAAAAGAAAACTTTTAACGCTTCTTTTAAGTTGGCCTCAGAAGGAAGCTGCTTGATAACATCTGATATCTCCGTCAAATGTTCTTTGATTAAAGACTCAACTAAATCATCAATAGATTCGTAATGCAAATAAAACGTTTTGCGATCAATATCGGCTTCACGGGCAATAGCACTGATGCTAACCCCCTTGACGCCTTTGGTTACTACAAGACTTTTAAGTGCATCTCGAATGGCCTTGCGTGTTTTTACAACGCGCCTGTCTAAACTCTTAGATTTACCTGCGGTATTTGCCTTTGTCATTTATCCCCAACTCGCTTTTATTTGATGAAAATTACACAATGGAATTATTTCTGGCTATTGATTCGTTCCCCCATAGAAATACAATTTTCTCAACAAGAAATAATGTACAACTGTGAATTATTTCACACAAGTCCGAAAAAATTAACAATTGTACATGAGGGTCAAAAAAGATGGGGAGTACTGAATGGACTTTGTAAACAATGCAACACGAAAGGCGCTCTATAAAGTAATTGACTATTTAATCGAAGATCCTGAAACGCACTTCGAAAAAGCCATGAACACTATTAATAAAATCACACCTAAAAGCGTTTTCTATTCTCAGAGAAGTGCCTTCTCTGAGTCGATCGCCGACAAAAACAACTGGTATCAACTCCTTGTTAAAATGACCAAACTCAATCCTGAGGTTATGCCAGATCTCATTAAAACCGTAGGAGTTGACGCTAACATTTTGGCATGGCCTGTTCAGGAAAAAATGCGTGATAAGTACCATTGCAATATTCCTTGGGCAATTTTGCTCGACCCCACCAGCGCCTGCAACCTTCATTGCAAAGGATGCTGGGCTGCTGAATACGGTCACAATTTGAATCTTTCCTACAATGACATTGATTCAATCATCACTCAAGGCAAAGAACTCGGTATCCATGTTTACATCTATACGGGCGGCGAACCTCTGGTGCGCAAAAAGGACCTTATCAAACTATGCGAAAAGCACTCCGATTGCGCCTTTCTCTGCTTCACCAATGCAACCCTTATTGATGAAGAGTTTTGCCAAGATATGATTCGCGTTAAAAACTTCATCCCCGCCATCAGTGCTGAAGGCTTTGAAGAAGCAACCGATGCCCGTCGCGGAGAAGGCGTGTATAAACGCATTGAAGAAGCCATGGATCTTTTGAACTCCCATAAGCTTCCTTTTGGTATTTCTGCGTGCTACACAAGCGAAAATGCTTCGAGTATTGCCACAGAGGAATACTGGGATTGGATGATCGAAAAAGGCGCGTTATTCTGCTGGATTTTTACCTATATGCCAGTGGGCGTTGATTCTCCAACCAGTCTCATACCTAATCCTGACCAGCGCATTTTGCTTTACAATCATGTCCGCGAAATGCGCAAGACTAAGCCACTCTTCACGCTCGACTTCCAAAATGATGGTGAATTCGTTGGCGGCTGCATTGCAGGCGGTCGACGTTATCTGCATATCAACGCACGCGGCGATGTTGAACCTTGCGTATTTATTCATTACTCAAACGCCAACATTCACGACATGTCGCTTGTTGAAGCACTTCAGTCGCCTCTCTTTATGGAGTATTACCACAACCAACCCTTCGACGGTAACCTTTTGCGTCCTTGCCCTATGCTGGAAAACCCACAAAAGCTCGTTGAAATGGTTGAGCGCTCAGAGGCAAAATCTACCGATCTTCAACACGAAGAAAGCGCTTACGACCTCGCTATGAAGTGTGCCCCACAAGCTGAGCAGTGGTACCCCATTGCAAAGGAGCTTTGGCACAACACCGAAGACGAACGCTATGAAGCTCGTCAAGCTGAAATGGTTGGAATGGCAAAAACCGATGAACATCGCATGCAGGAGTGTGGCATTAATCCGAAATACGAAGCTCCTTTCCAGAAGCCCCATCATATCTAACCTGCTCAATAATAGTTGGAGTTGATGCGATTATCTCTTCACTGCCTCCATTCGACACCAACGCCACATTGAGTATTGTTTAGAGGCTTACCGTTTGGTTGGCCACAAACCCCACTTCCTTCTAAGTGGGGTTTCTTTTTCTTATTTCACCATTCATTATCCAATAGCTCTTGGTAAGATGAAACCAACAAACGCATACGTTATTGCGTTCATAGCCATCGCTAAAAAGGAGCAAGATTATGAGTGACGATTGCTTGTTTTGTAAATTGATCGCAGGGGAAATCCCCGCAAAAAAAGTTTACGAGGATGATATTTGCTTTGCTTTTGACGACATTGAACCAGAAGCCCCTGTTCATACCCTCGTTGTTCCCAAGCAGCACTTCACCGACCTGCAATCTGGCGTTCCTGCTGATGTGTTAGGACATCTTCTTTCAGTTGTTCCCGAGGTTGCAAAGCTTAAGGGAGTGTACGAATCCGGCTATCGCTGCGTAATCAACACCGGCCCCGATTCAGCAACTACCGTTCCTCATCTCCATATTCACATTCTTGGCGGAATTAAAATGGGACGTTCAACATTTGAAGGGTCTCAGCGTGAATAGCTCTTCTTTTGCAAGATAAGCGCTTTTATCTCACGCTTCCGCCTTCTTGGGCCAATGCAGACAGATAACGTTTTGCGGTAATACTCTTCAACGCCTAAAGCCTCGTGGAATTAGAACCGGAACCTATTTTGGTTCCTGATTCCTTCCGCGGGGTTTCTTTAAAAGAGCGGCCTTCCGCCCGAATTGCCACGAACTAAGAAATCAAAGAGGATCTGCAAAAGCCCCCGCAACCGCTGCTCCCCTAATCTAAGAGCAACACCGCTTTCAGACAACGAGAGAAAGTCTTTATCCTGGGTGTGGTATTCCCCATCAAGCAAATAAGCCATGCGCCGATTGTGAGCATCACGAACGGCGACAATGGTGCGCTCATGAAGGCATGTATACCCTTTTTCATCGATTCCAATTTTTGAATACCATTCAGGAACGTTTGAAACTCCCTGATCAGAAAAGAATTCTTTGATTTCGCCGCAGCCCGCTAGAGGGAAAGGGGGAATATCGTAACCTTGGCGGCGCGCATAGTAATAGCAGTATTGAGAAGCTGGACCAGCAACCAACCCTTCGCCCATAACAAAAGAAAGCAAGTCCACTTGACGCAGAAGACTCATGCGCTCAACACTCGAAGCAACAACCGCTACCACGTCTTCCGAAATATGAGGATCAAAAGAGCCCATCAAACCCGCTTTTCCTTAGAATTACTCTCATTATCATACGGCATCAAACCCCGGCATCAAACCAACAGAAAGTCCGAAGGTATAAACCCAGATAATTGCCTTTATACTTATACCGTAAAAGCAATGGCCACCTTTGCTATAAATAAGACATGAAAGGCATCTAGTATGGGCGGATTTTTTGGAGCTACTTCCACACGTGACGTTACGCTTGATATCTATTTTGGCGTTGATTACCACTCTCATTTAGGAACGCGACGTGCAGGCATGATAATTCATGACCAGGTCGATGGCTTCGAACGTCAGATCCATTCGATCGAAAACACCCCTTTCCGAACACGCTTCGAAGAAGATCTTGAAAAATTCCATGGACAAAGCGGCATTGGCTGCATTAGCGACACTGATCCACAACCACTTCTTGTTCGCTCACGCGTAGGCCTCTATGCCATCACGACAGTAGGAGCTATCAATAACGCCGAACAACTTGTTGAAGATTACTTTAACGAGGGTGGTAAGCAATCGTTTATGGCTATGGGCTCAGGGAAAGTCAACAGCACCGAACTTGTTGCCGCTCTTATTAGCCAGAAAGATAACCTTGTCGACGGCATCATCTTCGCTCAAAAGGTTATTCAAGGCTCCCTTACTCTTTTAATAATGAAAGATGACGGCACCATTATTGCCGCACGCGACAGAATGGGTCGCCTTCCTGTACTAATTGGAAAAGACAAGAGCGGACACTGCGTTTCCCTTGAGTCCTTCCCTTACCACAAGCTCGACTACGATGACGAATATGAGCTTGGTCCAGGAGAAATCGTCCACATCACCCCAACGGAATACACCACGCTTGTTCCTGCGGGAGGTCGAATGAAAATCTGTGCATTTTTGTGGACCTATTACGGCTACCCCAATTCTAATTACGAAGGTGCAAACGTTGAGGTGGTTCGTTATCGTAACGGTGCTATCATGGCGAAAAATGATGCAGAAGCGGGTACGCTTCCTGACGTTGACTACGTTGCTGGCGTTCCTGATTCGGGCGTTCCTCACGCCATTGGCTATTCAACAGAAAGCAAGAAACCTTTTTCTCGTCCGTTCATTAAATACACCCCTACTTGGGCGCGCTCGTTTATGCCTTCAAATCAAGAAGTGCGCAACCATGTAGCAAAAATGAAGCAAGTTCCCGTACCCGAGCTTATTAAAGACAAGAAGCTTCTTTTGGTTGATGACTCCATCGTTCGCGGAACCCAACTCAGAGAGACGGTTGATTTTCTCTACGGAGCTGGTGCAAAAGAAGTACATATGCGTTCAGCCTGCCCGCCTATTATGTTCAGTTGTAAATACTTGAGTTTTTCTTCGAGCAAATCAGAAATGGATCTTATTGCGCGTCGTGTTGTTCAAAGACTCGAAGGTGATGAAGGTCATAACCATCTCGACGAATATGCCGATAGCAGTACTGAACGCGGTAAGTGTCTTCTTAAAACGATATGTGAAGAAATGGGCTTTGATTCTCTTGGTTATCAATCGCTTCAGGGAATGCTAGACTCTATCGGAATTGATCCCGAAAAAGTATGCACCTATTGTTGGGATGGTCGCGAATAGGAAGTGCTTATGTCGCAGGAAAATCTCAAAGACCCCGTTTTCATTGAAGAGCAAACGCATCTAAGCGAAACCTTTGACAAGCTCAAAAATCTAGGCAAAAAGCTTGCCTCCGATATCCAAAAAACACAGGCAGAAGCAGCGGAGACTAAGCAAGCCATGAGTGAGGAGCTCGCTGTAAACTTTGCAAGTTATGCCGACGCAATGGAAACCTACGCAGATTTTTCTGCCATGAATCGCATTATCGATTCCTACAACATTGCCCAAGACGCAAACACCGAAAACCTCAAAAAGGTAAATATCCTACTCAAGCAACCTTATTTTGCCAAAATATCCCTGCAGTTCAAACCAGGCGAAGCGCCCAAAGATCTCTATATTGGCAACGTTGGCATTTCAGACGAAAACTACCGGCGCTTGGTAGTTGACTGGCGCTCGCCCGTTGCTGAGGTGTACTACAACCAAAACAACGGTCAAACCTCCTATGAGGCAAACGGACGAACCATTAGCGTCGACCTAAAGCTGCGCCGCCAGTTCGACTTAGCCTTCAATACCCTTAATGCTTATTTTGATACTACGGTCGCCATCCAGGATTCTCTTCTTATTGCCTCCCTTTCAAAGCAGCGTACCTCGCAAATGCAGGCCATTACGGCAACCATTCAAAAGGAACAAAACGAAGTCGTTCGCCATGAGGATGTTCCTGCACTTCTAGTAAATGGCATCGCAGGAAGCGGAAAAACCTCTGTCTTGCTGCAGCGCATTGCTTATCTGTTTTACCAGCATCGCCGTGATCTGGCGCCAGAAAACGTATTCCTCATTACACCCAACCCTGTTTTTCAGCGCTATATCGACAATGTTTTGCCCGACCTTGGAGAGCGCAACCCAGAAATCATTACATGGGATGCCTTTTTTTCGGGGCTTCTGCCCAAAAACCGTCAAGGAGAACGGACAAGCGCACCTCTTGAGCTTCTGTGGCGCATAGACGAGGTGGTA
This sequence comes from Eggerthella sp. CAG:368, assembly GCA_000434775.1. Classification (GTDB taxonomy): domain Bacteria; phylum Actinomycetota; class Coriobacteriia; order Coriobacteriales; family Eggerthellaceae; genus Anaerotardibacter. The sequence continues at coordinate 64,962 of FR895475.1, read as the reverse complement.
AAAGCCTGCTCGTTTGAGGCCCGTGACTATAAAGACATAACATTTGACGGCGAGTGTCTTTTTACTTCTTCGCAGATCAAAAAAATTGCCGACAAGTTCAGCAACATCCCTGCAAGCCCGCACCTCGTTACACTTATCAGGGAAGAACTTTTGAAGCGCATGGAAAGCCGCATTAAGCAAAAATCTAAAACCGAGAAAGTACACAACGAACTTTCCGCTCTTAATTTAGATGAACAGCTTCGTCTTTTCCGCGAAACCGTCGAACCCCAAACCGAAGAAGAGTTTTGCAGCCTTTCTCTTACTTATTTACAAGATAAATACGACGAAGTCTTCAGAATTATTGAACAAGACGAGTGGCTGCGCATCGATCGTATCGGAATGAGAATCTTAGGCGTTGAAAACCTTGAATCAACCGCCTGGATCTTCCTTAAAATGGCGCTTACGGGAATGGGTAACCCCTACGCTCAGTACGTCATGATTGACGAAGTGCAAGATTACACTGCAGATCAGCTCGCTGTTTTGGCGCGCTATTTCAGACGCGCCAACTTCATGCTTTTAGGCGACAAAAACCAGGCTATCAAGCCTAATACCGCATCCTTTGATGAAATACGCGAAGTATTCACACGCCTTTGCGGCTCCATAGAAGAATGCCACCTTATGACAAGTTATCGATCTTCTCCTGAAATCACTTCGCTCTTTGCAAGCTTACTGACGCGCGAGGAGCAGCTACACATATCATCCATCCAGCGCGAACAAATAGCGCCAGTATTTCTTGAGTGCATCAACGAAGAGGGTCAACTTGCCGCTCTTGCAAGCGAAATCAAAAAAGCACGCGAAGAAGAAGGACTTACCGCTGTTATTGTGCCTTGGAAAAGTCAGGCAAAAAAGCTTGAAGCTCTTTTGGGAAAGGATGCACCCCTCATGATTAGCAGTGGGTCAACACTTCCCGAACAGGGCGTGGCGTTAATAACACTCGGTCTTGCTAAGGGGCTTGAATTTGACCACGTTATTATTCCCGACGCGAGTGAAGCAACCTTTCCTTGTGAAGATGTTTCAAGAAATCGTCTTTACACTACTATTTCACGTGCAACAAGACGCATTACTCTTATTTCTAAGGGAACCATCACGCCACTCCTACACACCAAACAAGAATAAAACAAAGCGTACATCTTATGAAAAAAGAAACTTATGAACGCATAACTGCGCCCTTTCGCACTAACTCAAAGCGAGCCCAAACAATCAATGTCATCAACAAGGCAATAACCTATGCGATCTATGTGGCATATCCCCTTTTACTTATTTGGCTCTTTTTTACCGAAGTTGACCAAGGACTCATTGTTGACTTCATGAATAATGGTCTGTTCATACGAGCATTAGCTGTTCCCTTGGTCTCGTTTGTCCTTCTTAGCGTTCTCAGAAAAGCACTCAACGCAAAACGTCCCTATGAAGTATTTGGACTTGACCCCATCATTCCCAAGAAAACAAAAGGGAAATCCTTCCCAAGCCGTCACGTTTTTTCAATCTTCGTAATTGGAATGACATTTCTTGCTGTTTTGAAATCACCAGTTTTTGGCATCATTATTTTGATCATGGGAGCGTTCCTCGCAATTATTCGCGTGGTGTCGGGTGTGCATTTCCCACGAGACGTTATTGCGGGAATGATATTAGGAATTCTTTCGGGAATTATTGGTTTCTATCTTTTGTGATGGAAAAGTGTTTTTCATTGCAACAACAACGGTGAACGGCTCCATGAATCACATTTTTTTGAAAAAAATCCTTTAATCTATTTCTAAAAGTAATAGATTTTCTTCAAAAAGTGCCCTATTGATATTTTTTTCATTCATAGGCTCGTCCGATAGATATTATACATATCCTTTTTTTTGTGTACTATTTCTGGCTGTTTTATTTCATACAGATGAACAAAGTGCCCAGTAATGCTCAGAGGCTTATATTCTAAAAACCACACTTTCACAAATTTGACCATAAACAAAGTGAACAAATTGGAAGAATATCTTCTTGCAGTTACTCGCAGTACCCTCTGTAAGCAAAGAATCGCGAGGAAGAGCAATCCCCCTCCTCTTCGCTTGTAATAACAAGCTCCCCCTCAACTGTTCCTTGGGTTCTTCGCTTACAGAGAGTTACTCTTTGAGTTGTGGCTTTGAACCACGAAAGGACTTGCTTTGAGTGAACCTACATTTACAACGAAGTTAAGCTCTCATCACGTGCTTATTGCTGTTACGGGGATCATGATTACCCTTGGTTGTTCTGCTCTCGTTTTTTCGACATGGAGCGCATTCCAAGCCGTCGTTCCCGACCAGCTCGGTGTTAGCCGCACAACGTGGGCTCTCTATGTTACTATTCTATACTTTGCTTCTGCTGTTACCTCACCAGTAATTGGTAATTTACTTTCGAAATATGACGTTCGCATCATTCTTTCCGTATCTGCCGTTTTAGTCGGCTGCGGTTTCTTGCTCATCAGCATTGCGCGAGCCATTTGGGCATTCTATATTGCTGGCGTCATGATGGGTGTTGGCGAAGTTGCTCTGTTATGGCTTGCCGTTCCTACCCTTTGCAACAACTGGTTCAATAAAGGCGCAGGAACCATCATCGGTATCTCAATGGCCTTTACCGGAATCGGTGGAGCGGTATGGCTTCAGGTATTCAACGGCCTCTATGCCGCTGGTACCTCTGTTTGGACAATTTACTTTATTTGGGGCATTATTGCCCTGGTAACTTCACTACCTTTCACGCTGTTCTGCGTTCGCAGAACTCCTCAAGAAGTCGGCTGCCTTCCTTATGGTGCACCTCTTACTCTTTCTGGTAAGCCTGAAGGTGTTAAGGCGGTTAAGGCTTATAAAACTCCTGTGTTCTATGCGGTCCTTGTGTTCGCTGGTATGGTCAACCTGATCAATATTGTGGCAAATCAATTCCCCACCTACACCAAGCAGCTTGAAGGTGTTCCTTTCGATGCTTTGGCAGTAGGCCTCATGATGGCCACCGTAATGATGGTTGCTCAGGCAATATGCAAGGTAGCATTGGGCGTTGTTGCTGACAAAAACATTAAAATCTCCTTCGTCGCAACATTCGTCGCTGGCATAAGCGGCGTGATACTTGTGTGGTTTGGCACTGCCAGCCCCTTTATCCTCTATGCAGGTGCTGCAATTTTCGGCTTTTTTTATGCGGCCTGCATGGTGCTTACTCCCTGCATCGTACGCAGATTGTTCGGAACTTTGGAGTATCCAAAAATTTACTCCACCATTTCCCTTTTCATCAATCTCTGCGGTGCAGTTGCTCCTACCTTCTGGGCATTCATGGGCCAGATGGGCTTTTCGATCGTATTCACCGTAGCAACAATCCTTCTTGTTATTGCCTGTTTGCTCGGAAGCTTTGCGCTTCTTAATGCAAGAAAGATTCAAGCTCTTTGGACACGTGAAGATCATAAGCCTACTAAAACTATCGAAATGCCCGAGGCTGCTCTTGGAACAAACGCCGAAGCAGAAAGGAAGGCTACAGCGCTCTAACATGCGATCTCAGCGAAGCAATTCCTTTCCCCCTCCCTCTCCTCTTCCGAATTGCTTCGCTTGATCAAGACAATTACATAGCTGAAAAGCTTTGCACCCCTTTACTTGGAACGGCTTTTCTTGCAACGCCAATCTCAAATACAGCACTTTTTCCTTGGATTGACCTCGAGATAACTGATAACGAACCCTCCCTCCCCCTCGCGGTTATCTATTGCAAGAAGAGCCGTTCACTTTTTTCCTCAAAAAAAATCTTGTGTGATCTGCACAACAAGCGCATAATGTCGCTCGTATCTCATTCAATGATGCTTTCGGGATTTGCTTAGAACATATCAATCTATCCGGAAACCGAAAGCGGAGAAAACTCTGGAGAATCTCTTAAATGAGTGCCGACGGTGCAAAGCTTCTTTAAAGAATGCTTCGCAAGCAGCGAGACTTTCGTTTTTTGCAAAGTATTCTTAAAAGCTTGTTGAGCGTTTTGCCAACAACAAAAGGAGCTGAATCTCTCAGGCAAACGGACAGAGACGGTTACATCCGCCAACTGGCTTACATTACGTGCAGGCTTTCTTGAGTTTTCTTGCAACTACTTTAAGGAGGCTATCTTCGGTGGATGTTCTACTAACCATTGTTCAGACCATCAACACGTATCTGTCCAACTACGTCCTTATCATTCTGCTTATCGGCACAGGACTCTATTTCACCATCCGAACAAAATTCGTTCAAGTTCGATGCTTCGGCGAAGGCTGGAAACGCATGTTTAAAGGCTTTTCTCTTCGTGGTGGCAAACAAGAAAGCGGCATGAGTTCTTTCCAGGCTCTCGCTACTGCCGTTGCTGCACAGGTTGGCACTGGCAACATTGTTGGCGCCTGTGGTGCAATTCTTATTGGTGGTCCGGGTGCGATCTTTTGGATGTGGGTTATTGCGTTTTTAGGAATGGCAACTAACTATGCTGAGGCTGTTCTTGCTCAAAAAACCCGTAAAGTTGATGCTGATGGCACCGTTCATGGTGGTCCTGTTTATTACATTAAAACTGCTTTTACGGGTAAATTCGGCAAATTCCTCGCTGGCTTTTTTGCTGTAGCCATCATTTTGGCATTGGGCTTCATGGGTTGCATGGTTCAGTCAAACTCCATTGCAGAAACTTGTAGTACTGCTTTCAACATCCCTGCCTGGGTTATTGGTTTGGTTGTTGTTATTGTGGCAGGCTTTATTTTCCTTGGTGGCGTAAGTCGCCTCGCCGCTGTAACTGAAAAGCTTGTTCCCGTTATGGCTGTCGTTTATCTCATTGGTGGCATTGTCGTTTTAATCGCAAATGGTCCTGCTGTTGGTCAGGCATTAGCTCTTATTTTTGAATTTGCTTTTAATCCTCAGGCATCTATTGGTGGAGTAACCTTTGGTCTGATCGCCGCTTTAAGCCAGGGCGCAAAACGCGGTCTGTTCTCCAATGAAGCAGGTATGGGTTCTACTCCTCACGCTCACGCGCTCGCAAACGTTAAAAACCCCCACGAACAGGGTGTTGTTGCTATTATTGCTGTTTTTATTGACACCTTCGTTGTAGTTACCATCACTGCACTGGTAACCATCACCGTTCTTTATACTGGTGACGGCGTTCTTGCTCAAGGCCTTTATGACGGAGTCGCAAAAACGAATATGGCTCAAATAGCCTTTGGCAGTGTGTTTGGTGAAGCTGGTGGCAATATCTTTGTAGCAGTTTGTTTGCTCTTCTTTGCCTTCTCTACCATTTTGAGTTGGAACCTTTTTGCAAAGATCAACGTACAGTACCTCTTCGGCAAAAAAGCAGTTCCAGTATTTTCCGTTATTGCTCTTATCTTTATTTTCTTGGGTTCACTTTTAAGTAACGATTTGGTTTGGGAACTTGCTGACATGTTCAACCAACTCATGGTTCTTCCCAATGCTATCGCCCTTATTGCTCTTGGAGGCGCCGTCTCGATTTGTGCAAAAACCAAAGGCGAGAAAACCGATAAAAAGAACCTTAATAAGTAACTACCTAAAAATGAGTTCTGAATTGAATTAAAAGATTCGTTCAAACATCACCAGGACAGGAAATCAACGCACAAATTCCTGTCCTGGCAACAAAAGAAGGGCCGTACCTCGGGGCTTTGAGGGACGTACCTCGGGGCTTTGAGGTACGGCCCTTTGAGATTGGAACCACCGCTTAGCTTGCTTTAAGAATGCAGGGTTCAATCCGAATGCCTTTTAGATTACAACCAATGGCTTAATAAGATCGGCTGGCTTATCTTTCATAAGCATAAGCGCTTCTTCCATATGTTCAAAGCCTTCAAAACGATGAGTGATCATTTTTCCTGGATCAACGCGCCCTGTCTGGATAAGTTTGAGAAGTTTTTCGGAACGAAGACGTCCGCCAGGCATCAAACCACATCGAATCTGCTTATGACTCATACCACAACCCCACTCTTCACGAGGGATTTTAACGAAGTCACCGGAACCGAGATAGTTTACGTTACCGATAATTCCACCAGGCTTGAGCATGGTGATTGCCTGAGCAAAGGTGTCAACATTTCCGCCTGCGATAATAATACGATCGACGCCTTTTCCGTGAGTGTAATCCATGATTTGCTCAACGATATCGCCCTCACGATAGTTAACAATCTGAGTAGCGCCATATTCAAGAGCCAAATCACAGCAGCGCTTGCGCGAACCTACCGCGAAAAGATTACTAGCTCCGCGCAATGCGGCCGCTGCAACACCCATCAAACCAACAGGACCAATACCAATTACCGCAACATCATCACCAAACTGAACGTCTGCGAGTTCCGCACCGTGGAAGCCCGTTGGCATCATGTCACTCACCATGGTAGCTGCCCCCAAATCCATTCCTTCAGGAAGCAATGCAAGATTTCCGTCTGCGTCATTTACGTGGAACAACTCACCGAAAACACCATCTTTAAAATTGGAAAACTTCCATCCTGCAAGCATTCCGGTCGAATGCATAGGGAAGCCTGCCTGAACTTCGAGAGACGACCAATCAGGAGTAATAGCTGAAACCATTACTTTATCGCCAGGCTTGAAGTCACGAACCAATTCACCAACTTCTTCCACAACGCCTACCGCTTCATGGCCTAAGATCATATCGTTACGATCCCCGATAGCCCCCTCCCAAACGGTGTGAACGTCAGAAGTGCAAGGTGATACTGCAATTGGTCTTACCAATGCATCTAATGGCCCAAAAACAGGACGATCTTTTTCAATCCATCCCGTATTGTTGATTCCTAACATTGCGAAGCCCTTCATGGCTACCTCCCTTACCTGTGGTGGCATCTACGTATGTTGCATAACGCATTTGATAAGCAACATCATTTGCGGCAATCCCGAGTTATTAATCGCCGCACCAAGAAAATACCGAGCACCGCATAATGGGAGTAGGATCAATTTACGCTTTTATTATCGGGTCAATTGCTGCTCATAGAGCTGTATTTCTTTTTGAAAAATATCCTCCAAAAGGGCAATTGCCGCCGCAACGTGAGAGATAGGAATCGAAGCAAAATTAACCACAATACAGTGGGAACTTTTTACACTCGGACGCACACAATAATCCGATAGCATAGCAAGGCGCACTCCTCGCTCCGCGGCAAGACGCTTTACCTCCTCATCACTGCGCGCTGTTGCGACCTTCAAAATGAAGTGCGTCCCTACCTCACCTCCAAAAACCTTAGAAATGGGAGCAATTCTCGAAGCTTTCAGTGCGTCTAAGAGGTTTTGCCTTTGCTGCTTGTAATGACGGCGCAGACGGTTAATGTGACGCTCAAAATATCCTTCAGAAATAAACTTAGCAAGCGCGCTCTGTTCAAAACTTGAGACGGTACATGAATAAAAGCTAAGCTGATTTCGATACAAGGTCATCAGGGTTTCGGGCAGTATCATATAGGCAATGCGCAAAGAAGGTACCAGCGTTTTAGAGAAGGTATTAAGATAAATTACCCGCTGAGACTCATCTTGCGTAATAAGCGGAGCAGGAGCGCGCCCTCCATAGCGAATTTCGCTATCATAGTCGTCTTCAATAATAAAGCGATCGGGCTTTCCGTGTACCCAAGCCAAAAGTTCATGACGGCGTTTAGACGACATGATAACACCTGTAGGAAAATGATTTGCAGGAGAAACATGCACTACGTCAGCACGACTTTTCATCAGGGCATCAACCGATATTCCATATCCGTCAAGAGGAATATAATCCCAATACGTACGATAGCTTCGCGAAACCTCTGCAAACTTTTTGTACCCTGGATCTTCAATTGCAATAATGCGCTGATCTCCCAACAGCTGCAAAAGCTTCCCATATAAGTATTCTGTGCCCGCACCAACAATAATGCGCGAAGGGGAAACGCGAATGCCTTTCGATTCATACAGATGAAACGCAATGGCACGTCTAAGTGCATAAAGGCCGTTAAAAGGCACCGTTTCAAGCATGGAAGGATCACGTTCCGAAAGAACTTGACGCATGAGACGCGACCACGCATCAAGCGGAAACAGCTCAAGGCTACAGCGATTCGCTCTAAAATCAAGCAATTTGTTTTCAAAAGGTACCTTTTTCTCATCAGCATCATCCGCTTCAAAAAAGGCAATCCCCTCATCTTTTCCTGAGCAAACAGTAAAACCACTCCCTGGCTTTGCCTCAAGATATCCTTCACTCACCAATAAAGAATACGCATGCTCAACTGTACTGACACTCACCTCAAGCTCGGCCGCCAAGGAGCGTTTTGCCGGAAGGCGGCTTCCAGCAGCAAGTACCCCATTACGTATGTCATCACGGATGCAGCGATGAAGATACTGATACTTCGACAGGTTGCCCCTGCCCTCTAAATCGTAGCGTGTCATCATAGTCCCTCCCCTATAACCGACCTGCAATTTAGTAGTAGTTTTGTATTATGTTTTAAGGTCGATAATGCCTTATGCGAGAATCTTTTTTCTGTTGTTCTCTAAAACAAAAGAGTTTTGTGCGTTTGTCTCGGCGAACGGCAACCGACTCCCTGAAAAATATTTTTCTTCTTCCCTTGACAGAAACCACTCCTTTTCTATACTTATGAACAGATGTTCATATGAAGAAAGGTTAAACTATGGTAGAAGAAATCGATGAAGAGATTCTTTACGACTTAGCCGATCTTTTTAAAGTTTTCAGCGACACCACGCGCATTAAGATTCTGTTCGCCCTTATGGATAAGGATCTATGTGTTGCTGATATTGCCGAAACAATTGGAGCGAGTCAAAGTGCTGTTTCTCACCAACTCAGAATTCTTAAACAGGCTCGCTTGGTTAAGTTTCAGCGCGAAGGAAAAAATGTTATCTATGCTCTTTCCGATGATCACGTACACACCATGCTCGATCAAGGCATGACCCACATCTGCGAATAACTCTAGTGACAAAAGATTCAAGAAAGGAATCATCATGCATAGAAGTTTCAAAATCCAAAACCTCGGTTGTGCAAACTGTGCCGCAAAAATGGAGAACGACATCAACAAACTCGACGGCGTTTCCAAAGCCAGTATCAGCTTTATGACACAACGACTCACTCTTGATGCTGACGATACTCGCTTCGACGACATCATTAACGAGTGCGATCGCATCTGCAAAAAATACGAGCCTGAAACCAGTATCACTCGTTAATTACCTGCCATCCATAGCAAAAAGGCAGGCAAGACTATTTGTCTGCCTTTTTGCTACTACCCTCATTGTCAATCGAAAGAAGATCCCCCCTTATGAGCACTAAAGAAAAAAAGCATTTAGCGCGAATTATCGTTGGACTTGTTGTTTTTATCGTCGTATATTTCTTGCCTATTGATTCATGGTTTGAGCAACCAAACGCACTCTATATTGAATTTGCGCTGTTCCTTATCCCTTACCTTATTGTTGGTTACGACGTTATAGGGAAAGCCATCCGAAATATTGGACATGGGCAGGTTTTTGACGAGAACTTCCTCATGTGCGTTGCAACCATTGGTGCCTTTGCTCTTGTTTTCTTTCCTGAATCCGAACCGCATATGGCCGAAGGCGCAGCCGTAATGCTGTTTTACCAAGTAGGAGAGTTCTTCCAAGACTATGCCGTTGGTAAATCGCGCAAGTCTATTTCAGAAATGATGGATATCGCCCCTGATTACGCCAACATTATGCAAAACGGCGAACTCACCAAAGTTGACCCCTACGATGTTCAGATCGGAAGCGAAATTGTTGTTAAAGTAGGCGAGCGTATCCCGCTTGACGGCATCGTAGTGTCTGGCAATTCACAACTTGACACCACTGCCCTAACAGGAGAATCAGTTCCTCGTCAGGTAAAAACTGGCTCTGAAGTTATTTCGGGATGCGTCAACATGACAGGCGTCCTCACTATTAAAACCACCAAACCTTTTGAAGAGTCCACTGTTTCACGCATCCTTGAATTGGTAGAAAACGCAAGCGACAAAAAGGCACGAACCGAAAACTTCATCACGCGTTTTGCGCGTTACTATACCCCCATTGTGGTATGCATCGCAGCACTGCTCGCCATTGCTCCACCTCTCTTCCTTGGACAGAGCTGGAGCGACTGGGTAATGCGCGGCTTGGTTTTCTTGGTTGTTTCTTGTCCTTGCGCACTTGTTATTTCCGTTCCCCTTTCCTTCTTCGGCGGAATCGGTGGTGCATCTCGTGCTGGCATTCTTGTCAAAGGAAGCAACTATCTTGAAACTCTTGCCAACGCTGAAACGGTTGTATTTGATAAAACGGGTACCCTCACTAACGGAACCTTTGAAGTGGTAGCCGTTCACCCTTCCGAAGGCATTGAGAGCAACAAGCTTCTGTATTTAGCTGCGCATGCTGAAGCATTTTCAGATCACCCCATCGCGCTCTCACTTAAAAAAGCCTATGACCACGACATCGATCAAAGCGCCATCATTGACGCCCACGAACAGAGCGGTCATGGCGTGAGCGCCTCTGTCGATGGAAAGCATGTTCTTGTTGGTAACGATGCCCTTATGAGTGAAAATGGTGTGATGAGTGAACCTTGCGAGCTCGTTGGCACCATCCTTCACGTAAGTGCCGATGATGCGTATCTTGGGCACATTATTATCGCTGACGTTATCAAAGAAGATGCTGCAAAAACCATTGCCGACCTTCATAAAGCGGGCGTCAAAAAGACCATTATGCTCACCGGTGACCGCAAAGAGGTTGCCGAAAATGTGGCAAAAATGCTCAGAATCGATGAATTCCATGCTCAACTTCTTCCTCAGGATAAGGTTGAGGCCGTTGAAAAATTACTAGATTCAACAAGTGAAAAAGGGAAACTTGTTTTCGTGGGAGATGGCATCAATGATGCTCCCGTTCTTATGCGCGCCGACATTGGTGTTGCGATGGGAGCCATGGGCTCTGACGCCGCAATTGAAGCCGCCGATGTTGTACTCATGGATGACAAACCTTCGAATATCGCCGTTGCTATCAAAATTGCACGTCACACCATGCGCATTGTTTGGGAAAACATCATTTTTGCCCTTGCGGTTAAATTTGGTGTTCTCATTCTTGCTGCGCTAGGTATTGCAAACATGTGGCTGGCAGTTTTTGCGGATGTTGGTGTAGCAATTATTGCCATCTTGAATGCAATGCGAGCTATGCGCATTAAGAAGCATCGAACAAAAGACTAGCGTTCTGCGTTCAAAAGACGCAGAGGCAAAACTGAACAGCCCTTAATGCAAAACGCTCAAACAATCGCTGCCTCTCTTGCTCAAAATGAGCAAGAGAGGCTTTGCTTAACCACGATCACCTGCTAGCATTCGCTTTGAAGACATATATGTCAAAACGAAGTAGAAACCATACATAATCAAAAAGGCACCCATAGCAATCAAGCTCACCTGCGCAATATCTAAATGACCAAAAAGTGATACCACTTCTGCAACCACACTCATAGCGCACAGCGAATGACAGACCGCCAACAATAAAGGGAACACAAAAGCAATGGCGATCTGCTTCAAGAGTGCCCCGCGAACCATGCGGCTATCTGCTCCCAACTTTTCAAGTAGCCTGAATCGCTTCTGATTATCTGACACATCGGTAAGCTGTTGCAAAGCAAGAATTGCCGCACATGCCACTACCAGAACAAAGCCAATGTAAATCGCCAAATAGCTTACGACTGCGCTGAACGTTACCGACTGCTCAAACACTTCTTGCTGCGTGATACTCATTGTTACCCACCAAGAATTACCGCTCTCATCATTTATGACATCCTGTACGAGGGCCACAAAATCTGCCTGCTGATCTACGTTATAGGTTTCAACATTCAAATACGATATAAGCGGAGTTTGATCTGTAGGAACTAGTTCGTCAGGAACAACAAGCAAGCATATCTGACTAGGAAACGCAGCAGTTTGAATTGTTGCTGTATCGAGTTCATTTTTTAAAGTGAGCTCACTGCCGTAAACCGATATCGAATCAACCTGTGCGCTCACATCACGCAAATAATCCATAGTGGTGTCACTGTCGGAGTTAAAGAAGGCCTCGTTGTTTGCAAGCTCCACCAGTTCAAGTCCTGCCATTTCTCGTGCGCGGTTATACTGGGAAATACCCAAAAGCTGTACTTGATAGGAAGAATAGCCACCGTCAAGCGAGCTGCCAACATATTCGCTCAATGATGAGCCAAGTAATGAATCAAGATCCCCTAATGTAAGCCCTGATGCATAGAGATCAATCTGTCCTGTTTCTTTCACGATTGAATCCCACGAAGGAGCACCTACGTTTTGGGCGCTTGCCTTAAGACCTGCCGCCATATCGTAGTCATATGCTTCACAAAAAGTCTTACGATTAGCTCTAGAAGCAGGAGCATCTTCGTCATCGAGCGCGGAATAAAACGAGGTTATCGTTGCACTGTAATGCGTTGTCTTGTCAAGCGTATTCGTCATAGCATTACAGATGCTGATGCCGCCACACACGCTCGTGATAGCTAAGAAAAGCGTTAAACAAATCACCGCCATCGAAAGGAAGGAGGTATTCAGACGGGCCGCAACCTGGCGCAGCACAAACATATTGAGTCCACGATAATAGAGCGACTTCATCCCCTGAACTACGCGCAACAAAAAGCCCGATAGCGCATAGAAGAACATGATCGTCCCCACTACAACCAATGCGGTTGAAGCATAGAACTGAGGACTCATGACGAGGCCGTATTTCACGAGCAGGTAATAGGCGGCACCAATACAACAGCAGGCAAGCAAGAAGAGGGCAAACGAAAACGGAATACTCCGTAGTTTAAAGTCATCATTTTTCTTATCACTTTGCAGCAACGTGATAAGGCGCGCTTTTGCAAGATATCCCGAATTAACAAAAAGCGCCAAAGCAAAAATAATCAAGAAAACAATGACGGTTTTAGCAATTTGCTCCCACGCAATTAAGAACGTAAAGCCGTTAAATTCAACTGAAAAAAGAAAAGCCGTTAGAAAAAGTAAGGCCTGTGATAGCAAGAGTCCCAGCAACAAACCAACCACGAGCGAAAACGCGCCCACAAAAAATGTTTCAGCAAACGTCATCTTTAGCAGCGTCGTTTTACGCATACCAAGCAACAAATACAAGGCAAACTCCTTGTTACGGCGCTTAATAAGAAAACGGTTAGCATACACTACAAGAAAGGCCAAAATAACAGTAATAAAAACCGAAACACCGCTAATTAGCAGCCCCACAAATTCAATCATGGTGCTTTGAGTTTCACTCATATCTAATACGGCACTTTGGGCGGTAATGGAGTTAAAGGCGTAGAACACTGCCACGCCAATCATGAGCGTTAAAAAGTAGAGCAAATACTCTTTGTAGGAGCGTTTTACGTTAGCAAAAGCGAGCTTAGCAATCATTTGGCTCACCCTCTTCAAGATGCGTCACCGTTTCAACGATGCGCTCAAAAAATGCCTGCCTTCGCTCTTCGCCTTTCGTTAGTTGACCCCACAGTTTTCCATCTCGAATGAAAATAATGCGACCACAATAACTTGCAACATTAGCGTCATGAGTAACCATCATGATGGTTGCGCCAAGACTATTGAGAAACGAAAAAGCGCCAAGTAAATCACGGGCGGACTTACTGTCGAGTGCTCCTGTTGGCTCGTCTGCCAACACCAAGTGCGGCTTGGTGATAACTGCTCTTGCCGCTGCCGCACGTTGACGTTGCCCACCCGAAACTTCATACGGGTAGCGATCAAGCGTTTCCTCAATGGAAAGGTTCTTTGCAAGCGCTTCGACGCGCATATCAATCTCTTTGGAAGATACCCGGCTAATAGTAAGCGCAAGGGCAATATTTTCCCTGATAGTGAGCGTATCGAGCAAGTTGGCATCCTGAAAAACAAACCCTAACTCTTCCCTACGAAAACGAGCGAGTTCTTTTATGCCCATACCCGTAATGTCGTTTCCGCTGATTAAAATATGCCCGCTTGAGGGTTCATCGATGGTAGACACACAGTTTAGAAGGGTTGATTTTCCCGAGCCCGAAGGCCCCATAATAGCAATATACTCCCCTTCTTCTACAAAGAAATTAATATGATCAAGCGCACGCGTAATACCTGAAGCTTCTTGAACATCCTTGTGTTTTCCTCCGCGTCTGTACGCCTTTTGCCCATAGAACTTGGACACATCGCAAACTCTCAATATCTTTTTAGCCATAGCCACTCCTTTTATTGTGAAACGCTTTCTGCAAAATGAAGTGGTTTAAGCATAGGAAGCCATGCTAAAAGACAGCTGTCGGCTACCTTACTTTTTCCTTACTTTTGAGTATCGGTTCTGCAAACAAATATTCTGCGTGCTTTAATACGGATATGACTCAACTTGCACTACATACCAAAAAACTTTTACTCGTTGACGACGAGCCTGAACTTCTTTCTCTTTTAGAAACGGTATTCAAAGCAGAGGGCTTTACCAACATTGTTACTGCT
>FR895475.1:44254-50512 GCA_000434775.1 Eggerthella sp. CAG:368 | reverse complement strand
TTGCCAGCGCCCTTGATACCTTCCAGAAAGTTCAGCCCGACTTGGCAATTTTGGATGTTTCCCTGCCTGACGGGGATGGCTTTACGCTCTGCTCGTATCTGCGAACCTTGAGCAAAGGCACCCCCGTTCCGGTTATTTTTCTTACCGCAAAAGACGAAACCGCTGATCGCCTCATGGGACTCAAAAGCGGCGCGGACGACTACCTCACCAAGCCCTTTTCCCCACAAGAGCTCGTCCTTCGCGTATATGCGGTATTGCGCAGATGCTATCCCGAAACTTCAACGAAGCTTGCGCTTGCTCACTGCGTCATTGATTTTGATGCGATTGAGGTTGTTCGCGAAGACGAAACGAAAACTAACCTCACGGCAAAAGAACTCACTCTTTTAACTATTCTTTCCCATAACCCAAATCGTATTGTTACCACCGATCGTCTTTGCGAGGAATGCTGGGGATCGTCGTTTGGCTACGAACAAAGTTTAATGACACACATTCGTAGAATAAGAGAGAAGATAGAGAAAGACCCCTCGAACCCCGAATCGCTCATAACCATGAAGGGTCTTGGCTACAAACTTATGGTTGATCCGTCGAAACAGTGAAATGAAGCCCTCATGAAATTGCCATCCAAACATACCCGCGTGCAGGACACTGCTTCCACGCAGCGTTTTTTCTTTTCGAAGCAAATCCTGCTTTTCGTGGCTATGTTTGTTGGTATTTTGCTTCTCGATGGTGTTCTGTGCCTGTTTTTTCTTGTAGGAGAAGCGTACAACCTTTCAAAAACATCGGATGGCCGATCGGTTATTTTCACCCTGTCCAATTCTCTTGAACAAAAAGAGAGCGGAGAATACGCCGTTAGTTCAGATACAGATTCTTCCAAATCCATTCTTCAGCTTATGGACGAAAACGACTACGGCGCCATTCTTGTTTCTGCAGAAGGCGATGTTGTTTGGTCTTATAAGGCTCCAAGTACCCTTCCAGCGCATTTCAGTACAAATGATATTGCGCTCATAGCGCACAACCGTGCATGGGATGAATATCCTGTCCTTATTTGGACACGCGATGACGGCATTCTGATGCTTTTCAGCCCTCCCGCTTCGCTTATCACCGCCGTGGTTTCTCTACCCGAAGAAACGTTCCTTAGAATCCCCTTGTATGTAACACTCTTATTACTCGTCGATGCGCTAATCTTTTTCCTGTTTTATCTTATTTCGCGCCGAAATGTTGTTAAGTACGTAGATCCTGCCTTAGGTGCCCTCGACAACCTCGCACAGGGAAAAGCCGTCAAGGTTTCGTTTTCGGGGCCTCTTCGCTCTATTGGTAATAAAATCAATCGTGTATCTGACACCCTTATCAGGAAGGAAACTGCACGAAAAAACTGGGTTGAGGGAGTTTCCCATGACGTGCGAACTCCTCTTGCCGTCATCATGGGACGCGCAGAAACCATTGAACAAACTTCAAACGCTTCGTTCGTACGACAATCAGCCCAAACCATCACTCAACAGAGCATTCGCATCCGCGACCTTGTCGAGGATTTAAACATTGCCACTCAACTTGAATACGACATGCAGCCCTTGCGCAACGACAACATTCTTGTTTCGCGTATGCTTCGTGAAGTGGTTGCTGATAATTTAAATCGAGAGAATGAGAAGGATTATCAAATAACCCTCTCTATTATGCCCTGTGCCAACCGAATCGCCCTTCAAGGAGACGAAAAGCTCCTCAGACGCGCACTCCAGAATGCTCTTAACAATTCCATCAAGCACAATCCCAAAGGGTGCACCATCGATATATCTCTAGCGTGCAATTCAGATTCTTTTTGGATTTCAATACAAGACAACGGCCGAGGAATGAGTCCCTCAACCCTTACTGCTCTTTTACTGCGCTTAGATCAAGAAACCCGCGATGTCCTTACGTTTGCAAGTCCCAATAAAAAAACTCCTGCACCACCCTCTGCTTATTCTTCAGAAAACGAAGCAGCAAACACGCATACAGCAGCCCTTACCGAAGAAGCTGTATACACTACAATCGTTACGCCGACAACAACGCCTCCCTCCTCTCAAGAAAGCAAGAATCAGCAAACCCAACACAATGAATTCATTATTCGCTCTTCTTCCTCTTGGAAAAATGGACACGTTAACCCTGCAATCAAAGGGCAAGACTACAAGCCATCGCATCAACCCACTGCCAATTTGCTGGTAGGGAAAACGCTTGAAAAGCTTCAACCATCCGAAGCGCCGAACGAACAGACTATAAAATGTAACGCACAAACCTATGGCGGAGCAATTCAGGACAGCGCCCAGAGGCAAGATTTAACTTCAAACCAGACTTCAACTAAAACTGCTGCAGTCATCCGACAGCACGGCGTAGGTCTTTCACTCATCAGCCGTATTGTGATAACCCACGGCGGAAGTCTTTCAATTGAGAGCAATCCTGAAGAAGGATTCTGCCTCACAATGACCTTCCCACTTTCTTCGGTAAGCTATAATCAGCCAAGTTAAATCTTGCAAACCTATTCCTACCAAACTCTCACGAAAAAGAGCGTCATGAAAGCTTCCAATAAAAAATCTACTCGCAAAAACGCTTCTACAAAACGCACAAAGAAGCCTGGTCAAAACAAAAAAGCAGCCTCTTCTCAACAGAAGAAAAAGAATGCTGCCGCAAAAAATAACCAAACCAGCACTTCTCTTTGTTCAGTGTCTAAACAATGCGGAGCTTGCCAATACATTGATGTTCCTTACAAGAAGCAGCTTCAAACAAAGCAGCGCATTATTGAGGGTCTTTTTAGCGACATTGCCGATGAGGCCACTGTTTTCAACCCAATCTTAGGAATGGATGAGCCCTTCTATTACCGAAACAAGGTAGTTTCCCCTTATGCGCTAGGTAAAAAAATAAAGGGGCAAAAGCAAACAAGGAACAGGCATGTCTCACTTGATAGAGACATTCTTTGTGGAATGTATGCTCAAGGAAGCCATCGTATTATCGAAAACCAGTCCTGTCTTCTCGAAAACAAGCAGGCCAAACAGATTATCCTTGCCATTAAAAAGCTTATGATGAAATATGGTATTGAGCCTTATCGTGAAGACACGGGAACTGGCTTCATGCGCCATGCAATCGTACGCGTCGGACATTCAAGCGGCGAAATTCTTGTAACGCTCGTCACTAATTCTCGTCAATTCCCTGGCGCTAAACACTTTGTTCGCGACCTCGTAAAGCAATGCCCAAGCATCACCTCGGTAGTTCAAAACATCAATAAACGTCAAACCAATGTTATTTTAGGAGAACGCGAACAGCGCCTTTATGGTCCTGGCTTTATCCTCGATACCCTCTGTGGCTTAAGCTTTCGCATTTCTTCCCACTCGTTTTACCAGGTAAATTCCACGCAAACCGAGCTGCTCTACAAACGAGCTATCGAAATGGCGGAGCTTACGGGATCTGAAACAATTTTGGACGCCTACTGTGGAACAGGAACCATTGGCCTTGTTGCCGCAAAAGGAATAGAGGGCGCCAATCATGCCTCACGAGTAATTGGTGTTGACAATGTTGCATCTGCTATAACTGATGCAAAGAATAATGCCAAGCATAACGGCATCGAAAACGCTGACTTCATCTGCGACGATGCAGGATCGTACTTACTCGAACTTGCGCAAGATCTTAACAGTGAAGAAAACGCGCTTGACGTGTTGCTTATGGATCCTCCTCGAGCTGGCGCAAGCGAGAGTTTCTTACGTGCGACGTGCGCCCTTTCGCCACGCCGCATCGTATACATTTCCTGCAACCCTAAAACTCAACAACGAGACACATTCTTCTTAGTTAAACATGGCTATCGTATAAAGAGCATCCAACCCGTTGATATGTTTCCTCATACCAGCCATATTGAAAACATCATTTCGTTTGAACAACGCAGCTCGTCAAATAAATGCGAAGGTAAGCTTAGTTAAACTAAACGCACGAACTTGCGTTTGCCGACCTGGATAACTGCTCCCTCGAGGGCTGAAGGCTCAACGTTATACTCTTTGGCGGAAAGAGCTTCTCCGTTAATCTTTACGCCACCTTGGTCAATCATGCGACGCGCATCGCCTACCGAATTGGTGAGCCCAGCTTCATGAATAAGCTTGGCAACATACACCTTACCCTCATCGTTAGGGGTTAAATCCGCACTAAACTCTGGAACGTCTTCAGGAATGTCATGCTTTTTGAATAGCCGGTCAAATGCTTCTTCCGCCTCTTTAGCTGCAGTTTCATCGTAGTAAGAAGCAACGATATTTTGAGCCAGGTCGCGTTTGCAACGATTAGGATGAATTTCACCCGCCATAAGACCTTTTTCGATTTCATCAATGCGGCTTACTTCAACCGTAGAGGCCAAGCGATAGTACTTAATCATGAGCTCATCAGGAATAGACATAACCTTGCCAAACATGTCGTTTGGTTCATCAGTTAAGCCGATGTAGTTGCCGTAGCTCTTCGACATTTTCTTAACGCCATCGGTGCCCTCAAGCAACGGAAGTGTTAAGCACACTTGAGGCTCCATGCCCATTTTTTCCATAAGTTCACGGCCAGCAAGAAGGTTAAAGAGCTGGTCAGTACCACCAAGCTCAACATCTGCCTCGATTACAACCGAATCATATGCCTGCATGATGGGATACAAAAATTCGTGAAGGCTGATGGATTGATTGTTAGTGTAGCGATTATGGAAGTCATCGCGCTCAAGAATGCGAGCAACCGTAAAGTTAGAGGCAATTTTGAGCAAACCTTCCAAGTTGAGTTCCATCAACCATTCCGAATTGTAGCGAAGCGTAGTTTTAGAAGGGTCCAAAACCTTAAATGCCTGATCAACGTAAGTTTGAGCATTTTCTTTAATCTGCTCAGGAGTGAGCTGAGGACGCGTTGAATTACGACCTGAAGGATCGCCGATCAAAGCCGTACCATCGCCAATAATAAGTGTAACGTGATGTCCTAAATCTTGGAATTGACGCATCTTGCGCAAAGGAACAGCATGACCTAAATGAATATCAGGAGCGGTTGGATCAACGCCAAGCTTAATATTGAGGGGCTTACCACGCTTGAGTTTTTCCATCAATGCATCTTCGGGAACAATCTGTGCAGCTCCCGACTGAATAATATGAAACTGTTCTTCAGGTGAAATCATCTATTCCTCTTTCTTGAATTTCCAACGATTCTAGCACAGCAACTAAAAGCTCAGGAAACGCCTCTAAACAAGTGTCCCGATGTAGCGCCTTCAGCTTTCGAAACTCTATTTCCGCCTTTAAGCGCAATATCGCGAGCGCGCACCGCACGAGCGACCATCTTGCTAACCTCTGAAACATTCATAAGCGTGGTGTCAACCATAAGGGCTGAAACGCCCGCCTTGATAAGGTCGGGGACAGCATGAGTAACATCGAGCGAAACCGCGTTATAAAGATGGCTTCTGCCCGTACAATCAGTAATTACAGGCATCTCGTAGCCTTTGCGGTCTTTCAGATAATGCGGACTCTTACGACGAGCGCAGTTCTCACAATCTTGATTACAGGGACCTTGGCTCATAAGTAAACAATGCTCGGTAACCATCATTTCCTGCGCCCCCATAATAGTTAAGCCCAAAGGAACAGGACTCATTTCGCCAAGCTCTTCAATCTGAATAAGCGAAAGTTCAGGAGAAAGCCAGATGCGCTCTGCACCAAAGTCATGCATAAGCTGCAAATCAAGCTGATTGGTTACGGGAATATGAGGACCAACTTCAGGGAGTGTTCCCATTTCTGCTGCACGCAGAAGCTGTCCGATGTTCTCAACCAGAACGGGTTTATCTTCTTTGACGCGCTTCCAAATATCGAAGCCATTGCGATCGCGCTCATCAAACATATGGGAAACTGTTGGCAAAACAGGAATACACTGTTTGGGATAACCCGCCTGCTCGGCCGTCGAAGAAAGCTGACCCGCGATTACCGCCTCACCGCGACGATAGTTTGCAACCGGCACATAAATAAAGTCCGCGCCTGCCTTTTTAGCAGCGCGCGCGCATGCTGGATTGGTAGCCAAAACTGCCACCTTACATGATCCCTTACGAACTCGAGGGGCCATCGCGCGGGCAGGAACACGCTTTAACAAGCGTGCGTGATACGGTTCAAGCATTGCCTCTTCGAGCTGATCGGCAGCCATAGCACGGATTTTATGTAGAGCGGAAAACCCAATTCCCACTCCCTCATCAAGCTCAACCTCAAGATTTGCAAAAACAAACGGTGTCGAGCCCATGCGATCAATGTGGTC
>FR895475.1:36603-44231 GCA_000434775.1 Eggerthella sp. CAG:368 | reverse complement strand
CTCATCGGGTGTCACCGCTTTTGTGCGAGCCGCCTCAACAATCGCGCCCTTAAGCTCAATCGTTGTACCAGAGCTCTGTTTCAAAGGAGTAGTAGATACCGTCAGAGTAAGTGGCTCGCCAATTCTTAAACAAGCTTTTCCATAGAGAGGAATACGCGGCTCTTTGTCATCATCAATAAAGGCGGCCTCAGCATTACGTACACGAAATACGCGATCGCCTTTACCTACTCCGCGATTCACTTCTACTAAAACGTTTCCTGTCTTGTCGAACTTCAAAGAGGAAACTTCTACAACAAAGTGTCCGCGATTTGTCCATATTTCAAGCGCATCACCGGCATGCAAATCAGTTTCAGAAGCAATACCAATCGTGGTTCCCTTTACGCTCGCGACACGGCCAACAAACACACCTCGGTTATTTGGTCTTCCGTAACTCATGATGGAGTTATCGCGCTCTTTTTCAAGATATGCCGTAGTAAACCCCCGCGAAAAAGCTTCAGAAAGTACTTGCTTTTCCTCTTCAGTCGGACGCGGAGATAAGGTTTTTTTCGCAACAGGAAGTTCAACACTTCCGCAATCGAACTCTGCGCGCAAGGCTTCATTCTCGTAAGCCAACGCCCTGTCCAAAACACTTCGATATACCCCAACGACGTTCTTTACGTAATCGGGTGATTTCATTCTGCCTTCAATTTTGAGAGAAGACACGCCCGCTTTTATGAGCTCCGGCAAAAGCTCAACGGTGCATAAATCCTTAGGAGAAAGAAGATGTTCACCCGGAGCAGGAAGATTCTTGCGTAATGCACGATTATGCAAAGTGTATGGCAAGCGACATGCCTGAGCGCAACGCCCGCGATTAGCCGATCGGCCACCAATAAGCGAAGACATAAAGCACTGACCCGAATAACAAATACACAAGGCACCATGACCGAAGGCTTCAAGCTCTATTCCAAGTTCATTGGCGAGTTTTGCTAACTCAGCTATTTCTTCGAGCGAAAGTTCACGAGCAAGAGTTACACGCTTAGCTCCAAGGGCCGCAACCGCACGTAAGCCATCCTTATCATGAATGTTCATCTGAGTAGAAATGTGGAGACGCGCTTCAGGAAGCGTACGAGAGATTTCTGCTGCAATACCTACATCTTGGACGATAAAGGCATCCACTCCCGCTCTAAACGCTTGGCGAGCAAGCTCGAGTGCGTCGGGCAACTCCGAAGGAAGAACCACGGTGTTCAACGTAAGATACACCTTCACTCCGCGAAGATGAGCATAATCACAAGCAACCTTAAGTGATTCAAGTGTGAAATTATCGGCACTATTACGGGCATTAAATTGGGATGCCCCCAAATAAACAGCATCAGCTCCCGCCGTTACCGCAGCATGAAGAGATTCCATGCTACCTGCAGGAGCCAATAATTCAAGAGACACCGACGGCATACCATCGGTGTTCTCGTTCACTGCATAAGTATCATTAGACACGCTCAACGTGGTCTGCGAGTTGGTCATAGAGCGTAATCCAAACTAAGCTTCAGATGCTTTTTTGTCGGCATCTTTTAGTGCTTCAACGCCAGCATCGTAGTGCTTTTGAACCTCATCTAAACGAGAAGCATACGTTGAGTAATCAAATGAACCACTTGCGGGAGCCTTTATGTCCTGATAAAGGGATACATAGCCATCAAGTGCTGCCTTGAGTTCTTCAGCTCCCTTGACATAAGAAGAATGTATATCTTTCATGGCGTCAGGAACTTTGAGTGCCTTCAAGTCGTCAATTTTAGAAGAAACAGTATTTAACTGAGAAGAGAGCGAAATAATCTCGCCGTCTTTAATTGCATCGGAGAAATCTTCCATCTGCGTATTGATGTCGTTCATAATTTGACTTACCGATGCCATGTACTGACGATTCTGCGTTTGAGGATCGTCCGACTGAGCGGAATTAGAAGAACAACCCACCAAAAGAGTTAAGCAGGTAACACAAAGCGTTAGAGCAAGAATGATGCGTGATTTCATGGATCCCTTTCGATGTGAATAAACCGTATTAAAATGCCTCAAGAACAGGCTTTCCTTATGTTCTATCACCTTACGCGCCAATTGAAGATAATCCTGGCTAAAAACATAAAGGTCACCGTTTTGTTGAGATATTGGAACGTTTTCCACCCTCACCAAAACCGTCTGACACCTTTAAACATCAGCTCGTGCTATCTCCACCCCCAGGATCAGGTGTAGGCGTTGGTGTTGGATCTGGCGTAGGCGTAGGCGTTGGTGTAGGCGTTGGTGTAGTGCCTCCCGAATCGTCTTTATTCTCTTCGGTTGTAGTCGTAGTGGTAGTAGTAGTTTCAGTGGTTGCCTCTTCGCCCTCATGTTCAGGCGTGCTCGTTTCGCCCGAGTTGCTTCCGTTACCAATATCAAAGATGGTATATTCGAGCTGCTTCGATGACGTTGGGAATTGTTTTATTTCTTGTCCCGCCAAAACAGAGCTCATAAATCTGCCAAAAATACCATCACATTCTCCATAGTACGTCATAGGAGTTTCAACGCGATGACCCGACCAAACGGCAACAGAAAGCTGAGGAGTAATACCGCAGAACCATTTGTCACGCCAGTTCTCTGACGTACCAGTTTTGCCTGCAGAAGGCTGGCCGTTAGAGATCACCGCACCCATACCGGTACCGTTTGTAACAACACCCTTCATTACTTCCGTTGCGGCTTGAGTCAATTCAGTCGAAAGAACTTTTTCGCCCTTGGTTTCGGCTTCATGAATAAGCTTTCCGTCCGAGTTATAAATAGCCTGGATGGCAACTGCTTCATGCTTTGTACCGCCGTTAGCAATTGTTGCATACGCCTGAGCCATTTCACGTACGGTAACCTCTTCGGCGCCTAAGGTAACAGAAGGAACCGCCTCGATATCAGTTTCGATACCGCACTTATGCGCCATATCGACAACCGACTGCGGACCAATTTCGGTTACTAATTGCGCAAAGCCCGTGTTGGACGAAATGGCAAATGCACTTGAAATGGTGCGTGTTCCGTAGTCTGAACCCCCGTAGTTTTCTACCTTCCAACCATTGATGTCGACGTGAGCTTGACAGTCAAGATTGGTAGTAGGGGAAATACCCTTATTGAGTGCCGCAAGCAAGGTAAATGTTTTGAATGAAGAACCTGGCTGACGGCGAGCCTGTGTAGCCAAGTTGTACTCATCGGTGTCGTAATCCTTACCGCCAATAAGCGCTCTAATGAAGCCCGTGTTAGGATCTACCGCTACAAGCGCTACTTCCATACCATCGGGAGAAGATTCAAGCTGAGTATTAACCGCCTCTTCGGCCTTTTCCTGGGTATCAACATCAAGCGTGGTAATAACCTTTAAGCCGCCTTGGAAAACTTCTTCAACAGAGTATTCATCAATAAGAGTGTCACGAACATAGCTCGTAAAGTACTTGTACTTATACAAACCATCATTTGATTCGCTCTCGGTGAGATTAAGCTCAAGAGGTTCTGCCTGTGAAGCGTCATGCTCTGCCTGCGTAATGTAGCCATTAGAAAGCATGCGGTCGAGAACAAGGTTGCGGCGCTGTTTGCATGCATCGGGGTTATCGACAGGATTGTTGTACGTTGGGGACTGAGGAATGCCAATCAGCGTAGCTGCTTCGGTTAGCGTAAGATCCGAAGCATGCTTAGAGAAATACAGCTGAGAAGCAGCTTCAATACCGTAAGCGCCCTGACCATAGTTAATGGTATTGAGATACATCAGAAGAATTTCGTCTTTTGAATATTGCTCCTCGAGCTTTGTGGAAATGTACGCTTCACGAACTTTACGTTTCAGAGTAGATTCCGTAGCCTCTTCAGCTAAAACGGTATTACGCACAAATTGCTGGGTGATAGTAGAAGCACCTTCGTGTCCGCCGGCGATATTGACAAAAATCGCACGTCCAATACCCGCAAGGTCAACACCATTGTGTTCATAAAAACGTTCGTCTTCCGTTGCGACTGTTCCCTCAAGAACATAATCGGAAATCTCGCTTATTTCGACAGGGTCACGATTTTCAAGATAAAACTCGGCTAATAATGTTGTTCCATCGTTTGCATACACCTTAGTCTTTTCTGCCGTATTGTAAGCGGACGCATCTTCGTAATTCGGAAGATCCTCAAGCCAAGACGAAACCAAGGCGAAAGCAGAAAAAGCACCTGCAACCAGCAAAACCAATACAACACATAAAGCTATTAGCCCCTTAGAAGCAGTTCGGCGCTTAGGAATGCCGTGTCTGCTTTGATGAGCACGAGAAGTCATGAATATACCTCCATATATACAATGAGGAGTATTCTATCATTCCTCGATTAACAAAGAAAAAACACCACACAAAACGTTAAGCGCACAACAAGAGAACTCCCTACCCTTAAGCCTCAGTCAGGAGTGTCCCAAGCCTCTTATACCTGCTAGTTATACTTCAAAGCTGTTGCGACCCATTACAACGCAACAGCTTCTTTATCAGCATTGAGAACATCTTTTGCCTGATCCATCTGCTCTTTTACTGCAGAATGGCCCGTTCCTCCAAACGTAGTACGAGCAGCAACGATGCTTTCAAGATCAAGCGCCTCGGTAATATCCTGCTCAAACAATTCGCTTTCCGCACGAAAATCATCCAAGGATAAATCACTCAAATCACAGCCACGCTTATCGCAGAGCAAAACAAGATGCCCCACAACCTCATGCGCTTTGCGGAAAGGCATTCCCTTTTTAGCCAAGTAATCAGCAACATCAGTTGCGGCAAGGTAGCCCTTCTTTGCCTGTTCATCCATTGCATCCTGATTGATACTCATAGTGGCGATCATGCCCTTCATGCAAATCATGCAATCATAGAGCGTCTTTGCTGCATCCATGGCACCCTCTTTGTCTTCCTGCAAATCTTTGTTGTAAGCCAAAGGAAGCGACTTCATCGTTACCAAAAGAGCAACCAAATCTCCCACTACGCGGCCAGACTTACCGCGAATAAGCTCGGCAAAATCTGGGTTTTTCTTCTGAGGCATGATAGAAGAACCAGTGGAATACGAATCCGAAAGAGCAATGAAGCCAAATTCCGAAGTGGACCAAAGAATAATCTCTTCGCATAAGCGTGAAAGATGAATCATAGATACACTGCAGGCATAGTTGAGGTCAAGCAAAAAATCACGATCGGAAACGGCATCAAGAGAATTAGGAATTGCTGCAGCAAAGCCGAGTTCTTTGGTGGTAGCCATGCGATCTAACGGATAGGTGGTTCCCGCCAAAGCAGCAGAACCCAAGGGGTTCATATCAGCAGCATCGAGTGCTGCGCTCAAACGCTTAAAGTCGCGCGAAAACATCCAAAAATACGCCATAAAATGATGAGAAAGAAGCACAGGTTGAGCATGCTGCATATGCGTATAGCCAGGCAAAATAACACCAAATGTTTTCTCTGCGGCCTCAAAAAGTGCCTCGCGCAAAGAAACATTTGCCACCATAAGCTCGCGGGCAAGCTCTTTCGCATAAAGACGCGTATCAGTTACTACCTGATCGTTGCGCGAACGCCCTGTATGAAGACGAGCTCCTGCATCTCCGATGTTTTCAGTAAGCACCTTTTCGATTGACATATGAATATCTTCATCATTGATATCGAAAACAAAATCACCTTCATCAATGCGCTTTTCAATTGCGGTTAGGCCATCAACAATTTTCTGCTTATCTTCCTCAGAGATTACCCCTTGCGCCGCAAGCATGCGTGCATGAGCACGAGAACCAGCAATGTCTTGGTGATACATCGCTTTATCAATAGGAAGCGATGCGCCAAACTCTTGAGTAAATTCACTTACTCCCTGCTCAAATCTTCCAGACCACAATGCCATAGGGGTTACTCCTCATCACTTAAAACCAGTAGATCAAAATAGCGCACTCGTCTCTTCGAACGTAACGCAATTATTTTACCCTGTGAACTTTACCTAAAAAGGCCCCTCTTCCATGGGAAAAGGGGCCAGAGATACCAAATAGCTATAACTTAGTCGATTGCTTCACCGTCAGTTACACCCTGAGCACGACGGTTCTTTGCCCAAACCTTCGTGGAAAGACCATACAGATCAATAAAGCCCTTAGCAGCTGCATGATTGAATGTATCAGCCGCATCATAAGTAGCCAGACCGTAATCGTACAAAGAGAAATCGCTCTTGCGTCCCGTTACCGTGCAGGAACCCTTATAGAACTTCAAGCGAACAAGACCAGTTACGCACTGCTGCGTAGTAGCGAGGAACGCGTCATAAGCATGCTTGAGAGGAGAGAACCACTGACCGTTATAAACAAGCGTTGCCCAATCGTGTTCAATATGAAGCTTCGTACGAAGAACTTCACGCTCAAGACACATATCTTCCAATGCACGATGAGCTTGAATCAAAGCCAAAGCACCAGGAGCCTCATAGCACTCACGGCTCTTTACGCCGATCATACGATTTTCGATCATATCAATACGACCGAAACCATTTGCGCCCGCAATCTCGTTCATCTTTTCAATGATTTCAAGGTAAGACATTTCTTTGCCATCAATTGCGCAAGGAACACCAGCCTTGAATTCAACTTCAACCTCAAGCACTTCATCAGGAGCTTTTTCAGGATCGGTAGTCATGGTGTAAATGTCTAGAGGAGGACGATTCATTGGATCTTCCAAAACACCACACTCAATAGCACGACCCCAGAGGTTGTCGTCAATTGAATAGGGCTTTGATTTGGTAGTAGGAACCTCTACGCCATGAGCAACAGCCCAGTCCATTTCTTCTTGACGAGTATGCAAATCCCACTCACGAACAGGGGCGATAATTTCGATAGAAGGATCAAGAGCTTGGATGGAAGTTTCAAAACGAACCTGATCGTTGCCCTTACCCGTGCAGCCATGAGCGATGTACTTTGCACCATACTTGTGAGCTGCATCTACAAGATACTTAGAAATCAAAGGGCGAGAAAGAGCAGAAACCAAAGGATATTTATTCTCGAACTGCGCATTTGCGGCAAGTGCCTTAGTAAGGTAATCGTTTACGAAAACATCACGCATGTCTGCAATGATGCAATCGAGCGCACCAACAGAAAGCGCACGTTCACGAACCGCCTCAAGGCCTTCGTGCTCCTGGCCAACTTCACCAACAACCGCAATTACATCAAGGCCCTTTTCGTCCTGAAGCCATTTGAGGCAAACAGACGTATCAAGACCACCGGAATAAGCCAAAATACATTTATCCTTAGCCATTCTTCTACCTTTCTTTGGTTTATCTACTAATTTATCGCCCTTTTAACTTTACAGCTTCCCTTATCGTATCGTTAGGAACGAGCCGCTTCAAGCAATGCAGGAAGCGCTTCAATAAGAATATCGATTTCTTTCTTTGTGCAAATCAAGGGAGGAAGGAAGCGCAGGGTATTTCCTCCCGTTGCATTAAGCAAGAAGCCCGCTTCAAGACCTTCCTCAACCACCTTATGCGCGTCGATGCCCTCTTCTAAATCGGCACCAACCATAAGACCACTGCCACGAACATCGGTAATGCCATCAATCTTCATGAGTTCGTCACCAAAATAGAAGCCCAGCTCCTGAACATCGGTAGCAAACGAGCCCTTTTTAAGCGTGCTAAGCGTTGCATACGCTGCCGCCATAGCA
>FR895475.1:32094-36563 GCA_000434775.1 Eggerthella sp. CAG:368 | reverse complement strand
AAGTGCTTCCGTGATCACCTGGCTCAAAAGCTTCGGCAACTTCCATACGCGCAACGCAAGCCCCCATAGGAAAGCCTGAAGCAATGCCTTTTGCACACGTAACGATATCAGGAGAAATACCTGCAGTTTGATGCGCGAAAGGAAACTCGCCGCAGCGATAAATACCCGACTGAACCTCATCGCAGATAAGCACAGCGCCGTTGCGACGCGCAATTTTGAGCACATCGTATAAGTAGTCACCATCACAGGGATGAATTCCTGATTCACCCTGAATTGGCTCAACAATAACACCTGCAATTTCACCTGGATGAGCAAGAAATGCTTTACGCATTGCTTCGAGGTCGTTTATAGGCACATGAATAAAGCCATCGGGTAGAGGCTGGAATGCCTCCTGCTTGGCAGGCTGTGCGGTTGCAGCAAGGGTAGCAAGGGTGCGACCATGGAAGCTATTATCAAGCGAAATAATAAGGTTGCCACCACTTCCCTCTTTTTTTGCCCACAAACGAGCAAGCTTGATAGCACACTCATTTGCCTCAGCACCCGAATTACAGAAGAAGGTCTTCCAAGGAGCGCGGAAAAAGGTTGGAATGGTTTCGTTGAGCATGTCCGAAAGAAGCTGAGCGACTTCACCACGCTTTTCAATGTAGTAATAGTTGCTTACATGGATAAGCTTTTTTGCCTGTTCGGCAATAGCCTCAGACACAGCGGGATGACAATGACCAAGACTGTTAACGCCAATACCCGCAATAAAGTCCAAGTATTTCTTTCCTGTGTCGTCAGTAACTTCCATGCCAGAACCCTCTACCAAAAGCACAGGTTTGCGCGAGAAGGTTTGCATTAAGAAGCGTTCATCAAGTTTCTTTTCTTCTTCAAATCCCATGGAGAATCCTTTCACGTATTCAGGAAATTCTAAAGGTTTTCACTTAAACGAGAGGCCAAATGCCCTAACGGACGCATTTCGTCTTTAGCGAGCTCTCCCGTGTGATAAATCAAAGTGCCAGCACCAACCGAAGTAAGCAGCTCAATCAAAATTGAATGAGGCTTGGTTCCGTTAACAATGTGTGCGCGTGGCACGCCTGCCTCAAGCGCCTCAACGCAAGACTGAAGCTTCGGAATCATACCCTTACTTACCGTTCCTGCCGCAAGCATTTCGCGCGTTTCATCAAGAGTCATCTTGGAAACGAGCGAGTCTTTATCATTGAAGTCAACATAGAAACCATCGACATCGGTAAGAAAGATGATCTTGTGTGCGCCAATAGCAGCAGCAATTGCAGAAGCAGCCGCATCGGCATTAATGTTGAAAGAGCCATTGTCGGCGCCTTTTCCCACAGAAGCGATAATGGGCACATAATCAGCAGCAATAAGTGCGTTGATATAAGAAGGATCGACCTCTGTCACCGTACCAACACGACCAAGTTCTGCCGATTTTTTCTCGGCAACAATAGTGCCCGCATCAGTACCATTTACACCAACTGCGAGGTTTCCGTGCGCATTCATGGCAAGTACGAGCTCTTCGTTTACTTTTCCAATGAGCGTCATCTTTACGACATCCATCGCTTCATCGGTAGTCACTCGTTGTCCGTTTTTAAATTCAACGTCCAAGCCCCAACGATCCATGTTTTCCGTAATGGCCGCACCGCCGCCGTGAACGATTACGGGATTAACGCCCATAATTTTAAGCATGACAATATCTGCCATAACAGCACTACGAAGCTTTTCGTCAACCATCGCGGCTCCACCGTATTTAATAACAACGGTTTTGCCCGTAATATTTTTTATCCAAGGGAAAGATTCAATAAGAACTTCAGCGGTATGAGAGGAAGTGAGCTTTCTATCTTTTGCGTATTTCATTTGCTATGTCCTGTAGTCTCCATTTATCTTGACGTAATCATACGAAAAATCGCACGTCCAAACCGTAGTCTCAGCCTGACCCGCGCCCAAATTAGCTTCCAGAATAATTTCTGGAAGCTCGAATCGTCGCAGAGCCTCTTCCTCATCAAACGGAACCGTTAAACCGTTGCGGCAAACGGGAATTCCCATAATGTCAATCGATACTTTTTCCTGTTCAAAATGAGCACCCGATCTGCCAAGCGCCCCCGCAATACGACCCCAATTTGCGTCATGACCAAAAATAGCCGTCTTGACAAGCGGTGAATTAGCAACGGTGCGAGCAGCGAGATCAGCTTCTTCATCGTTTAGAGCACCACGAACCGTTACCGTTACCAACTTAGTAGCACCCTCACCATCGCGCGCCATCATGCGTGCAAGATTTTGAGTGACCATATCGAGCGCTTCGCAAAACTCAGCGTAGGCAATTGAATCCTCTTCAAAAGGAATAGGCGTTTCACACGCTTTACCCGAAGCCATCAGCAAACATGTGTCGTTTGTTGAGGTATCAGAGTCAACGGTAATTTTATTAAAGCTTTTCTGTACTGCCAAAGCGAGCGCCTTATGAAGCATCTCAGGTCTTATGGGAGCATCAGTGGTAATAACTGAAATCATAGTTGCCATATTGGGCATAATCATGCCCGAACCCTTTGCCATGCCACCAACACGGAATTCTATTCCTTCGTAGTTAGGGTCTTGGGAAACATAGCGAACTGCCTGCTCTTTCGCAACCGTATCAGTGGTCATAATCGCACGAGCCGCATCGTGTCCGCCTTCAACGCTCAGTGATTCGTGAAGAGCAGGCGCTGCCGTTTTAAAAGGCTCAACATTAAGTATTTGCCCAATAACACCTGTTGAAGCAACGAGCACATCTTCAGCAGCGCATCCAACGACACTGGCAACAATTTCAGTTGATTCACGGGCAGTTTCTAGACCAATGGAGCCCGTAGCAGCATTAGCAGTACCAGAATTGATAACTACCGCACGCGCCACACCAAAACCAACGCCACCAAGATTTTCACGTGACACAATTACGGGAGCCGCACAAAAAATATTTTGCGTGAAAGTTCCCGCCGCTGAACAAAGTTCATCAGCTTCAACAAGAGCCATATCAAGACGCCCAGGCTCTTTACGAAAACCCGCATGAATACCTCCAGCACGAAAGCCTTTAGCGCTGGTTACACCGCCATTGGGTATAAGTTGAATATCTAATGAGTTCATAGCGTTTCCTTAAACGGGCATTCCAACAGTTTCTAAACCAAGCGTTTGATTGAAACCGCACACAATATTTGCACACTGAACAGCTTGTCCCGCTGCCCCTTTTACTAAATTATCAATAGCTCCAACAACAATCAAAGCCTTTGTTGTCCTGCTTTGAGCAATACCGATGTGAGCTTTGTTCGTTCCTACCACAGAAGATGTTTTTGGCATCTGTCCTAACGGCAAAACCTCAACAAACGGACTATCTTTATATGCCTCAATGTAGCGTTCATGTATTTCTTCGAGCGGTACTTCCTGCATAAGCTGAAGGGTAACCGTAGAAAGAAGACCACGAGAAGCAGGTGCTAAATGAGGTGTGAAAACAAGACGATTCTGAATGCCTAAAATCTGTTCGATTTCAGGAGTATGACGATGACTGCCTACGCCATAGGCCTCAAGGTTTTCGTTTGTGGTACAAAAATGAGTGCGCTGTGTGGCACCGCGCCCAGCTCCCGTAACGCCTGAAACAGCATCAACAACCACGAGTCCTTCACATATATCAACAGCAGGATACGCTGCCAACGAAGTAGCCGTTGGATAGCAACCCGCACAAGCGACGAGGGTTTGTTCTTTATTGGCAAAACGCTGCTTGGCTTTTTGAATTTCTTCACCCTTGACTTCAGGTAAACCAAAAGCCGCAATATCAAACAGCTCCGCCGAAGTATGCTCCACCCCATACCATGCTTCGTAGATGGCTTTATCCTTCAAGCGATAATCAGCCGAAAGATCAAAAACCGCAATTCCCTTTTCTAGCAATTGAGGAACCATCTTCATAGCAACCGTATGCGGAGTTGCCATGAATACAACGTCACACTCAAAAAGGCTGGAATCATCATGTGAAGAAAAAACCAAATCGCTATATCCAATAAGAGCAGGATATAAATCAGAAATTGCCTGACCTTTGTCGGAATTTGAAGTAATAACAACGAGCTCAAACTCCGGATGACGAGAAAGGATTCGGACAAGTTCAGCTCCAGCAAAACCCGCTGCACCAACAACTCCAGTTTTTAAACTCATGTCGAACCTTTCCTAATACCGTCATTTTGATAAAGCTTGTAAAAGGATACTCCTTTTACAAAACAAATACCCCACATAGGAAACAAACTCGGTCACATTTCACACTCCTGTCACACAAAAGCGCTGATTGCTCTTGCTCACGCATTCAACACTTACCACTTCATGTTCTTAAGCATGCCGTATAATACGATGCGCACTGAACACCCCTGTGAAAGGAATCACATTATGAGCAACGAAGGAAAGCGTGTTCGCACGCACTACACTGGAACCTTCGACGATGGAACAGTTTTCGATTCTTCTGTTGA
>FR895475.1:29521-32036 GCA_000434775.1 Eggerthella sp. CAG:368 | reverse complement strand
CATGGCAGGTCAGATGATCCCAGGATTTGACGCCGCCGTTAACGAGATGGCAGTTGGAGAGACCAAAAAGGTTCACATCCCTGCTGCTGACGCGTATGGCGAGCGCGATGAATCTCTCGTTCAGCAAATTCCTACAGGCAGCATTCCTGATGCCGATAAGCTTCCAGTTGGCCAAACGGTATATTTGCAGGGTCCTGGCGGACAGCCTCTTCCTGTAAAGGTCGAAGCAGTAACTGACGAATTTGTCACGTTCGACATGAATCACGAAATGGCTGGCAAAGATCTTAATTTTGAAATCACGCTGATTGAAATTGTCGAAGACTAACTCTTATCTTCTTACCTTGAAAACAGCTCGAAGATTATTTTGATCTTGGAGCTGTTTTTGCGTTACGAAAACAATCCTCGGGAGTTCCCCAACCCAAGGAGACCGAATTGGGGAACGCGAGTTGAAATAAGCGAGACTTGAATTTAGTCATTTCATAGGAGGCCACCTAAAGAAAGCTAAATCCGAGAACCAAGTTTTGCAGAGCTACCAATCACCAAAACTTGGCCTTTTCTCACTTAATTGCAGAAGAATAAAACACTCATGTTTCAGACAGATGAACGCCAGGTTACGAATCGAAACCAAATGTACAAAAAATAGCCAACACCAGCGGAAACAATAAACAGAAAGCGCTCTATGAACAAGAATAGTCAAAACATACTGGCAGCGCTCATTTTCCTTGTCGCTCTTAATCTGCGTCCTGCCATCATTGCCGTTGGACCGCTGTTGAGCCAAATTGGAACAGACCTTCAATGGGGTGAATCCCTTCTTGGATTACTGGCAGCGCTACCGTTACTCGCCTTTGCTCTCTTGAGTTTTTTGGTTCAATTTCTCACCTCCCGCTTTGAAACAGACAAGGTTTTGATCGGCGCGCTTATCCTGCTTGCCGTAGGATGTCTTGTACGCTCTGCATTTGACTCAACTGCTGTTTGGATTGGCACCGTAATGGTCGGAGGTTCTATTGCGGTGGGAAATGTTCTTGCTCCCGCCATTGTAAAACGCGACTATCGACACCATATTTCCATGGCTACTGGAGCCTATTCAGCTTTTGTAACAGCTGGCTCTGCTTTGGCTGGATTAACTGCTGCAGCACTCGCCGAAGCGCTTGGAGGTTGGCGTCCTGCCTTATCCGTCTGGGCACTTCCCGCTCTTATTGCAGCGATTTTGTGGTGTATTCGTTTGTGCCTTTCGAAGAAAAACAAGGTTGAAGACGCCCCTTCGCCCACAACTGACAAAGATAAGAAGCTAAAGCTTCTTGCCGAAGCTACCAAGCCAGCTCAAATAAATACCGCTCCCACAATACCCCTTTGGAAAAGACCGACTACCTGGCTGGTTACGTTATTTATGGGACTACAATCTTCTGCCTTCTATACGTTTTCAAACTGGCTTCCAAGCCTCGCTACCGCTGTTGGTTTTTCCAATACTGATGCAGGAATGCAGCTCTTTATTTTTCAGGCTCTCGGTATTATTTCCGGTCTCATTATTCCCAAGTCTATGTACCTAAAAGGAAATCAGATCACCGCCGGACTGCTCGCAAGCGTTCCCCTTCTTATAGCGAGTCTTGGATGGCTCTTTCTTCCCCAATATTCTTTTGCTTGGAGCGTTTTTGGTGGCATAGGCCAAGGGGCTTGTCGCGCTCACTCTTATTGCCCTGCGCGGCAACACATCTGCAGAAACAATCGCACTATCAGGTATTGCTCAATCGTTTGGATATTTATTGGCAGCGTGTGGCCCCTTTGTCTTTGGAGCGCTCGCTGAAGCAACAGCAGGCTTTGCCGTTCCTCTCATTTTTATGGCAACTATTACCCTTATCCAATGCGCAATTGCTGTTTTTGCAGGAAAAACTACCTATCATCACTAGGATGAGGATGCTGATCAAAATACCCCGTTTGACCCCGCACATTCCAAGCGCAAACAGCAAAAGCAAACGAGATGAGTAGCGATGCTACTGTATAAGGATCCAATAATCCTAACGACCAGTTGCTGGCAACCTGCCAAGAAAGCAACACGGTATTTCCAATAACACCCCAAAAAAACACGGTGATATGCTTTGGATTACGAGCGCCTACAATGCCGCAGATTGCAACGAACAAATTAACCAGACCACTTACGACCGTTCCAGGTCCAAAAACTAACCCGGGGAACAAAACGCTCGTATCAAGAATGCCAATTTTGATAGCAGTTAAAAACCCCGCGCCTGTACCAATCTCAATAATTGCCCAAACAATAAGACCAATACACATATAGCGCGTACGTTTTTGCCATGGAGTATAGGGGGTGCCGTCAGCAGAAATAAGTTCTTTCTTTTTTTTCATGCATCCTCCCAATAATCACGTACCCACAGAGTCTGACACCTCAAAAGTCTAACACCACAAAAGAAATATGAAAAAAGAAAGCACTGTTTACGCTCGAAATGCTTCTTACTTACAAGAACATCCTTTTATCCTATAGACCCGCTTCTCCTTCTAGAAA
>FR895475.1:26146-29466 GCA_000434775.1 Eggerthella sp. CAG:368 | reverse complement strand
TAGTATTGCCGATTCCGAGCGTATTAGCCGCGAATCTCAGCGCCCGTTGCTCCGCAAACTTTCTTAACCAAACGAGCATGTTGCTTATCAACTTCTTCAGTAGTAAGTGTACGATCTGCCGCACGATACTCAAGCGCATATGCCATAGATTTTTTACCCGCGCCCAAACGCTTTTCATCTCGATACACATCAAAAAGCGCTACGCTATCGAGCAACTTTCCTCCTGCAGAACTCATGCACTGCATAAGCTTCTCGTTGGTTACTTCCTCATCTACAACAAACGCTACATCCATCGTCACTGCAGGAAACAGGGGAACATCCACATAGTCACGAGCAGGACGCGCACAAGAAATCAAGGCATGTAGGTCAAGTTCAAACGCTACAACGGGTGCCTGAGCACCAAACGCCTCCACTGCTAAAGGATGAATTTCTCCGACCCAACCAAGCGAAGTACCGCCCGAAAGAATTTCTGCCCCACGACCTGGCTGCAAATGACCAGCATCGAGCACTCTAAAGCGAACCTTAGGGAGTGCGAGCTCGCGTACGAGATTTTCGATAACGCCTTTACCATCAAAGAAATCAAACGCAACGGCTGGCTGATTCCAAGTAGCATCTTTCATAGAGCCGGCCAAAACGCCCGCAACACGCTGCTTTTCCTTTGGCTTCTTCTTACCCTCAGCGCCAAAGAACACCACGCCCGTCTCGTAAAGCTGGACGTTATGAACGCCACGGCTTTGATTGTAAGCAACCGATCGAAGAAGCCCAGGTATGATTGACTGACGCATAACTGACTGCTCAGCGTTCAAAGGATTAAGCAGCTCAACAGGAACACCTAAGCCTTCGGTGCTCATACGCAGTTTATTGAGCTCATCAGGATCAGCAAATGAATAGGTCATGGTTTCATTCATGCCAGAAGCTCGCAACGTATCATTGATTTTTGAAAGAACTTGCTCGGCTTCGCTTCGAACACCCACGCGCTCGCGACCACCAGGCAGCGTTGCAGGGATGCGGTCCATTCCGTAAAGACGGAGCACTTCTTCGTAAAGATCAATCTCGCGTTCAAGATCGGGGCGGAAGGTAGGAGCTACTATCGAAAGCGCGTCTTCACCATCAGCGGAAACCGCACACCCTAAGCGAGTTAAACAATCGACAATAAACTCACGAGGAATTTCATACCCCATCATGTTCTGAAAACGAGAAATGCGGAACGTAAGCTTAACGGGTTCGGTCTTTTTCTTCCAAACATCAACAATACCAGGAGCAACCACGCCACCAGAAACCTCTGCAAGAAGCTGAGCTGCAACGGCAGAAATGTATTCAATTGGATTATCGTCAACGCCACGCTCATAACGCATAGAAGACTCAGAAATAAGACCAAGATTGCGGCTCGTACGAGAAGTGCACCCTGAGTTAAATGTTGCTGTTTCCAAAAGAACCGTGGTAGTTTCTTCGGTTACTTCCGAATCCAAACCGCCCATAACACCCGCGAGTGCTACTGCATTTTGAGGTGTTGCAATAACGGTCATATCAGACGTTAAAACACGCTCTTCGCCATCAAGCGTTGTAAAGGTTTCCCCATCCGAAGCAGCGCGAACAACGATATTTGCCTTGCCTGACTCATCGATCAATTTGTCATAGTCAAACGCATGAAGCGGCTGTCCAAACAAAAACAGAATGTAATTAGTTACATCGACAACGTTGTTGATAGAACGAGCACCTGCAGCCGTTACGCGTTCTGCTAACCAGTCGGGGCTTGGGCCAACTTTGACGTTTTTGATTACCCGTGCACTATAACGAGCACAGCGATCTTCATCGGCGATAGACACTGTTACAAGTTCTTCAACCGAAGAACCTTCTTCGACAAGAGCTGCACGCATTTCATCAAGAGGGTTTTTGTAATCGAGCGAATACATGGCTCCAACTTCACGCGCCATACCCACCATCGACAAGCAATCAGGACGGTTTGGCGTGATTTCTAAGTCGAGCACGGTATCAGAAAGCTTCATGTAATCAGCAAAGGGCATTCCTACAGGAGCATCTTCAGGAAGAATCATAATGCCTTCGTGGTCTGAACCAATTCCCAGTTCACGAGAGGAACAGTTCATCCCGCAACTTACCACACCACGCAGCTTTGATTTTTTGATTTTAAAGTCTCCCGGCAAAACAGCCCCGATCATAGCTACCACGATATGATCATTTTGATTGAAGTTCTGAGCGCCGCACACAATCTGCAAAGGTTCAGGATTGCCCTGCGCATCCACATTACATTCACCGACGCTCACTTTGCAAACCCACATATGATCGGAATCAGGATGAGGGGCCTTTTCAATTACTTGGCCAGTAACTACTTTGTCAAACGTATCGCCTGTTCGCTCAACACCTTCAACTCCCGTTCCCGTTAAATCGAGTCGGTCGCAAAATGCCTTTGTGTCAGAGGGTACCTCTACATATTCACTTAACCATTTCAAAGATACTTTCATGTTTATCTCTTTCTATCTATCAACCGAGCATCTAGTAGAACATCTCAGTAACAAAAGCTTGTACGCTTTATCTGCCAACACAAAACCGGTCAACACTAAAACAAGTCGCAACTCCCCAAGCAGCAAACCTAACCAAAAGAACGGTTCATCGAGGATGCCCTCAGGAAGTTCATCCGAGCTGGAGCTCAAGCGGCCTGCGTTTTGCCGCTTTCGCCAATTTCACTGCCCTCGCGCACTTGAATCCTAGAAGTCTCACTCAAGCACTCAAGCGTTGACAACCAGTTCGGCGTTGGCAGCTTGCTCAACGTTAGCTACCAATTCAAAACCTCAGAGCAGTTTTAGAACTGACGTAAAAATCTCATATCGCCTTCAAGCAACATGCGAAGATCAGGGACGTTGTATTTCAAACAAGCAACACGTTCAACGCCAACACCGAATGCAAAGCCCGAATATACCTCCGGATCAATTCCTGACATACTCAAAACGTTGGGATCAACCATGCCGCAACCTAAAATTTCAAGCCAGCCCGTGCCTTTACACATACGACAACGTTCGCCATCATGCGTATGACCCGTTCCACCGCAAACGCCACAGCTCACATCGGCTTCAGCTGAAGGCTCGGTAAAGGGGAAGAAATGAGCACGAAAACGCGTTTTGCGTTCGGGTCCAAACATTTGCTTACAGAAGTATTCAAGTGTTCCTTTTAGATCGCCGAAGGTAATATCTTTATCAACAACTAAACCTTCACACTGAGTAAACTGCGGAAGATGACTGGGGTCGGCAACGTCGCGTCGATACACCTTGCCCGGCGCGATAATGTAAATTGGGAGCTCTTGGTCT
>FR895475.1:8611-26116 GCA_000434775.1 Eggerthella sp. CAG:368 | reverse complement strand
AACCCCTGAAGTCTGCGTGCGCAACAATACATCAGACTCACCGCGAACGGCCGCTTTATCACCTGACATATCACGAACATAGAACGTATCCTGCATGCTGCGAGAGGGATGATCGGCTGGAGCATTAAGCGCGGTAAAGTTGTACCAGTCGGTTTCAACCTCGGGACCCGTTGCCACCGTGTAGCCTAAACCTAAGAAAATCTCAGAAATCTCATCGCTAATGGCGTTAATAAGATGGCGTGTGCCCATTTGCTGTGCGCGACCAGGAAGCGTAATGTCGAAGGCTCCAGCAGCCATAGAAGCCTCGAGCTCAGCAGAGGCAAGCTCTTTCTTTTTGGATTCAAGCGCTGCTTCGATTTCGTTGCGCGCCGTATTAACCGTTTTTCCTACGGTTGCACGCATATCAGCAGCGATTTGACCCATTGAGCGCAAATACCCCGTAAGTGAACCCGATTTTCCAACAACACCAACACGAATTTTTTCAAGAGCATCCGTGTTTGCTGCGCCAGAGATAGCGACCAGCGTTTCTTTGTGAAGCGATTGAATTTCTTCAATAACCGACATAATCATTGCCTTTCTAACAACAAAAAAGAACCCTTCTTATCCTTAAAACAAGGACGAGAAGGGTTCCCGTGGTACCACCTTGATTGACAATTTTGCTCAACCTATTTAGGAAAACGAGCTCAATTATCCACTCATTTTGCTCTGTTACGGGAGCTCCCGATGTGCCTACTAACATCCGGTTAGCTTTCGCTGTCCCCTGCGTTAAACACATTGCTGATAAAGGGAATTGCAACAAATTCGCTCGAGCTCTTTCAGCTTACGAGCCCTCTCTGGAGAACGAACAGAATGCTGCACTGTCTTCGTCATCGCAACGGAGGAAGTATAACGCAAATACACCAAAGTGCGCCACCGAATTAGACAAACCCCATAAAGGAGACAAAGACCCCTGATGGCAGGCCTTCCCTAATGGTGAACTTTCCCTAATGGTGAACCTTTTGAAGATACATGGTGAGCTGAGAGCTATTAAACATCTTTCCGTCGCTCATACGAAACTGTTCAATTTTCCAAACACGAATACGACCTCCCTTAGAAATAGGAGTTGCAACCGTTTGGATGGTGTCGCCTGCCATAATGGGCAAAAAGTGGCTTGAGTCGATTTGCAAGCCCAAGGCGTGAACCTCTTCGATATTGGTGTGATGCGTTGTGCATTCGCTTGCTGCTTCTTCGGCCAAAAACGCACTAATGCCTCCATGTAAAACACCGTGAGGCTGAAGCATGATTTCTGTTACAGGAGTGCGGAGCTCCATACGATCCTCAGAGTCTTCAATTACCTGAACACCTAAAAATTCAGCAAGTTTTCCTGGCATAAACAAACCCTTTCCAAAAGACGCGAAGTAACTCGCGTAGCAGTTCTTTCACGGAAGTTTATTTTACCTAATGTTTCGACGGACGATCACTACCTCTTGTGTAACAGGTTCATTGAGAAAATGTGAAGACCACGATTAATAATAAAACATAATTATATTTCATTACTATAATGCCAAATGCGGCATCTTATTGGTGCCTTTTTTTAGCTGCTTAAGTCCATAAACAGTTGGGAGGTTGTATATGAGTGAGAAACCATTTTGCTACCAGCTTTTTGAAGAAATGCGCACTACCGACAGGCTCATTAAAGACATCATTTCCTCAATATGCGCAAAGCATGAGTTGAGCTCATTCGCAGCTTTTGTCATTGG
This sequence comes from Eggerthella sp. CAG:368, assembly GCA_000434775.1. Lineage (GTDB taxonomy): Bacteria > Actinomycetota > Coriobacteriia > Coriobacteriales > Eggerthellaceae > Anaerotardibacter. Next base: position 24,377 of record FR895475.1, on the reverse strand, counting down.
AGACTTAAAACGCGAAAGTGGGCAAACATCCAAAGCGCTTGCTAGCCGCTGCTGCGTTAAACCCTCAAACTTCACACCTCTCTGCCGTTTTCTTGAAGAAAAAGGCTACATCGAGCGAAAGCAAGACGAAAAGGATCGCCGCGCATTTCGCCTATACCTTACCGAAGAAGGAAAGGAACTGGCTTGCGCCATCGATAAAGATTTCATTGCCGCATTTGGAGAAAACACCCAAAACAGTGAAGAACTCCAACAGCAAGTGCTTGATGGATTCGCCGCAATTCGCGCGCTCGTTGAACCCTTTACGCCTTCGCCCTCCATACGAAAGGAGAACTAATGGGATTAACCCATAAACAAAAAATGATTGTTGTTATTTTACTTGCAGGGGCTGTGCTTGCCGTGCTCAACCAAACGCTTCTTTCCCCAGCGTTTCCCACCATCATGGCAGACTTGCACGTTGATGCCACTACTGTCCAATGGTTAACGTCCGCCTACTCTTTGGTTGAAGCGGTTATCATTCCGCTTTCTGCCTATTTGATCGGCCGCTTCTCCACCCGCAAGCTCTTTATTGCGGGCATCTCTATCTTTGCTTTTGGATCACTCCTCGCTGCATTTGCGCCGTTCTTCGCAATTCTTCTTTTAGGACGTGTTTTCCAAGCTATTGCCTGCGGCATTGTAATGCCAATGGTATTTACGGTTATCCTTCTTATTTTTCCTCGCGAAAAACGCGGGTCTGCCATGGGCATGGTTTCGCTTGTTATTGGATTCGCCCCCGCTGTTGGCCCATCTGTTTCGGGTATTTTAGTAGACGGAATTGGCTGGCGCGCACTCTTTGTCGTTGTTTTCATCCTTGCTTTAATTATCATTATCGCTTCAATTATTACCCTTGAAAGTTACGGAGAGTTTGAACCGAGTTCATTCGACAAGCCTTCCGTTGCTCTTTGTTCTCTGGGACTACTGAGCCTTTTGTATGGGCTTTCGTCTATCTCTTCAGCGCGGAATATTACCTTACCTCTTGCCCTTATAGCCGTGGGTGCTGTTTTGCTCTTCTTTTTTGTGAGAAGGCAATTCAAGCTTGAAATTCCTCTTTTACGCATAGAGGTACTAAAAACGCATCGCTACGCTATTACCGTTATTGTTATTGTTCTTTTGCAGGCAGCTCTTGTTGGAACGGGTGTTTTGCTCCCCATTTACCTGCAGAACCTGATCGGCGTTTCGGCCCTACAAACTGGTCTCATTATGTTGCCTGGAGCCGTCATTGGTGCATTCGTGGGATTTTTCGCAGGTCGACTTTTCGATAGAATAGGACCTCGTAAGGTTATCCTTCCTGGTGCCTTTATCTCTTTTGTTGGCGGTCTTGGGTTGGTCGCGTTAAATCTTGACACTCCTATAGTTTTCATTATCTGTGTATACACATGTTTGTCAGTTGGCATGCAAGCGATTATTACGCCTCTTAATACCTGGGGCATCAATTCCCTTGACAACAAGGTTATTCAGCATGCCAATGCCCTTTCAAACACGCTAAACCAAGTTGGAGCTTCTCTCGGAACAGCTGTTTTGGTTTCGCTTTCTGCAACCTCCACCTTTCTGTTCCCAGAAATGCCAACCATTGAACAAACCATGGCTGGCGATAAAATTGCATTCTGTTTTACTGCTTCAATAATACTTGTCATTTTCGTTATCGTTCTTGCTAAAGTTCGGGATGCAAAAACAAGCCCTCTTAGTACGATTCCTGTGCATTTTCCCACCAAAGCAGATGACAACATTGCCGTTAATTTGGCCATGAATAGCGAGCCCTATTATGTGCACAGCACAGACTCCATCCGTAGCGTTGCACAGATTTTGGCATCGAACAAAACATCTGGTGTTCCCATCGTTGACAACAAAAACAAAGTTGTTGGGTTTGTTTCCGACGGCGATATCATGAAATACATTGGGCGCAATGACGCAGCAATTCTCGATGGAAGTTTAATGCTCTATCGCGTCCCCGACGATCAAAGTTTCGTTAGCCGTGTCGCTGAATTACTCGACCTTAATGTTATGCGAATTGCAACAAAGAATGTTATTTCGGTTGACAGCGGCTCAGAACTTGATAAAGCTTGCCGCCTTTTAGCGGAAAAGCGCATCAAAAAAGCCCCCGTGGTTGATGAGAAAGGAATTCTTATCGGCTCCCTTTCAAGATCGGACATCATTCGTTCGACCATGGCAAATCTAGCCTCTATCGAAGCAATGGCGGCTGCCGAAAAGCTAGAAAAACGTTCTCAAAGCTGCGGATTATAGAACATAATCCGCAGCAAACGCCCTATGTCCCTTTAGACATAGGGCCTAAAACGAACGATAGAAGCAGGTGGTTTCACCCGTATGGCAAGCAGGGCCTTTAGGGTTCACAAGAGCAAGAAGGGTATCGCAGTCACAGTCGTAACGCAACTCAACAAGCCTTTGCGTGTTGCCCGACTCTTCTCCTTTATGCCAAAACTTTTGACGACTTCTGCTCCAGAACCACGTAGTTTTTTCCTCTAATGTGCGGCGCAGAGATTCTTCGTTCATCCAAGCCATCATTAAAACGTCTTTTGTTTCTGCATCTTGAACAATACAGGGAATAAGACCCTGATCGTTATAGGTTAATTCCTTGATATCCATGCTGTTCTCCTTAGCAAATAAAAGCAAATGGGATGTTAACAAAGAGGCACCTAGGGAACAACAAACACCAAAAACAGCGTCTACATAGTGTTTGAAGCCAAATCGTATGCCACCAGAAACGATTACTCAACGAAACGATAATATATCGTGCGAACTCCCCAATCAGATTCTGAATCTGCTCCAAAAGCATGCCAAATTGCCGGACTCAAGTCGAAGTCGCGACCAAGTGGTCCAAGACCTCCTGTGTCAGTAATGAGTGCCTCTAGCGATAGAGTGCCATACCCGATTTCAATACTCGAGCCCAACAAGGCCGCCTCTTCAATAGGAACCGCGACGGTATAAGAATAATTGTTCAACGGAATACCTGAAGCGGTTTCATCCCAATCATCATTGGTCTCTAAACTATACGCTGAAGCGAGTCCAGTACTCCAGCCCGAAAAATCAGAGGTTTGTCTCAGGTCAGAAACTGCAGAAGAAACAGATTGGCTTCCCAGCACTTCCCCTCGCTGCTTTCCCTGGGCAGTGTCCGCAAAGCTATCATCATGATCTTTGCGCGCCTCAAATCCAGCGAGGTTATTCCTTACCTGATCAGGAATAAGTGCATAAACAGAAAACGTGGAAAGAGCTGCCAGAACAGCAAAAAGCACGCATACTATTCCTATGCGCACATACAAGTGAGGGCTTTTCGCTTTAACAGAAGCTCTCCGCTTATGAGGGCGTTTTTTGTGCTGGATGTTCGGCACATATATCACCTACAAACGAACAGGAATTCCCTGACTTTTTAGATATTCTTTCACTTCACGAATGGTAAGTTCTCCAAAATGAAAAACACTTGCTGCCAAAACTGCATCTGCTTCACCTTCAAGAATTCCTTCAGCAAAATGCTCAAGCTTTCCAACACCACCCGAAGCGATAACGGGAATATTAACGGCTCTAGAAACAGCACGGGTCAGCGCTAAATCGAAACCATCTTTGCTGCCATCCCGATCCATGCTTGTAAGAAGTATTTCTCCTGCTCCGCGCTTTGCAGCTTCTTTTGCCCACTCAATAGCATCAAGACCAGTGTTTTTTCTGCCGCCATGAACATACACTTCCCACTTATTGGGATTACCCGGAACTTGCTTTGCGTCAATGGCGCAAAGAATTGCTTGCGTTCCGAAAGCTGCCGCCGCGGTAGTAATAAGCGTTGGATCAGCAATTGCGGCAGAATTAATGGAAACCTTATCGGCACCTGCCGCAATCATTGTTCGAATATCTGCAACACTGCGAAATCCACCACCAACGCAATACGGTAAATGAAGCTCTTCACTTGCACGGCTCGCCATTTCAACAGTAGTAGCACGTCCGTCGCTCGTTGCCGTGATATCAAGAAAAATTACTTCGTCGGCACGCTGCTCGTCATAGCGCTGTGCCAGCTCAATAGGGTCACCCGCATCGCGCAAGTTAACAAAATTAACGCCTTTAACAACGCGACCATCTTTCACGTCCATACAAGGTATTACTCGCTTTGTTAGCACCATAGCCTCCGAAAACTCTTATTCTTACCACTGAGTACAGCAGTATTTAGTGCCCGTTATAACTTTTATCTTTCGTGTCCGTTGCAACCTTTAGTCTTACGCGCTCGTTGCAAGCTTAGCCTTTAGAACTCTTGCAGCTTTTAACACGCATCACAACCGCCCTATTGTTTATTACGAACCTTTTCTGCAAGAACCTTCTCGGTTGCCTCTTCGCAAAGAGCTAACGCTTGCACTACATCGAGTGTTTTTTCATATACCGCACGCCCCGCAATTACCCCTTCAATGCTGTCTGCAACCGTAGCAAGATGTGTAATGTCGTCAAGATTCGCAACACCACCTGAAGCGATAACGGGATGTCCAAAAACTTTAGCGATTTCAACGTAGCGACCAACGTCAATCCCCGTTTGCATACCATCGCGAGAAATATCAGTATAAACAAGATGTTTGAACCCAAGTTTTCCCACTTCATCTATAAGTTCCTCTGCAGGAACACCTGCGCCCTCACGCCATCCCGCTACAGCAACCTCCCCATTTTTGGCATCAATGCCAGCTACTAACATTTCCGGGTAGCGAGAAAGAGCCTCGGCAGCAAAATCCTGATTCGCAACAAGCGAAGTTCCTAAAACCACTCTTGAAACACCTGCTTGATACAAGCGATCAATAGTTTCCATACTGCGAATACCGCCGCCGACTTCAACGTTCAAACGCGTACGCTCCATGATGCTCTCAATGATCTTGATGTTTTCAGGCACACCTGAACGGGCACCGTTTAAGTCGACCACATGAATCCAACGTGCGCCCATTTCCTCAAAAAGCTGAGCCTGAGCAGCAGGATCATCGTTATACACCGTCACGGCATTATAGTCGCCCTTTGCCAAGCGAACAGCCTTACCGTCTAAAATATCAATAGCAGGTAATAAATCCATTACCGCACCTTTCTTACTCTTACAGCGCTACCGAGATAACGTTGATTCAACAATTGAGAGGAAGTTCTTAAGAACCTGCGCACCCGCATCGGAAGATTTTTCGGGGTGAAACTGAACGCCATATACCGCTTCCCCGCAGTGAACTACGCTTGGAAACGTAATTGAATGAGTGGTCGTTGCAACAGTTGCTTCGCTTTTTGGGGCAATAAAACTATGAGTGAAATAGAAGTACTCCCCTGGCTTTATGCTTTCTAAAAGAGGACAGCCACACGAAGCATCAAATTCAATCGAATTCCAACCAACATGGGGAATTTTATAACGTAGATCGTTGGAATCATATTCGGGCATTTTATCAACAACGCCCTCTATGCAGCCCAAACCTTCTGAAGTCTGAACAGAGCCTTCGGCGCCTTCTGTTCCTTCAGAAAACAACAGGTGCTCACCTAAACATATCCCCAAAAACGGTTTCCCGCTTTTAATAGCTTTGCGGATTGCCTCCATCTGGCCTGTTTCGGTCATGGTTTTTGAAGCATCTGCAAACGCACCGACACCTGGAAGAACGATTGCATCAGCCTTCTCTATAACTGTAGGATCATCAGTAATGCACGCATCTCCGCCCACTGCACGCAATCCGCGTTCGACACTTTTTAGATTACCCTTACAGTAGTCAACAACGGCAATCATTGGTTACCTTTCGTATTTTTCCTTGCTAAATCTAATTTCCTTATGAGTCCCGATACGCTTTGCGCTTTCCGCTTTCCGTCAGCTTTGCGCACCTACATCAACCAGCAAACAATTACCTCTACAGCATTCCCTTTGTTGAAGGAAGTTCGCCCGCCACACGGGGATCAATGGTCAACGCTGCGCACATCGCTCTGCCGACTGCTTTGAAAGCCGCCTCAATAACATGATGAGGGTTTTCGCCCGCAAGTTCTTTCACGTGGAGCGTTACCTGAGCATTTGATGCAAACGAAATGAAGAATTCCTTCGCAAGGGTTATATCGAACGTTCCCAATAAACCAAAAGGAACATCGACATCATAGTGAAGCTGCCCACGCCCTGAAATATCAAGTGCCGCCAACAACAAAGCTTCGTCCATCGGTACGAATTGAGAACCGAAGCGCGTTATGCCACGCTTGTCGCCCATTGCTTGAGCAAAAGCCTGACCCAAAACAATTCCGACATCTTCCACCGTATGATGCGCATCAACTTCAATATCTCCTTTTGCCGAAACCGTTAAATCAAACAGCCCGTGACGGCCAAACGCATCAAGCATATGATCAAAAAAGGGAACGCCCGTATCGATCTGTGTTTTACCCGTACCGTCAATATCGAGCGAAAGCGTAATGTCAGTCTCTTTGGTCTTACGCGTAATGGTTGCGCATCGTTGCATTTATACTCCTAAAATCTTTTGAAGTTCTGCCAAAAATACCGCGTTTTCTTCTTCGGTTCCAATAGAAACACGCAAGCAGTTTTCCAGGTAGGGCGAACGAGAGAAATCGCGAATTAAAACGCCCACATCGTAGAGTTTCTCCCAAACAGTACTCGCTTCAGGCACGCGGAATAATACATAGTTCGAATCGGAGTCAAAAGCAGTAACGCTTGGAATTTTACGCAACTCATCAATCACAAAAGAGCGCTGACTAATAATGTCATCGATTCCTTTTTCAAACAGCGCGCGATTGCGAAATACCGCCTTTCCAATCGCTTGCGAAATCGCATCAACCGAATAGGGCTGACGGACCTTAATAAACTCATTGATAACTTCTTGATTTGCCAAAATGTAGCCTAAGCGGACACCTGCCAAACTAAACGCCTTAGAGAACGTACGTAAAATAACAAGGTTCTTGTGGCTTTCAAGATAAGGACGCATAGAAAAACGAGAAAACTCAAAGTACGCCTCGTCAACCATGACAAGCGCATCAGTTGCTTCAAGAAGCTTTCTCAAGAACAGCTCGTTTGCCATTTTACCCGTTGGGTTATTAGGACTCGTCACAATAACGTAGTCAATATCTCCTTGAGCAACGCGGCTCAAAACCGCCTCTTCATCGATATTGTATTCGGCATCGCGTGGAATATTGACAACCGTAGTGCCCGTTAACTTGGCATTTGCTTCATATACAGAAAACGTTGGGGGAAGATTAAGAAAGGTTCTTCCCGGACCGCCCCATGCAAGTGCAATATTAAAGAGCAGCTCATCACCACCATTTCCCAAAAGAATATTCTCGCGATAAAGCCCATTTGCTTCCGCAATTAAATCACGCAGCTCATTAGCAAGCGGATCGGGATAACGATTAAAGGGATAATTCTTGAGAGCCTTGCGTATTTCCAGCTGTATTTCTTCGGGAACATTACGCGGATTCTCGTTGGCCGACAAGTACTCCTTGGCCGGAAGATACTTCGGGTCATAAGGAATGATATCGGCCAATCGTGGTTGGGAAGCACGTACCGTATTCATGGTGTTGTTCTCTATCCTTTTCTCAGACGCGCCTAAACGCAACAGTATTACTTAGTACGTTCGCATTATCTTAGATGCATGTTACCAACGGTTTTCCACTCGACAGCTCCTATTCAAACGGTCGTTTGGTAAAGCCTATTCAGCAGCACCGTTGATAACTTCCTGCTCGGCGAGCTTTGCGCGAAGACGAACACTCTGGGCATGTGCCCACAGACCTTCATGATCTGCAATAGTCATAATCGCAGAAGCATCTCTCATTAAAGCAGCAGCCGAATACTGGATAACGCTCGATTTCTTAATGAACTCATCAACTGAAAGCGGGCTTGAAAAACGTGCTGTTCCTCCTGTTGGCAACGTATGATTTGGCCCTGCCACATAATCACCCACTGCCTCCGGTGTCCACTCACCCATAAAGATTGCCCCTGCATGACGAATAGATCCCAAAAGCTCCATGGCATTCGAAACATGTAGCTCTAAGTGTTCGGGAGCAATAACGTTAACGGTTTCGAGTGCTGCAGGAAGTGAAGGACACACAATTATGAGGCCTTGATTGTCCAGAGAAGCCTTCGTGATTTCAGCACGCGTAGATTCCTTCATGTGCTCGCTAATCGCAACCTCAACCTGATCGGCGTATTCGCTTGAGAAGGTTACCAAATAACAGCTTGCCAGTGGGTCGTGTTCTGCCTGAGCCATCAAATCAATGGCAACCAATTCAGGAAGCGCTGTTTCATCAGCCACGACACAAACCTCGGACGGCCCTGCAATCATATCGATTCCTACATCCCCCGAAACAACCTTTTTTGCGGCTGCTACAAAAGCATTGCCGGGGCCTGTAATTTTATCAACAGGAGCAATTGTTTCGGTTCCGTATGCCAAAGCGCCAATAGCCTGAGCGCCACCAATAGCATAAATTTCAGTTACACCCGCAATACGGCATGCCTCAACAATGGCAGGATCAAGCGAGCCATCTTTTGTTGGAGGCGTTGCGCATACGATACGCTTTACTCCTGCAACGGAGGCGGGAATGGCATTCATCAAAACTGAAGAAGGATAGAGAGCGCGACCGCCCGGCACATATACACCAACTGAATCAAGCGGCTCAACCTTTGCCCCAACTAACGCGCCGTCTTCACGCAGTGCAAACCAGCCCTGTTGCTTTTGACGCTCGTGAAAGTCGCGTATTTGGTTCGCGGCTTTTTGAAGAGCCTTTGCAACCGTAGGATCAACTTTAGCAATTGCTTCATCGATCGCCGCATTGCTTACACGAAAAGATTCGAGTTCAACACCATCGAAACGCTGGGTAAACTCTTTTAAAGCCGCATCCCCGCGCTCGCGAACCGCTTCAACGATATTGGTTGCTGCCACCAGAGCATCAGCGTTAAATGCACTCGTGCGATTAAGAAGGCTTTCCTCAAACGCCTGATTAGCCTCTAATTCTATTCTTCTCATGACTACTTCTCCTTAGCCTGCTTGTATAAAATTTCAGCCAACTGACCAACACGAGGGTTTGTTCTGAATGAACAAGGATTTGCAAAGAAACGCGCAGTGGAAGAAAGAACCTCATCAACTACCACTAAATTGTTCTCGCGAAGTGTTGTGCCCGTTGCTGTAATATCAACGATTCGTTCAGCCATACCCGTGATAGGAGCAAGCTCAATGTTGCCGTGAAGCTTTACAATTTCAACCTGCTTACCTTTTTTCGCATAGTGCGCACGGGTGATGTTGGGATACTTCGTTGCCACGCGAATGGAACCGAGTTTGCGATATCTACTCTCAACTGCTTCGGTGGTTCCCTTAGACTCAGCAACAACAAAACGGCAATCGCCAAACTTTAGATCAACCAATTCAACGACATCAGGCGAAGCTTCCAAAAGTGAGTCTTCGCCACAAATGCCGCAATCGGCAGCACCAAGCGCCACAAAGACAGGTGCATCCGTTGGGCGAACGATAATATATTCAACATCAGCCTTGCGAATCATGAGCGTACGACCAGCATCTGCAAGACCTTCGGTATCAAGACCTGCATTCGTAAGAACACGAATAGCGTCTTCGTTTAGCGAACCTTTAGGAACCGCGATACGCAAGGGCCGCTTTTCTTCTTTTTCTTCAACTGCAAACGCGGCCATTACCTGCTCAAGATAAAACGCAAAACCGGCCGCAGGAACCTGTCCCGCGCCATAAGAGGCAAGCAGATTATCGTAGCGACCGCCACCGCCAAGCGGAGACCCTAGCCCAGGGGCATAGGCTTCAAACACGATACCCGTGTAATAATCAAACGAGCTCATAACCGAAAAATCAATAAGAATCTTATCTTCAAGACCCTCATTAACCAGATAGTTGTAAACCTCTTCAAGCTCATCGATGGCAGCTGTGTTTTCAAGCGGTTCTAAAACGCTACGCACTGCCTTTAATGCTTGCCTTCCACCACGAAGGTTTGGAAGTGCGAAAATTGCCTGCGCTGCTTGTTTGTTGGGAACGTCCTCCTCGACGAGCTCAGCCAAATCTACCAAATTTGAAGTATGAAAAGCTTGAAGAACAGCGGCCTGCCATTCAGACGTTGCGCCACTTAAAGCCAGTAAATCGCGCAAAACGCCTGCCGAACCAAGTGCAATTTTAAACTGTTCCAAACCAGTAGCTGCAAGAGCTTCAGCAAACAAAACGATAAGCTCAGCGTCTGCTTTTACGCCCGATTCCCCTACCGATTCAACACCGAGCTGAGTAATTTCACGTGCTGCAGCTTCTGCTGTTTTTTCGCGAAATACCCGTTGCGTATAACGAAGACGAATAGGTTCCTCCGCGGGGTTTAAGCGCGTAGCGCACATGCGCGCAATCTGCATGGTGACATCGGGACGCATTGCCAAAAGATCACCATGCGAATCGAAGAATTTAAAAGGAGCTTCTGGAACATGCCCTCCCGCTTCCATAACGTCCAAAACCTCAAGGGTTGGTGTTTCAATAGGAAGATATCCTTGAGCGGAAAAACAACGCTGCACGCGAAAAGTGAGGTTCTCGCGCACCAGAGCCTCATCGCTCATCACATCACGAAAGCCAACGGGAGTAACAAAGTTCATTCTCTTTCTTTCCTTCTAACGTTCTATAAACCTTGTAAGACTGTGTAAGCACTTTAGCACAGTAGAGCAGTAAAGTGCTAGTATCTTTAAATGAATTTTCACATTCTTACAAATATTGTCATACATGTTGCAAAGCAACCCTACCACTCTTCTCAAAAATATCAGTGAGCAGCCGCGAAAGCGTATAATGAAGTCATATTCACCTGTTAGAGAGGGAGTTCTCATGGGATTTAAAAATATCTTGGTTCCGTTTGATGATTCAGATCATGCAGCACACGCTCTTAGTGAAGCCATCAAGCTTGCCAGCGAAGAGGAGGGCGCACAGATTCACGTTGTTAAGGTTTCCGCTCCTCCTCAAGATTTGGTTTACAGCAGCATGAATCAATCTGGCTTTGGCTTAGGGATTTCACTTGTTGGCCAGGGCGATTTTGCAACGCTTCTTAAGCAACGGACCGAACAAAACGATGAAGAAATCACTGAAGCAATCGCTCCTTTAGTAAAGGATTTTAAAGGAGAGCTTTCTGCTGAAGTAGTTTTTGGTGTTTATACCATCGACACCATTGTTGATGCTTCGAAGTATTACAGCTGCGATCTTATTGTTATGGGCTCACGCGGCTTAGGCGCTATTCGTGGCATGCTTGGCAGCGTAAGCTTTGGCGTTCTTCGCAACGCAGAAATTCCTGTACTCATTGTTAAATAGCGTTAAGAACCTTGAGTAGTTTAAGAATCGCTCTTAAACGGAGGGTGTACCGGGCGTCTCTTTAAACAACCATGAAAGCATTATGACCAGCCAACCATGGCTGGTCTTTTTTTGCAACCGGCTCCGTTGTCCAGGTTGGTAAGTTTCTGTGTGGCAACTTTTTGTGCAACCAGCTACACCTGTCGCCTTTTCCTTTGTATTTGTGATAGTCTCCCATTCATGAATTCAAGCAGCAAACAACCAAAGCACACCAGCCAAACCACCAAGGCAGGAAAACACACAAAGCAGGGACCACGCCACGCCTCCCCGTTAGGCAAGCATACTGACCAAACTTCCGAGCCTCTTTCATTCTCTGAACTGGCCGCAATTAAAACAGCCGAAACAATTGAGGATCGTCGCTCAACTCTCATTGCAATTCTTGCCCTCATAGTTGCAGGAGCAATCACTCTCTTTGCACTCAACAGCTGTGTTTCATGCTCGCAGCAGTCGGAAAACGAAGCTTCCAGCAGGCATTCGGCCAAAGATACATCAGAAATAGAATCTTCACTTGCGCCTGAAGACAATGACTTCATGGAAATGTTGCTAGATTTCAAAGGAACACCCGCGGCCCTCGATAAAATTCCCTCCTCAGAAAGCCTACAATCCTTTTCGCTTTCTAATCTTCCCGCTCCCACCCTTTCTTCGGAAGAACAAAAACAAATTGAAAGCGCGATTGCCGCTATCGAACCCCAAGCGGCAGTGGGCATTGTATTCTATGACATAAAAACAGGTCGTGGCATTACCTATAATCCCGATGCCAAAATCTACGGAGCAAGCTCTTTTAAAGCTCCTTATGCGCTCTATATTTGCGAGCAGCACGTAGAAAATGGAGAGTTAGCTCTGCCCGGTGTCACAACTGACACTTTCGATGTGCGCGGCTCACAAGTTAAAAGCCTTATCGAAGAATCTGTCATTAATTCAGACAATGATGCCTTTGGCACTCTACGCACCATGTATGATTTTGCAGGTTTCAACGAATGGACTGAATCACTCGGCGTAAACGACACTGCCTATCTTCCAGATTCATGGTTTCCCTGGTATACCGCGCGAAGCTCCGCAAAAATTTGGACGGAAATGTATGATTATTTCCAGTCGGACAGCCCAACGGCTGCATGGCTTAGATCTCTTTGCGAACAAACAAATCTCTCCTTCTTGCGCAATGCTGTTGAACCCCAAGGAGCACTGGTCCACAACAAAGCAGGCTGGTGTTCGGGCAGTGACTATGCGCATGACTATAACGGACTCTGCGATGCGGGAATTGTTGAACTCGATGGGAACACCTACATCATGAGCGTCATGACAGGTCTTTCTGAAGATGAAGATAACTTTGTATTAATTGAAAACCTTATCACTGCCGTTTTTGCCAGCCACAACGACCTAGACTAGGCTTCTCATAACGACTCGATCTAAGCCATCCACAATAGCCTGGGTCAATAACGCCATTTCGTAAACGACAATACCGAAACACTCCCATCCGACACGCATAAATTATGAACCTCCCTTTTGAAGGGTGGTTCATAATTTATAGGTTCGCGAGCCTATAAAAGAAAGCGATGACGACCGAATCGCCACCGCTTTTCAATTCCGAAGTACTTAATCAACCTTTAAGAACTATCAGGATTAAGAACTTATCGCTCCTCTTAGCCGAACCCTCTTAGTTTCCTTTGAGGACATTAGGCTCTTTGCAAAAAGAAGGCGCAATACATACATTATTGCCGCCTTCTTTGGAATTATTACGATAATTTCTTAGTAAGCAGTTCGTTGATAACCTTGGGGTTACCCTGCCCTTTCATTTCTTTCATGCACTGACCAACAAAGAAACCAAGAAGGCCCGTCTTACCTCCCCTATACTGTTCCACTTTGTCAGGGAACGCAGCCAAAACGCCATCAACAACCGCTTCAATTGCGCCCGTATCGGAAACCTGTTTCATGCCACGTTCTTCAACAACGACGGAAGGATCTTTGTCTTCTTCCAAAATTGCCGCAAACACTTGCTTTGCCTGCTTCGACGAAATGACATCCTTGGAAAGAAGCGTTACCAATTCAACCGCGCGCGCGGGAGAGAGATTCGATTCCGTAAGATCGGCCTCGGGGTTTGCATTTAAGTATGCTGCAACATCATTAATGATGAGATTTACCAACGGTTTTGCCAATTCAGCGGAAGCTTTTTTCATGCATTCCTCAAAGAAATTTGAAGTTGCACGATGCTCAACCAAGTGGCGCGCATCATAAGCAGACAAACCAAAGGTTTCCTCGAAGCGTTTCGCCTTTTCATCAGGCAACTCTGGCAAACGCTTGCGCACGTTTTCAATGAACTCATCGCTTAAATCGTAAGGGGCAAGATCTGGATCGGGGAAAAGACGATAGTCATCTGCGGTTTCCTTCACACGCATAACAATGGTGCGCTTTGCGCTTGGGTCCCAATGACGCGTTTCCTGATAAATAATTCCGCCCTCTTCGAGCACTTCTGCCTGTCGGCAAATTTCATATGCCAAACCATCATGCAAGTTTTTGAAGCTGTTCATGTTCTTGAGCTCGGTTTTGGTGCCCAGCTTGGTTTCGCCACGACGACGCAAGCTTACATTTCCGTCACAACGAAGCGAACCCTCTTCCATGGAGCAGTCAGAAATACCAATCGCCAAGTAAATCTGGCGAAGCTTTTGCATGAACAAACGAGCCTCTTCAGGCGTGCGCAAATCTGGCTGCGTTACTAACTCAATAAGCGGAGTGCCGCAGCGATTGTAATCAACCAACGAATGAGTTGCTCCCGCAATACGACCCTCATCGCCACCGATATGAATCATCTTACCGGCGTCTTCTTCCATATGAATACGCTCGATACCAATGTGCGCAACATAGCTTCCCTCTTTTGCTTCGGGAATATCAATGCGTTCTTTTGCCGCAGCACCATCAACCTCTAAGTCAAGATGGCCGCGCATACAAAATGCTACTGGCCCTTGCGTGATTTGGAAGTTCTTGGACATGTCGGGGTACATATAATTCTTGCGATAAAACATCGAGTGTTTCTCAATGTCACAGTTAGTAGCTAAGCCAGCAAGAACAATAGACTCAATAGCAGCCTTGTTGGGAACGGGCAACGCACCGGGCAACCCCAAACAAACGGGACACGTATGGGTGTTGGGTTCTGCACCAAACTCAAGCTTACAGTTACAGAACATCTTAGTTTCAAGCGTGGTTAATTCCGCATGAACTTCAAGACCAATGACAGCCTCCCAATCTTGAAGCACTTCTTCAAGTTTCTTCATTAGCTATTCACCAGCCTTTCCGTCAGAAAAAGCAGGTGCGACAGGAGCCGTTCCGTATACGGTCTCAAGCGCTGCTGCAACTCTAAACATATTCTCATCTTTAAATGCAGGACTAATAAGCTGAACACCCACCGGTAAACCAGACGTTGCACCAAGCCCCACAGGAAAGCTCATGCCACCATTGCCAGCAATGTTGATTGAAATGGTAAACATATCGGAAAGATACATTGACGTTGGGTCGGCGATTTCACCAAACTTAAATGCGGTGCGAGGACTTACGGGAGCAACAATACAGTCAACCTTTTCGTAAGCATTGAGATAATCTTGCGTAATAAGAGTACGAACCTGCTGTGCAGGGTAGTAATACTTGTCATATACACCCGAAGAAAGTAAGTAGCTGCCCAACATAATACGGCGACGAGCCTCTGGGCCAAATCCGCCCGCGCGAGCCGCCTCGTACTGAGAGCCCAAATCTTTGTAACCTTCAGGACAATAGCCGTAGCGAACCGAATCAAAGCGGGCGAGGTTGGAAAATGCCTCACATGGGCCCAAAACGTAGTAAGCACTCATGGCTGCCTGAGCATTAGGAAGTTCAACTTCGACGATTTCTGCACCCATCTTCTTAAGGTGATTGATTGCTTCTTCCACCTTTGCGCGAACTTCTTCGTCAAGACCTTCAGCTTCCATAAAGCTTGGAACGATACCGATACGCATGCCCGAAACACCCTCGGCAAGATTTTCCGTAAAGTCTGTCTGAACAGGCTGACTCGTGCAATCTTTAGAGTCGTGCCCCGCAAGAGCATTCATGGCAAGAGCGGCGTCTTCGACACTGCGCGCAAAAGGACCAACCTGGTCAAGCGAACTACCAAAGGCCACAACGCCATAACGAGAAACCACGCCATAGGTTGGCTTTACCGCAACAACACCGCAAAAACTGCCTGGCTGACGAATCGATCCGCCCGTGTCGGAACCAAGCGTTACGCACGCAAGACCTGCAGCAACCGCTGCCGCAGAACCACCCGAAGAACCACCCGGAACGCGCTCTAAATCCCATGGATTATAGGTGCAGCCAAACGCCGAAGTTTCCGTAGAAGAACCAAACGCAAACTCATCCATGTTGAGTTTTCCAAGCGGAATGCCGCCTGCCTGAAT
>FR895475.1:0-8592 GCA_000434775.1 Eggerthella sp. CAG:368 | reverse complement strand
ATGTTATCAACGCATGTGGCCGTATAAGGAGAAACATAGCTTTCCAACATACGGGAAGAGCAGGTGGTGTGCGTTCCTTCAAAATTCATGTTGTCTTTAAAGGCAACGGGCACGCCCGCCAAGGGTCCCATTTCACCGAAGGTTCCTGAAGCGATTGCGCTGTCGACGCGCTGCGCTGCACTCAAAGCGGCTTCTGAAGTTACCTCGAGAAACGCATGGACCTTTTTGTCGGCAGACTCAATGCGAGCAAGGCTTTCCTTAGCAACTTCTTCTGCGGAAAACTCTTTACTCGTAAGACCCGTCTGGATTTCTTTAACCGTTAAATCTGAGAGAGCCATTATGCATCACCCCCGCCCAAGATAGCAGGAATGAGGAAACTGCCATCCTGCTGTTTTGGGGCATTTTTAAGAGCAGTTTTTTGAGAGAAGCTTTCACCCTCAATATCCTCGTGCGAAACGTTAACGAGTCCGCCGATGGGATGAAAGGTTGGCTCAACTCCCTCTAAATCATATTCTGTAATGGGTTTCAGGCTTTCGATGATGCTGTTTAGATCAACTGTCATCGAAGAAACCTCTTCGTCCGTGAGTCCAATGCGGGCATATTCCGCAATTGAACGCACATCCTTTTCCGTCAAATGTTGCGTCATAGTTGTTCCTTTTGGTTCCTATTCGCTTTGATCGCTCGTAATTTCGAAGACTCCGATAATTCTAGCGATTCCGCAGTTTTCGAAAGGGAAATCAGACATAAACCAAGCTCTGTTCCCACTCAAAAAAACTGCATTCGATAAATCGCCTCTATGATAGCAAATGCCCGTACTCAACGCCCTTTCTCATTGACGAAAGCCTATTCCCTCCTCTGAAGTTTCACTAGGGGAAACATAACAAGGAAGGGAATACTTATGGGGGTATACCAAGATCAGTACCACATGGACAGCTTTTGCTACGATGGATACGAAAAAATCGCAGTAACCAAAAAGGGACCAATTTACATTTGCGCCTTCAATGATGCAGGAAACCTCAACGCCATGTCATACAAACAAATGGCAGAGTTCAATCAGTTCCTTATTAAAGTGCGCATGGATCCAGAATGTCGTGTCATCATTCTTACAGGCGAGGGCTCTTCATTCTGCGCAGGCTTCAATTTAAATGACTTAGCCCTTGATCCTCCCGAGGGCATGGGACGCACTCAGCGCGACTTCTTCATTATGCAAACTATTTGTTCAGACCAAGTTGTTAACATGCGCGCTTGTCCGCAACCTATTATTGGCGCTCTTAAAGGACATGCTGTTGGCGGTGGACTTTCGATTTCTTGCGCCTGCGATCTGCGCGTTCTAGGTGAGTCTTTCAAGATGCAAGCGGGATATTTGAATATTGGCCTTACAGGAACCGATATGTCTGGCTCGTTCTATCTACCGAAAATCATTGGCTATGCCCGAGCAAACGAAATGCTTATGACGGCTCGTCGTGTTGGTGCTGAAGAACTTATGAGCTGGGGCTTTGCAAACCGTCTGGTACCTGACGACCAAGTACTTGACACTGCAATGGAACTAGCCGAAGCCATGGTTAAAAACACTTCGCCATTTGGCTTGCGCCTCACTAAAGAATCCATGCAGTCTTCCCTTGACGGAAACAGCTTTGATACACAGATAAAGATGGAAAACCGCAACCAGGTTATTGCAACCGAAACGCAAGATGCTTACCGTGGAACCCGAAAGATGAATCCTAAACTACGCGAAGACGTTAAGGCGCATCCCGAAAACTACACATTCGAAAATCTTTGATTGTTTGTAAGTTTTCTATAAGCGCGTCATAAACACGCAAGCAATAAACCATGCAAGTACCTGAGCATTTGGCTGGATATTAACAATTGAATGCCACCAACCACTCAGGTGCTTTTTTCTTGTGATTACCTCACCACAGGCGCAATAGCACGCGTGATAGCATCAGAAACCACGGTTGCTTCGGCAGCGTCATCAATCTCAAGAACCACTTTGCCATTCAGGCCATATTCGCTTACCTCGGTAAAAATAACCACAGGTTCTGTCACGATTCCCGCATATTCCAAAGCGGTATCATGTGCATGCTTTTCAACTTCCTCAGCAATTTCATCAAGACCTGTTTGTGAGGTAACCACAAACAAAACCGAAATCTGCTCTGGAGGAGGCAAGTGCACCACCGAGTTTCTCGAAATAACCGAATTAGGAATAATAACTGTTTCTCCTAAACGATTCTTTATGCGAGTTTGACGCCAATTGATATCTTGAACAACGCCTTTGTGAGTGCCAACTTGAATATTGTCACCTGGTGTCACAATGCGCATAAAGGTGATGAGGACGCCACCAATAAGATTGGAAAGCGTATCTTGCAGGCCTAAAGAAAGCGCGATACCTCCTACACCTAAAGCAGCAACGACAGCCGTCATATTAACGCTGAAGCAGGCATCGGCCACAATAGAAATACCAATAGCCCAAATAATGCAGCGCGCAATATTGATGAAAAACGTGCTCTGTGGAAGGTCGTTGCTGTCTCGCGCCACAATATGCTTAATCCATCGAGTTACGATGTGCGAAATAATGGCAATGGACACAAGAATAACTGCCGCAACAATGATGCGACCCAGTAAATCTCCGCCCGTTATTTGGTTTGTAATCTGCTCGAGTTCGTCCATCTTGTTCTTCTTTACTGGCACCTTATTAACTTATCGTTGTCGGCCAAGTTTAGCGCTATACCCAAAGCTCAGCATCGTTATATTTAGCATTATTGTACTGAGCGCTTTAGCGCTTTTTATACGACAACCACAATGTGAGCTCTTTTCTTTGTCCTTTTTACGGGAACTTCCCTACCTCATAGAAGAAGCGGGTATGATTAACACCCTACAGGAAAGCAATTCAGCTCTCCAAGAATTAACAAAAAACTCGTTATCAAAACGGGCAAAACACAAATAATAGAAGAGCAGAGGAGCCAACCCAATGAACTACAACCTCGTAGAATTTAAGGGTGCCTACGGAACTTCTTCCCAAATTCCTGAATCAAAGCGTCCTGAAGTTTCTTTTGTGGGTCGCTCAAACGTAGGAAAATCTTCCCTGATCAATAAGCTTTTTAATCGAAAACAATTAGCCCGCGTTTCATCAACGCCGGGCAAAACAAGTACTATTAACTTTTTTGGCACTGATGAAATTGACTTCATTGACCTACCCGGATACGGCTACGCTAAAGTGGCAAAATCGGAAAAAAGCCGCTGGTCAGAGATGATCAATGGATACTTTGATCAGTATAGGTTTTATGCCCTGGTGGTTTCGCTGATTGACATTCGTCACCCTGCTACCAAGCTTGATGAGCAGATGATTGAGTTTTTAACCGCCTGCGAGCTCCCCTTTGTTATCGCACTTACCAAGGCAGACAAACTCAGTAAATCTCAGGCAAACAAGCAAGCGGCAGCTATACGAAAGCAGCTTGGGCTTTCTGCTGAGACTAATATGGTAATTACTTCTTCAGAAAAAGGAACAGGAATGGATGAACTGCGTACACTTATTGAAAAGGCCTGCCAATAGCGAATGAACTGTATGCAGTTATAGAGAAAGCTTGCCTGCAACAGATGTATTGCAGGCACTTGCAGAAAACCCTTGTCGATACCTGCGAAACCGACAAGCAAAGAACGGAATCTATCATGAATGTAACGATGTATACCGATGGCGCTTCACGCGGAAATCCCGGTCCTGGCGGTTTTGGCACAGTGCTTCACTTCACCGATACTCAAGGAAACCTTCACGCCAAAGAAATTTCTCAAGGATTTACCTGTACCACCAATAATCGCATGGAACTTTTGGCAGTTATTGCAGGATTCGAAGCACTCAAAAAGCCTTGCACCGTTGATGTGTTCTCGGATTCAAAATACGTAGTAGATGCTTTTAATCAGCATTGGGTTGAAGGCTGGCTTAAACGCGGTTGGAAAAACGCCAAGAAGGAACCTGTTAAGAACATCGATCTTTGGAAGCGCTTACTCGAAGCGAAAAAGCCTCACACGGTAACCTTTCACTGGGTAAAAGGGCATGCGGGACACCCTGAAAACGAGCGTTGCGACGAACTTGCAACAACCGCTGCCGACGGAAGCAATCGCCTCGTTGATGCAGGTTTTTCTGAAGGATAGTTTTTGGACGAATAGTTTTCCAACACATACCCACACCAACGTCAAAAAACCTTCCGAAAATTAGCATTGCAGACACATTAAGTTGTTTCAGACTTAAACCACCTTCATGCTGAAACTGTTTCTGCGTTGACAGCATCCCTCACTGAAGGTGCCTCACTCAGAGACAGAGAGTTCGTCTGCAAGTGCAGCAATTTGAGAACGTGTTCCATCATCGATAGCACCACGCACCGTTACGACATTCTCAGCAAACTCAATATCGTTCATCTGTTCAACCTGCACGCGCATCACTTTAGCGGCAACAGGTGCCCACGTACCGGCCTCGATAAAAGCAACCTTACGATTTTGATAGGCATGTTCAGCAAGCGTGTGGATAAATGTAGCCATAAACGGAAAGATTCCGCCTGCATACGTGATACTTGCAAGCACTAAACGGTCGTAGCGGAATGCATCCTCTATAGCTTCGGCCATGTCATCACGGGCTAAATCAAAAAGCGAAACCGTTTGACCTTTAACTTCAAGGGCACAGGCGAGTTCTTCTGCAGCCCGCTTGGTGTGACCATAGGCACTTGCATAGGCAATGGTTACACCTCGGTCTTCAGGTTCGTAGCTCGACCAAGTGTTGTATATATCTAAATAATAAGAAAGATTTTCAGAAAGCACAGGTCCATGAAGCGAGCAAATAAACTCGATGTTGAGATCAGCAATTTTCTTGAGTACCGCCTGCGTGTTCTTTCCGAACTTACCCACAATTCCAAAATAGTAGCGGCGTGCCTCACACGTCCATCCTTCAGGGTCTTCGATATCGTTTGCGCCAAACTTGCCGAACGCATCCGCCGAAAAAAGCGCCTTGTCTTGAGAATCGAAAGAAAACATAACCTCTGGCCAGTGTACATTTGCAGCACCGATGAAGCTCAAGCTGCGCCCGCCGAGATCAAACTCGAAACCATCCTTAACAACAATCTGGCGTTCTGAAAAATCGGTCCCAAAATAGGCATTCATCATTTTGAAAGCCATTTTTGACGCAACAAGTTGCGCCTTGGGATAGCGCTCCATGAAGGCAACGATACCGGCAGAATGGTCAGGCTCCATATGATGCACAATGAGATAGCTCGGAGTGCGGTCTGCCAAAACAGAATCAAGATTACCAAGCCACTCATCAACAAAATGAGCATCGACAGTATCGGTAACAGCTACCTTTTCACCAAAAATAACATAGCTGTTGTATGCCATCCCGTTTTCGCGCACATCGTATTGACCTTCGAACAGATCAATCTCGTGGTCGTTTACGCCTACATACTTGATAGTTTCAGTTACCTGCATGGGCATCTCCTATCCCCGATGATTAAAGCTCACTGCATTCACGCCTGATGATTATGATCAATATTCGTACCCAAAGGAATTGGCCAAATAACGTGCACCAGCATCATCATTCTAAGGTTTCATAGAGCATTGTCTTTAATAGTTAGAAAAAGACGCCAAACTAACACCCACTCTGGCCGGACAACGGAGCCGGAGGGTATTGTCCTGCTAGAAATTCCAAATCAAGTTGCTTGATAAGGTAACCGTTCCGCTGCCCAAATCGACCCATCACCCACGCTTACGCACTTCTCCGCACCAAAAGAACCACCCAGTCCTTAGCATTCAGGCAGATCAATCGAAAGGAGCACCCATGGGTCTTTTAGATGGAAAGGTCGCCCTGATTACTGGTGGCGGCAAGGGTATCGGCTTCGGCATTGCGAGCGCGTTCGCAGAGCAAGGAGCGAAGCTGTTCATTACCGGGCGCACCGAGAGCCGCTTGGCTGACGCTGCCGAGAAGCTGACCGGCGAATACGGCACAGAAGTTGCCTACACCGTCGCTGAAGGATCCGATGAATCTCAAGTGGAAGCAGCGCTTGCGAAGTGCGTCGAGCATTTCGGCAAGCTTGATGTTATGGTGAACAACGCGCAGGCATCTAAAAGTGGTACGAACCTCGTAGACCACACAAGAGAAGACTTCGACCTCGCCATCAACTCAGGACTCTACAGTACGTTCTTCTACATGAAGCATGCCTTCCCTGAACTCAAGAAAACAAAGGGCTGCGTGGTGAATTTAGCGAGCGGTGCTGGCCTGTTTGGAAAGCCAGGTCAGTCAAGTTATGCTGCAGCCAAGGAAGGTATCCGCGGCATAACACGTGTGGCCGCCACCGAATGGGGCCCCGACGGCGTGCGTGTCAACTGCCTCTGCCCCCTTGCCATGACCGAGCAGCTCGCCGCTTGGAAGGAAGCTTACCCTGATACGTTCGAAGCAACCATCAAGGGCATCCCACTAGGACGTTTCGGCGATCCTAAAACCGACATCGGTGGCGTTGCAGTGTTCCTCGCAAGCGATTTGGCCGCCTACGTTTCCGGCGAAACCATCGTTGCGCAGGGCGGCAGCGGCCTTCGTCCGTAAGTAACGGAAAATAGTAGCGGGTAATCCCATAAAGAAAAAAAGGGTGAAGCAGGTGCTCCACCCTTTTTTATCCTTTGTTACACGACCGCAAGTATATCTAAACGATGATTGGCACTGAATCAGACTCCGTCGCGATAATCGAAGTACCCTCTGAACTTCTCCACGGCAAGCATCGGTGCAGCTGCTTCAAACGCGGCAAGACCATTTGGCGTTTGAGCAAGCGTTTCCACCCGCTTACCACGCAAAGTCACACCAAACCGCACAACTCCCCCACCTTCAGTAGATAACGAAAAAAGATTAGGGCTTTCCCTTCTACTGATCATCAATAACCTCCCGAATCGTACGATACGCAGGCTTTGCGAACAGGGCATCAAGGCTGGACTCGCAATCGAGCGCACGACAAAGACATACGAGCGATTCAAACATATTGAAAAAGTTTTAGGCTGTATATACACGAAAATGCAAAAAGTTTTTTGGTCTACAGCAACGAAAATGACTTTTCTTGAAAGCCAGACAACGGAGCCGGAGGGTATTGTCCAGGCACAATTTACTCGTGCTGGCGGAACTGTCTAAAATTAGAGCTGAAATCGAAGTCCCCTTTAATTGATGCACTACGGAAGAGTAACCAGCAAGCCGCCACGAAAGGAGATCTTTTGGCCGAAATAACACACCGCTGCAGCTGGGCAAACCCAAAGAATCCGCGCTATGTAACCTATCACGACTGCGAATGGGGTGTGCCATGTCACGATGACCACGCACTCTTCGAGCTGCTTGTGCTTGAGGGCTTCCAGGCAGGGCTTTCGTGGGAAGGAATCTTAAACAAGCGTGAGGCGTTTCGCTCGGCGTTCGACGACTTTGATCCGCTGGTAGTTGCCGAATATGACGATTCAAAAATTGCAGAGCTAATGACAAACTCCGCCATCGTGCGCAACCGTCGAAAAATCGAAGCCACTATTGGTAACGCCCGAGCATTTATGCAGGTACAAGCCGAATTTGGAAGCTTTGACGCCTATCTATGGGCATTCGTCGACGGAAAGCCTGTAGCCGAAGACTGCTCCGAGCACACCACGAGCCCACTTGGCGACCGCGTGTCAAGTGATCTTAAGCGGCGAGGCTTCAAGTTCGTAGGACCCGTAATTACGTACAGTTTCCTGCAAGCTTCAGGAATAATCTGTGGGCACGAACGAAGCTGTGATCTTTGCGCGCTTACATGAGCGATATTCGACACCGCGATGCGAACGAAGCGAACAATGGAGCCGGAGGGCATTGTTCAGGTCGGAGTAAACGGCAAACAACGGAGTCGGAGAGCTTTGTCCGGCTCTGACAACACGCTCGCGGGGAAAAGGAACACCAAAAGGGAACCAAGGAAGGCATCAAGAGAGCATCAGAACGGAAGTCGGGGAAGGCACCAGAATGGGCACCCCTCGCCTCTCCCACATTTTTCCCTGGGTATTATGTGCGAGTTTCCCACATTTTTCAGGGGGAACTTTGTGCAAGTCTCCCACATTTTTCAGGGGTACCTGCTATAGTAACCACAAGACTCGCACGGTAAGGAACCCCTCAAATGCAAAGACTCCTCATGAACAACCTGGTAGCTTGGAAATCAAGCCCGAACCGTAAACCCCTACTGCTTTGCGGGGCGCGCCAAACGGGGAAAACCTGGCTCATGGAGGCGTTCGCCAAGCAGGAGTTTCGCGATTTCGTGAAGATCGACTTCATGTACGACCAGTCTGCCCGCACCCTATTCGAGCAGAATCTAGACCCCAAGCGTATCCTTCGACAAATCGAGCTCCGCAGCGGACACACGATAGACCCCGAAAACACGCTCGTCATCTTCGACGAGATTCAAGAGGCACCGCGCGGCCTTACTTCTTTGAAGTATTTTTGCGAACAGGCGCGCGAATACCACATTATTGCGGCAGGATCGTATATGGGAATAGCAATGCGTCGGGAAAGCGAATCATTCCCCGTAGGGAAAGTCGACCAGCTAACGCTGCGTCCGTTGTGCTTTTCGG
>FR895474.1:9435-19730 GCA_000434775.1 Eggerthella sp. CAG:368 | reverse complement strand
CACTTTCTTGTCCGGTAATTCCGAAATTTTTCCACTGATTTAATTTTTCTTTGTAATCAGGATTCTTGAAGGTAAGTGCTCCGCCTTCTATGGTATTAAAAACTTTAGTAGCATGAAAAGAGAACATGGAAAAGTCGCCGTAGTTTGCTACAGATATCCCGTCTTTTTTTACTCCAAAAGCATGTGCTGCATCATAAATGACTTTAAGGTTGTATTTGTCTGCTATTGCTTGAATTGCATCTATATCGCACACATTACCATATACATGGACAGGGAGAATGGCACAGGTTTCTTCATCGATTAATTGCTCAATGCACTTTGGATCAATGGTAAAAGTTTCGGGGTTAATATCCGCGAAGACAGGTTCAAGTCCTTTTCGTGAGATAGCGTGAGTTGTTGACGCAAAAGAAAAAGGAGTGGTGATAACTTTCCCTTTAAGTTCAAGAACTTCTAATGCGCATTCAAGGGCAGAATGTCCGTTTGTGTATAAGGCGATATTATTAGTGTCGAGATATTCACAAAGCTGCTTTTCGAAAAGCTTATGTTTTTCTCCCATGTTGGTTAACCAATGAGTGTTCCATAATGAAGCAATTTCATTGGTGTACTCTTGAAGAGAAGGCATAGATGATCTTGTAACCTGGATAGGGTATTGAATATTGTCCACTTGTTATCGGCTTTCTGGGTGTTTTTTTATTGATATACCATTATATAGCTCTTTATGATTTTATAGTAATCGGTCAAGGCATCAGTTATTAACTAATGGTTACTTTGCTAATGGTTACTTTGCTAACAACAAAGAAGGCTGGTTTATTACTTGGAAAATAGCGAAAAACTATCGATAAAAATGAATATGCTTTGGAATTCCTTTGGCTCTTTAGTTTATCTAGGGATTCAATGGTTGCTTACTGTTCTTGTCGTACGTTTATCGAGTGGATATGACGCTGCGGGTCTACTAGCTCTTGCTATGGCGATAGGAAATATTTTTATTCCTTTTGCAAACTATAGAATGAGAATTTATCAAGTTTCAGATGTGAAGCATGAATATACTACTAGTGAGTATATGGGATTTCGTTGCGTGACCATTTTAATCTCGTTTGCTGCTTGCATGGTTTATTCGGCTGTTACGTGTGACTTTGAGGCGTTAGGGTGCATCTCTCTCTGGCTTGTTTATAAGGGAGTTGAAGCTGTTATAGATGTTATGCATGGTCTCGATCAGCAGAAAATGAGGATGGATATTATTGGGAAGAGCTTCATTATTCGTGGTTTTGGGACGTTGGTGACCTTTTGTTTTGGAATGTATTTTTTGAATTCCTTGACTCTTAGTTTGTTTTTGATGATTTTTGTTTCTGTTTTTTTGGTTTAGCATGGGATTATCGAAAATCATCTTCTTTCGATAAACTTATGCCAGTGATTAATAGGCGACTTGTTACTAGGCTTCTGAAACGCTGTTTTTTAATAACTATTGCTAATGTAGCTTGTAGTGCCGCAATTACTATTCCTAGGCAATTGCTTGCAGCATCGTATGGAGAATGGGCACTTGGGGTTTATGCCTCTGTTGCCGCACCAGTGGCAATTATACAAATGGGTGGAAGTTATGTTTATGGTCCACTTTTAGGTTCTTTTGCTACCTACTATGAGAAAAACGAAAAGAAAAATTTCCTTTCTTTGTTGTTAAAGGCGACCCTTGGAATGGTGGCTGTTGGTATCGTAAGTGCTATTTTGCTTGAATTATTTGGCCCTATTCTTCTTGATTTTTTGTTTGGTGGCTCAATTAGTGAGTATGCTTTTTTGATTCTTCCATTGGTGTTTTTAGCTGTTTTTACGGCGTATTTATGGTTTATCAACGATCTTCTTATTACTATTCGCAATTTTAACGGTGGCTTTGTCGCTAATGTTATCTCAATAGGAGTTGCTTTTATTCTTTGTTGGAGCCTGGTCGGTTCTTTTGGGATGAACGGTGTTAGCTTTACGGGGATAATTGCTTATGCAGTTGGAATTATAGTGGGAATAATTTTTATTGTTTTTCAATTAAAGAAAAAGTTTTCGACGAACAATTGAGAAGAAAAAGATTGCTAATAGTATTTATTGCTAGAAGCACACGTTTACAGTAAGAGAGCTTGGAACAATGGGGTTACCTTTAGTTAGTGTTTTGTGTATAACCTTTAATCAGGAAAAATATATAGCTCAAACTTTAGATAGTTTAGTTTCTCAAAAAACGAATTTTCCTTTCGAGGTTATTGTCCATGATGATGCGTCGACGGATGGCACTTCTCGCATTATCAAGGAGTATGAGAAAAGACATCCAAATATAATTAAGCCTATTTTGCAGAAAGAAAATCAATACTCGCAAGGAAAATTAATTACCCAATTATGTGCTCCCTATTTGTCGGGAAAGTATTTTGCTATTTGCGAGGGTGATGATTTTTGGCTTAATGATAATAAGCTTCAAATCCAATTCGATTATATGGAGGATAACCCAGATTGTTCTCTTTGCGTTCATGGGGTAAAAAAATATAACAATCATAAGAAAAAGTTTGAGGGAAAGATCGCCCCATCTTCCATAGAGAGAGATTTTTCACTTGAGGAAATTCTTATTGAAGGCGGTGGTCTTTTTGGAACAAACTCGATGTTTCTAAGAATGGATGACTACCTTTTGCCTGATGAATATCTTCATTGGGGCATGGGAGATTACCCTCGATATGTTTATCTTGCAAGTATTGGACGGGTTCACTATCTGCCTGGTCTATATGCTGCTTATCGCGTTGGTGTGGAAGGTTCTTGGAGTGATAGAACCCAGAAGAAAAAAGCAATATATATTGAAGGGCTCAGAAGAACTGCTGATTGCATTAACGGCTTATATGGGGTTTTGGATGAATCTTACAACCAAGCAATTAGAAAAGCTGCGGCAATCAGGGAAACTATTGCCCTTTCAGAAGAAGGAAAGTGGAAAGAAATAACACAAGGTGAATATTCTGACTGTTTTAAACAGTATGATTTATTGTTTAAAATTCGATTATTTGTTCGTTGCAAAGCACCTCGTATTACTGGATATATTCTGGGAAGAAAATAACACTTTGAATTGAAGGGATTTTGCATGAAACTTGGTATTATGCAGCCATATTTTGTTCCTTATATTGGGTACTGGCAGCTTCTAGCTGCCGTGGATAAATATGTTGTATATGATGATGTGAATTATATAAAAGGTGGATGGATTAATCGGAATAGAACCTTAGTCAATGGGAAACCTGCTTATTTTAATTTACCTATTATTGGCGCAAGCTCAAATAAGTTAATTAATGAGATTTCGGTAAATATCGATTCGAGAGCTATTGGCAAGTGTCTTCGTGGGCTTGAGGCGTCTTATCGAAAAGCTCCATATTATAAGGATGTTTATCCTGTCTTTGAAAAAATATTAACTTTTCAAGAAGACAATCTCGCGAGGTTTCTGCTTAACTCGTTTGTGGTGGTAATGGATTATCTTTCTGTTAACACAGAGCTAATCATGTCTTCCGATTTAAAGAAAGATAACTCTTTGCACGCGCAAGATAAGGTCTTGCATATATGCGAGTTACTAGGTGCAACAGAATATTACAATGCAATTGGAGGACAGGAACTGTACTCTTTTGATGCATTTGATAGTAAAAAAATCAACCTTAAATTTCTGAAGACAGATGAAATAGCATACAAGCAGTTTAAAAATGACTTCTGTCCTAATCTCTCAATTATAGATGTACTCATGTTTAATAGCGTTGAAGCGGTGAAGGGCTTTTTGGATAGTTATTCGCTAATTGAACGGTAATATCAAAACCAAAACATATAGAGCGCTTTAAAGTATTCAGTCTGAAACGATTAGAAAAAGATGATTTAAATATATTGAAAGGGATATATGAATCAAGAACAAGCTTTATCAAAACTGCAGGCAACAGAATTGGAAATATTGCTTGTTATTGCAAAATTTTGCGATGAGAACCAAATTACTTGGGCTCTTGATTCTGGTACAGCACTTGGAGCAGCAAGGCACCAGGGATTTATTCCCTGGGACGATGATGTCGATATTTCCATGCCGCGTGATGAATATGAGCGTTTTGTCAAGTTGGCGCTAACTTCTTTTCCTGAAGGGTATTCTTTTCATTCTTTCGAAAACACAAAAGGGTATCCTGGTTTTTTTGGAAAAATTTACAAGGATGGAACGAGATTCGAAACTGCCGAAACAAGGAGTGCTGGCTGTCCACAGGGAATATTTGTTGATGTCTTCCCTTTAGATTCGCTTTATTTAGATTCGGAAAAACAAAAAGAACAACTTGCTAATGCTTCTAAGTGGCAGAAAATGTCGTATTTATTTCATTCTTCTTCAATTAATGTTCCGCATGGGGGTGTTTTTGGTGCGCTGGAAAGAGCGGCGTGTTGTATAGCCCATGGTTTTATTCGATTGATAGTGCGTGACAGAAATTCACTTAAGGTAAACTACGAGAAATCAATAATCAAATGCGCTCCTCAAAAGGGTGATTTTATTACCAATATGGCGTATACCGACGATGGTATTTTGCGATATGAAGAAATTTATCCTGCGCGTCCGGTATCGTTTGAGGGTCATATGCTTCCAGGGCCATGCGAAATGAATTATTACCTTACCAAAATGTACGGCGATTGGCGTCAACTTCCTGACCCAGAAGATCGTCATACTCATTTACCGTTGCTACTTGATTTTGGCAATGGTGAAGTGTGGGAAAAGAAAGAGGTCTAGTTTTCCGGGTTATATATTTATAGCCTTGTCTCTCGCATGCTCTTTCTGTAGTGTTAAATGAAAGAGCCGACCATTTTATTTTTGTCTAAGTCTTCTTGCTAGTTGAAACATCTTCATTCTTGGCACTTTGGCTTATTATTTATTAGCTGCCTGACAGGCAGCAATAGTTCGTTCCGCTGTTTTTTCCCAAGAAAAATCGTTAACTACGCGCTCATATATTTTCTTTGCCATCTTTTTATTCAGCTCTGGATTATCATAAAGTTCCAGGATGGCTTTGGATATTATTTCAGGCGAAGTGTCTCCGATAATAACCCCATATTCATCGGTGGGTATAAGTTCATCTACGCCACCTACATGGGTAATTATAGAAGTTGTTTCACACGCGGCAGCTTCAAGCAAAGAAGTTGAAAACCCTTCAGATCTAGTTGGTAGACAGAAACAATCTGAAGTCTCAAGTAGAGCGGCAACATCATTTGAATCTATTTTTCCCAACAAATGAACATTACTTAATTGATACTCTTCAATTGTTTTTTTGAGAACTCCATCACCAGCAAATAAGAAATGAATATCGGTATGCGACTGGAGTTGTTTGGCAGCTTCCGTTAAAGGGATTATGCCTTTTTCGGGGATAAAGCGACCAATAAAAGAAACAATAAAATCAGATTCAGCTAAACCCAATTCGTTTCTAAAGTCTCTTTGAGAAGATTGCGCGTGAAAAAACTTGGCATCAATCGAATTGTTCAAAACACCTTTTCCAGTGATTTTGAAATTAGTTAGCCAGCGTAAGCCAGCTTTTGAGACAACATAGAAATCTATATCATGGCGTTTTAAAAGTGCTGTAACAAAATGCTCCCATGCACGTACAAAAATATCAATAAAGCTATTACCAAAAGTAAGGTATGCGGATCCGTGATCAACAACAATTGGTTTAATGTCCTTGCTTTCTGCAAGTTTTACTCCAGTAAAAGTGTGTGGGTAGAATCTAGTATTTATTGATACGTAGTCAATTTTTTCTTTGTTAAGTTGTTTGAGCAATTTCTTATACTCAGTGTTCTTTTTAGGAAGAGGAAATCGTCCATTAAAAAGGGGGTAACACGGAAGGCGATAGATTGAAATATTTGGAGAAATATTTTCATGGGATAGTAAATCAAAACAGTTATTAGTTACGATGATTACGGTTTTGTCTAATCCTTCAAGCGCAAAAGCAAGATTCTGGGTATATTTTTCAACTCCGCCAATGTTTGGAAGATAGTTGGCTGAAAAAATGCAATATGTTTCTCGCATAGAAAACTCCGTACTTACTTTATGATTTCACTGTTATTGCGAGGTGGAATATATACTATCGTTAGTAAGTTAAAATTACTACATTACGATACAATCAGATGTGAGCAATCATTAAGATGCATACGTGGAAGAGAATGATTTGAAGGTACTCGTTGTAATTCCTGCATACAATGAAGAAGCCAATATTGAAAAGGCTGTTAAATCAATTACCGATTATGGCTTTGATTATGTTGTTGTTAATGATGGATCAGGCGATAGCACAGCTGAAATATGTAAAAGAAATGGCTTCAATTATCTAGACCTTAAAGAAAATCTTGGTATTGGTGGGGCTGTTCAGGCGGGACATAAATACGCATATTCTCATGGTTATGATGTTGATATTCAGTTTGATGGCGATGGGCAACATGATGCAAGTTGCATAAAGCTGCTGGTTGAACAAATTGAAAAAGGGTCAGATTTGGCTATTGGTTCGCGCTTTCTTGAGCCAAGTACAGGTTTTAAATCAACTTTTATGCGTCGATTAGGAATTAAATGGCTATGCGGTTCTATTCGGCTTGCTTCTGGCCTTAAAGTAACTGATCCAACTTCTGGTTTTCGTGCTACAGGATTAAAAGCCTTAGAGTATTTTTGTAAAGATTATCCTGCAGACTACCCTGAGCCCGAATCAATAGTTGCCGCAAAAAAGGCAGGGCTTGCTGTTTCGGAAGTTCAAGTTGTAATGCATGAACGTCAGGGTGGCGTATCTTCAATTAATCCTCTTTCAAGTGTGTACTACATGATTAAGGTAACGCTGGCGGTTTTTCTGGTTGGCTTAGGAAGAAAAAGGAAATGAAATGTCTTTAACAAGAGCAGCTCTTTTAATTGCATCACTGATTTTTCTTGTTGTTATTGTTAAATTGGTTGCTTCAAAACGTCTAACAATGAAATATTCCTTTCTGTGGCTTGGGCTTATTTTGGTAATTATAGTTTGTGGGTTATTTCCTATTATTCCGTATACGCTTTCTGATTGGTTAGGTTTTGAGGCGCCTTCGAACTTTATTTTTCTGGTTGCCATTTTCTTTTTGTTAGCAATTGCGCTTTCGCTTAGCATTATTGTCAGCAAACAGCAGAGAAAAATAACCACTCTTATTCAGGAGCTGTCAATACTGGAAAATGCAGTTAAAAAAGACAGCAAGAAGTAATAATCTTTAGTGAGTTTTAAATCGCAGAAATAGTTTCATGCTGATATGGTTTCGTGTTGGCTGATAGTTATTTACTTTAAGAGGGAGTGTATTAATTGGGTGAGTCTACAGATTGTCCCTCAATCTCAGTTCTAGTTCCAATTTATAACGTAGAAAAATATTTGCGTCAGTGCTTGGATTCGTTGCGGGCACAAACATTGAAAGACTTTGAAGCGATTTGCATCAATGATGGCTCAACAGATAGTTCACGTGAAATAATTCAAGAATATCTAGATAAAGACGCCCGTTTTAAAGTCATAGACAAACCAAATTCAGGCTATGGTTCTTCAATGAACCAAGGGCTTAAAAAAGCGTGTGGTAAATATATTGCCATTTTGGAATCAGACGACTTTTTTGAACCGTTCGCACTCGAAAAGCTCTATACCGCTGCAGAAAACAATAATGCTCAAGCGGTAAAGGCTGATTTTTGGCTGTACTGGTCAACTCCAAAAGAGCGTAAAGAAGCTTTTGGTATTATCACCAATAAAATGGCGGATAGGTTGGTTAATCCGCAAGTTGAGCACGATATCTTTTACAAAAAACCATCTATTTGGTCGGGCTTATATAACCGTGAATGGCTTAACCGAAACAATATTACGTTTTTGGAAACACCAGGTGCATCGTATCAGGATGCAGGTTTTAACTTTAAGGTATGGGCTTCAGCTGAGCGAGCTGTTTTCTTAACTACGCCTATTTTGTTTTATAGGCAAGACAACGAACAATCTTCGGTTAATTCACCTACAAAGGTATTCTGTGTTTGCGACGAATATGCTGAAATGGACCGCTACCTAAAGCAAGACCCTAAAAAATACGAGCAGCTTAAAGGCGTAAAAGAGCGCATGAAGCTTGATAGTTACCTATGGAACTATGACCGCTTAAGCCCTGAATTACGCGAGCAGTTCTTAGTTCGTGCAGCGCAAGAGTTCCGCGAAGACGAAGCCAAAGGTTTGTTCGACTGGTCTTTGCTGGAATATTTTGAAGAAGTAAACTTGCGTGCAATGTTGGATTCGCCGGAGGCTTTTTGTGAGGGAAGGGCTAACCTTGCAAAGCCGGGAAAACTCAACACGTTTAAGCATTATTACCGGCTTGGGGGGCTTCCCTTGGTTAAAAAGGTAATTACCTCCAAAATGCATGAAGGAAAAGAATAATGCCTGCGCTTTCAGTTATTGTTCCTGTATATAACGTTGAAAACTACCTTGAGTGGTGTTTGGATTCGCTGCGGGTGCAAACTTTCTCAGACATTGAAATCGTATGCGTAAACGATGGCTCTACGGATAATTCGCGTGCTATTCTTTCTACATGCCAAGAAAAAGACAAGCGCATTGTTATTGTGGATAAGTCCAACGGCGGACTTTCTTCTGCACGTAATGCGGGAATAAAAGCCGCAACAGCAGATATAGTATGCTTTTTGGATTCAGATGATCGTTTTACTCCCGATGCGTGTGGGACAATTGTTAATACCTTTAATTCAACCAACGCAGAGGTAGTTACGTTTGGGGCAAATTGCTATCCAAAAGAAGCGGGGTATCCCTGGCTTGAAGAGCACTTAAGCCCCCGGAATGTGGTATACGAACCCTTCCATAAAGACCTCTTATTTAAAGAAATGTCACGCCCTTTTGCGTGGCGCACGGCGTGTAAACGCTCCTTCATTGTAGAAAACAACTTATTCTTCAATGAAGATGTTAAGTTTGGCGAAGATCAAGTTTTTCATTTTGCAATTTATCCTCGTTCCAAAAAAACAGTTTTAATTGCAGATAAGCTGTATGACTATCGCGTTGCGCGTGAGGGTTCCTTAATGACAACAATTGCAACAGATTTGCAGCGTAAGGGTTTAGAACACGTGCCTATTGCGCGCTCTATTTTGTTCGATTGGAAAAACGAAGGACTTCTTGCGTGTTATTCGGCGGATATGCTCAACTGGGTTGTTGAATTCAATGTGTACGAAACACTTAGCTTGCCAGTTGACCAGGTAGGGGTTGTGCTTAATGCGGTAGGTAATTTAATTACCGAGTTTTGGTCCAAAGAAGAAATAGCGCAGCTGGGGCTTTCAAAAGCAACGCTCGATGTTATTAAATTATGCCTTGAAAACAAAAAACCATCACGTATTGACCTTCTAAAGAAAAAGGCTGCCTATCGCATACAGCAAGATGGGCTAATATCATTTGCAGTACATATGATAAAACGCTAATTAGGGGGCATATATGAAGATCAAAGCGCTTGGTCTTTGTAGAGGCGATGGAAAACTGTACATAAAAGTAAAATCTTCCAAACCAGTTTCCACACAAAACTTTGCAGCAAAACTTTGGGGTGAAGGAAGACTTTTCCCTATTAATTGTTATCCTGCGGGTCTTTTGCCTGAACAGGACTTAGGAGACTCTGAACCACCTAGATTAAAGGTATTTAATCGGAAAGCATCAAACCCGGAAACGCCGAGTCAAGAAACGGCTGATTGCGACTCGTTTGTTCAGGAGGCAAACGGCTCGGTTGATTTAAGCAAAACAACGCTGTTTTGGGTTCTTGAAGTTCCCGTTTTAGAAATTCCATCGGTTGAAGTTGAATTTTTACACCAGGGACAACCGGTAGGATTTTTACCTATTAACTACTCTTCGGCAAAATGGTTTTCACGGTTTAATTACAAAACAAAAAAAGAGCTCTGCGCTTCTATTCGCAATTATGAAGAGAGCTTTACTAAACAGCAGTTCCAAATAAAAATTCTGAATTATTTTGAATCCGAAGATGGGGTTATTTGGCGCACGGTTGTCTCATGGCAGGGAGATAGCGCCAAACGCCCTGTATTAAACGCGTTTGATGGTAAGGGAAACCAAATTCCTTTTAAGCAATACTTCTTTGAATTTCAACCCGCTTGTTCTACTAAAGAGCCTAATAAACTTTTTCTTTCCATTGAACTTCCAGAAAGCCAAAAATATTTTTACCTTGTTGCTGCAGAAACCGAAGAGCAAAGCGTTGCCTTTGCTCATGGTGTTGCGGGCTCCATAGCTTGCAAAGAAGGGGATTATTACCCAGGTTTTTGCAGTATGCATAAAGAA
>FR895474.1:0-9402 GCA_000434775.1 Eggerthella sp. CAG:368 | reverse complement strand
AAGTATGGTTCTTGGCTTTATATGAAAGATGCTCGCGCAGACGACAAAGCGTATCAAAAATGGTTCGAGCATCATCGGGCGCAAAAAAACGAACTGATTGTCCAGCAGGAAAAAGTGCTCAAAAATGCACCGCTTATTAGTATTGTTGTTCCGTGTTATCAATCAAATAAGCTGTTTCTTTTGCAAATGATTAAATCGGTTGTAAAGCAGAGCTATGCAAACTGGGAATTACTGTTGTTAGATGCTTCGCCTGAAGAAGAAACGGTAGCGCAGGCAGCAAAGGCGTTTTTCGACAAGCGCATTCGGTATATTGACTTGGGCGAAAACAAAGGCATTGTGGGCAATACGAACGAAGGCATTCGTGCGGCTAAGGGTAAATTTGTTGCGTTTTTAGATCACGATGATTTACTCGAGCCCGATGCTTTGTATTGCTATTTTATGGCTATGAAGAAAAACCCTAATGCGGAAGTATTTTACTGCGATGAGGATTTATTCGAAAAGCCTGGTAAGTACATTCAGCCTGTTTTTAAAACGCCGCTCAATCTAGATCTTTTATATAGTCACAATTGTGTTACCCACTTCCTTATGATTGACCGCAAGCTTTTGCTTCGCATGGGTCTTTCAACGGATGAAGTTTCTGGCGCACAAGATTACGACCTTACCTTGCATGCATACGAAAAGGGTGCGGAATTCTGTCATGTTGCACGCGTTTTGTATCACTGGCGCATACATAAAGGCTCAACAAGTGGGGATAATCTAGGCGGAAAGCCTTACGCAGAAGAAGCAGGAAGACTTGCGCTTCAAAAACACCTTGAGCGTAGGGGAATTAATGCAAAGGTTACTACAACAGACCATTTGTTTGTGTATCGCGTAAAGTATGCACTGCCTGATCCTGTCCCATATGTAAGTGTTATTATTCCCAATAAAGATCACGTTGACATGCTTGATGCCTGTATTTCATCAATCATAAACAAAACAACGTATACCAATTACGAAATT
The DNA here is from genome assembly GCA_000434775.1 of Eggerthella sp. CAG:368. GTDB lineage: Bacteria > Actinomycetota > Coriobacteriia > Coriobacteriales > Eggerthellaceae > Anaerotardibacter. Next base: position 8,403 of record FR895474.1, on the reverse strand, counting down.
GTAGTGGTTGAAAACAACAGTGTAGAGCCTGAAACCTTTAAGTATTACGAGCGCTTGCAATATAAGCACGGTCAGGTGCGCGTGGTAACATGGAAGGGCGAATTCAATTATTCCAAGATAATTAATTTTGGTGTTCAACAGGCAAGGGGCAAGTATTTGCTTTTGTTGAATAATGATACGGAAGTAATTACGCCCAACTTTATAGAAGAAATGCTGGGTTATTTGCAACGTCCTGAGGTAGGCGTAGTGGGTGCAAAGCTGTATTTCCGTGACAATTTGGTTCAGCATGCTGGAATGTTGGTTGGCGTTCACGGGGCCGTGGCTCATGTAAACCAAAACTTCTCAAAAACACGCGAAGGTTATTTGGCTCGTGCGGTTCGTCCCGGCAATTTCTCGGGCGTTACGGGTGCATGCCAGATGGTAAGCCGTGACGTTTTTGAAAAAGTGGGCGGATACACTGAAACTTTAGCGGTTGGATTTAATGACATTGACTTTTGCCTGAAGGTTGGCCACATAGGGTATCGCATTACGTTTACGCCTTATGCGGAACTGTATCACTATGAATTTGTTTCCCGTGGTAGAGAAATCGCAGATCCTGAAAAGCTCGAACGGTGGGAGAAAGAAAAGCAAGAATTCACAACCCGTTGGGGCAGCGTATTTAAAAACGGCGATCCGCTTACTAATACAAACTTAGATAAGAACAGCTCATATTATGCTTTGAGTGAAGATTAAACCCTTTAAGAGTCTTTGTTTGAAGAATTAAAGGCCCTCATGCTAGCATAGAAGTTTGTTTAGCTTACATTTAGTAGCCTTAGGGTTTAAGTATATACAGGAGCATTCGTGCATGAGTGATTTGAAAATTCAATTTAAAAAAGATTGGTTCATATTAACCTCGTTGGTTTCTAAGGACTTCAAGTTAAAGTACCGCCGCAGTGCATTGGGTGTTCTGTGGTCGGTACTTAACCCGCTTTTAATGATGATTGTTTTAACAGCGGTTTTTTCTACGGTGTTCCGTTTTCAAATTGAGAATTTTGCTCTGTATTTAATTTTGGGACAAACGCTGTTTGGGTTAATGTCTGATGCAACTTCAGGGGCTATGTCTTCCATTATTGATTCGGCATCGCTTATTAAAAAGATTCGCATCAATAAGATATTGTTTCCTTTGGAAAAAGTAGCATTTGCGCTGGTTAACTTTGTAATTTCACTTATTGCAGTTGTTGCGGTAATGGTGTTTTTCCAGGTTGTTCCAACGCTTAACCTGTTGTTTTTACCGCTGCTTTTACTGTATGTGTTTGCGTTTAGCTTAGGGCTTGGCTTGCTTATTGCAGCGCTTTCGGTTTTCTTCAGAGACGTTATGCACTTGTGGAGCGTTGTGCTAACAGCGTGGACTTATGCAACGCCGCTGTTTTACCCTATTGAAATCTTGCCAGACTTTTTGGCGCCACTAATGCAGTTTAATCCTATGTATCATTACGTAACATACTTCCGCGAAATTGCGTTGTGGGGCATGACGCCAAGTTTGGAACAAAATCTTATTTGTATTGGTTTTGCTGCTGCTGCTCTTGTTTTGGGCTATGTGGTATTCCGCGCCAAAGAGAAAAAATTCATCCTTTACGTATAAAAGGAATTAGATATGCCAGAAAACGTTAACACTTCTGTTCTAACTATTGATGACGCTCCTAAAACTGAAGAAGTTGATAACCGTGAAACCATGATTAAGATTGATCATGTTTCTATGGTGTTTAATATGGCGTCAGAGCAGCTGAATAACTTAAAGGAATATGCCATTAAGCTTGCAAAGCGCGAATTATTTTTTGAGGGCTTCAAGGCGTTAGATGACATTTCTTTTGAGGTAAAAAAAGGCGATGTATTTGGCATTATGGGAACCAACGGTTCTGGCAAATCTACGCTTTTAAAAATTGTTGCCGGCGTTTTGGATCCTTCAGAGGGAACGTGTGAAATTAACGGCAGCATTGCGCCACTTATTGAGCTTGGTGCTGGCTTTGATATGGATTTAACTGCCCGAGAAAACATCTATCTGAACGGTGCACTGCTTGGCTACTCAAAGAAGTTTATCGACGAAAACTTTGATGAAATTGTTAGTTTTGCTGAGGTTGAAAAGTTTCTTGATATGCCTTTGAAGAACTATTCTTCAGGTATGGTTGCGCGTATTGCGTTTGCTATTGCTACGGTTATTGTTCCGGAAATTTTAATTGTTGATGAAGTGCTTTCTGTTGGTGACTTTATGTTCCAAAAGAAATGCGAAGATCGCATTAATCAGCTTATTGAAGAACACGGGGTTACCGTATTAATTGTTTCTCATAGTAATGAGCAAATTGCTCGTTTGTGCAATAAGGCAATTTGGATCGAAAAAGGGCATACCCGCTTAATGGGAGATGCGGAAGAAGTTTGTCGCGTATACGGCGGTCTTGGTGGCCGCACCGGAAGTGCTGAGGCTGAACAGCGGGTATTTAAGGCTCTGGAAAAAGTTGCAAAGCAAAAAGAAACACCTGGTTCATATAAGGTATTTGATGGCGATAACTTTGCAAGCATTAATACTAAGATGATTCGCGAAGGCTGGGGTAATGAGAAAGTAAAAACCGTAGCGCTTGCGTGCGATGTTTCTCATGTAAATACTATTGTTGCAAACGCTTTGGCATCTGCTTATGGCGCACCTGTGTTGCCTGTTTCTCCAGATACTATCCCCGATACTGTTGAGCAGTATTTGTATCAGGTTGAGCCTAAAAAGGTTCTTTTGTTTGATTGTTGGGGTAGAGCCGCAAATGCTGAAGAACTGGCAAAGGCTTTTCCTTGGTCACCTGAAGTTGTGGTTTTTGGCAGAGGAAAAGAGTCGCTTGATTTTTCAATAGAGGTTTACGAATTTGGGAAAAAAGAAGGGTTCTGGCGCGAAGAGGTTGGGGTAATAGATTTTGATAGCAATCCTGCTTCTTTAGTGGCAGCACCTTATTTGTATAAGGAAAAATGCCCAATTTTTGTGGTTAATAATGAGTCGAATGACGGTTGTCTTACGGACTATTTGGACAAAGTGGATTTCAAAAAAGCAATTGTTTTTGCTGGAGCAAAAAACAGCGCAGTTAAAAAGGTTATTGAAAGTTTTGACAAAAAGGTTTTAGTTTTGGAAAAAGGCAATGTTTCTGAGACTTGCCGAAATATAACAAACTACATTTCCGATTCTTTTTTGCGTGATTCATCTGCTGAAAAGAAGTTCTGTTTGTCCGCTTTAACAATTGGTCAATGGCCCAATTTGTTGGCCTGTGGCTGCTTTGGTGCGCGTGCAAATGCACCGTTATTGTTGTCTGATGGAGCAAACTTGGACTCCATTGCACAGTCTCTTGACTATGTTTCGAATTCAAACGTGGATTCTCTTTTCTTTGTTGCGGGTTCTGCGGGAATGAATGTAATGGAGAGACGTTTATTCTGCTCAGAGGCTTTTGCGCGCTAAAGTAGTGTGTCTATTTGGCCTCATTGCAGTTATTTTACTGAAGAAATAAAGGGAGCTTTTATGGGATCATCTATTGAGTTTGGATTGATTTGCAGAGATGCAGGAAAAGTGTTTATCCGCGCAACTTCTAGTGTAATCCCAGAGGGGCATGAGTTTAAAGTTGAAAGCCAGATTGCAGGCAAGAAGCGTCCCTGTCTTTTGTTTTTAGATGAAGCGAAAAATAACAAAATAGATAAAATTTCATGGATTTTAGTTGCTCCTCAGTATGCGAAGCAGAATCTTGTTTTTTCTTTAGTTGATTCAAAGGGTGCTATTATTTCCTCTCAAGAAAAAACACTTTCACTTGAAAAGGTTAAGTGGGTATCAAGATATAATTACCGCGCAAACAGAGAAGCCGCTTTTGAAATAAGAAATTATGATACCGAGCGCGATTTTGATTTAGTTCGAATTGATTTGTATGAGTGCATTTCCGATGGTGAAAAAGATATTTTTCACGGAGCACTGCATATTCAAAATGACATAAAAAATACTGTCGAGCTTCAATGTTGTTCCGAGACGGGTGAAGTTATTTCTTCTGATTTCGTGTATATGGGAGAAAGAGAAGAAATTCTTGCTTCGTATTCTTCTAGAAAGTATAGAAAAATATTCTTTTCTATTAAGGTTAACAAAAATGCTCATCTAAGAGTTTTTCAAGTTTTAGATATGGATTCTGGGGAACTTTTAAGAGGTTTTAAAGCTATAGAGCATGATCAGTATGAAAAGATAGAAAAAGAATCTGAGCTTTATTCTCTTAACGCACAGGTTGACCCTGGGTATCATCAATGGTTTATTGAGCATCGCGCTACCCCCATATATGTAAAGGCGCAGCGGGAGTATTGTTTTCCTCAGAAAAATAAATTCAGCATTATTGTTCCGCTGTTTAAGACGCCTCTTAATTTCTTTGATGAAATGGTTGCTTCCGTTAAAGGTCAAAGCTATGAAGATTGGGAACTTGTTTTAGTAAATGCTAGCCCTGAAGATTTAGCTCTTGCGCAATGGGTCAATGAAGAAACAAAGAAAGATTCACGAATAAAGGTAGTAACTCTTGAATCCAATTTGGGCATAACTTTGAATACTAATAAAGGCGTAGAAGCAGCAACGGGTGATTTCGTTTGCTTCTTTGATCATGATGATATTCTTGAGCCTGATTTATTGTTTGAATATGCGCGTGCCATTGAAAGCGATTCTGAAATAGATTTGCTTTATTGCGATGAAGATAAATTACTTGAAGACGGCTTTTATTCGCAGCCATTTTTTAAACCAGATTTTTCCATTGATTTACTCCGTAATAATAATTACATCTGCCATATGCTCACGGTTCGTAAATCAGTGTTGGATTCCTTACCAAAAGCTGGTTCAGAGTTTGATGGGGCTCAAGACCATAATTTAACGTTAAAAGTGGCAGAAGTTGCTCGTGTGATTCATCATGTTCCAAAGGTTTTGTATCACTGGCGAATGAGCGCTAGCTCAACTGCAGCAAATGCAGATAGTAAACCTTATGCGACCATCGCAGGTATTAAGGCTGTGTCTGACCATTTGGAACGTTTGGGAATAAAGGCAAAGGTAGAGCAGTCTAGAAGGCCGTTTACGTATAAAATTACTTACGATGTTACGGGTGAGCCACTTGTTTCTATAATTATCCCATCAAAAGATGCGGTTAATCTTTTGGATACATGTATTAAATCTATTATTGAAAAAACCACGTATGCAAATTACGAGATAGTGATAATAGAAAACAATAGTACTGACGAAAAAACCTTTGATTATTACGATGAAATAACAAGCAGATATGAGTTCGTTCGAGTAATAAAGTGGGATTATGAATTTAACTTTTCAAAGCTTATGAACTTTGGCGCTAAGCACGCTAATGGCGAGTATCTAGTTTTATTGAACAATGATACAGAGCTTTTATCCGCTGATTGGATAGAGCGAATGCTTGGTATATGCCAGCGTGAAGAAGTGGGCATTGTTGGCGTTAGACTTTTGTATAAAGATGACACTATTCAGCATGCAGGTTTGTGTGTTACGGGTGGTGTTGCGGGGCATCTTAATCGCGCTTTACCAAAGGGTAATTGGGGCTATTTTGCTTTGGCAGATGCAGAACAAAACTTTAGCGCTGTTACGGCAGCGTGCCTAATGGTTCAAAAATCATTATTCAATGAAGTTGGTGGCTTTACTGAAGAGCTTGCTGTTGCTTTTAATGATGTTGATTTTTGCTTGAAGGTGCGGGAGTCTGGCAAGCTTATTGTGTATACCCCTGAAGTTGAGCTGTATCATTATGAGTCTATTTCTCGTGGTGAAGAAGACTCGCTTCAAAAGAAGATACGCTTCCATAGGGAAGTTGCTTACATGAACAACAAATGGGCTGCTTATTATATGGCAGGTGACCCTTATATCAACGAAAACTTCGATATGACTGAACCCTACAACAGGTATTATCGCTTGCCTCATTTTGGGTAGGACTTTTGAAATTTTATTCGAAATACAGAGGCATAGAACATCGGAATCATTATAATGTTCTATGCCTGTTAAGCTAGAGTTTATTAGGTACGACTACAACGAAAACCAGACTGTACGTGCAATCCATTTTATAAGTTTAAGGGCAATGGATATACAGTGCTTTGCTATCGTATTTCTCTTATGTATGTGCTGAGCCTTTGAGTGTTCTAGTTTTACTTCAATTCGGTTAATTCTCTCATAGTCTTTGGTTCTGTTTTTTTCTTGAATCATTATGCGGAGAATTTGATTTGTATTGTCTTTAATTTTGAAGGTGCAAAGAAATTTGCATGTCTTGATATACTGTGATGGTTTGATTTCAATCTCAAGACTGTGCCTTTGTTTCTTAGGCTTTAGCATCGTCCGTTTGTTTGACTCATGGCATTGGATAACGAGTATGTGCGTGTCATCGTCGCTGTTCGGCGATGGGATGATAATCTTGATGTTCTTTTTGGTACTTGTGGACATAATTGTTCACGACCTTTCCTGATAAGGTCGCAAACTGCGCAGTTCGCATTTGCGAATAAAACTGATGATCAAACAAACCTCGCGAGCGTTCGGCAATGCACGCTTGCGACTAAGTCATCCGCTCTCTTTGACCCCGTAGACGAACATGGGCAGGCTACGGATGTCCAAGTAAAGCTCTTGACAATTTGCTAAAATTGCTAATCAAGTAATGACCTGCACTAAGCGCGATTACGAAGACTAGTTTACGGATCAAGCGCACTGAAGTCGCTGTTCTAAATTTGGTGCAAAGTTGGTGAGAATTTGGTAAGAGGCCGGAAAGAAGCAGACTTCCCGAAAGAGAACGGAATTTCCTTCTCAAGCTTTTACTGCGCCCTCAAGGATGCCTGGAACGCCAAAGTGAGCGACCAAGAGCTCATGAATGAGCTGTTCGACTTTGTGTCCATACCAGCCGAAGCGTTGAATCGAAAAGGCAATCCCTTCCATATCGATTCAAGCAATGCAAGCAAGATAAAAAACGGCATAATTGATATCCCGCAGAGAATCAGGGAAGCCCGCGAGAATCTTAAGGTTCTCCTGTCTATTGAAAGCTCCTTTACGGAAAACGTTCTCCCGAACCTCAATCCCAGCAAGATCGAAAAGCTTCAAACCCGCATCCTGTCGCTCGTTCACGACTCAGCCTGCTCGAGCGACATGGAAAGAAAACTGTCAGATCTCGCGCGAATCGAGTCACTCGCCAAGTTCCTGCCGAAGCCTTCCTCGAATCCCTCGCATGGCCGAACAGCAGACCCCAGAGCGTCATTGAACGCAAAAAAGAATCATCCCGTAAGGACAAGCCGCTGCCTAAACCCTCCATCCCGTCCGATATAGCACCCCAAGAAATGCCCTACGTTGATGCGCTGATGAAGATCTACGGTGAATCCGAAGGCGCCCACTCCATCAGCCCATCAGATATCGACGCCCATCCGAAGTGCCAAAAACACTTCAAAAGGCAGAGGTCTGATTACTATGCCGCAGAAACGCTGAGACGCGGGCTTCGCGATGCGTACGAAGAACCAGATGACGACCAATTTCACGCCCTCGAAGATGAGATCTACGATGGCGTTATCGACACATATGAAGATGAATACGACTCGGGAATGGATCGACTTAGGCACACCCTGATGCAATCAGTCCAAATAAGCGCGGCGAAGTGCTTTGCGTCGCGAGACACCTCTTGGATAGGCAACTCGGAAAAGAAGGGCATGTGTCACATTCTCGTTAACGACGAGAGGATTAAGGGGTGGCTCGATGAAGACAGATAAGGTCTTTAACACGCCTTTCGAAACCGCCTTAAGAGTCGCGTTGTTGCTTAGCGTCGCACCGGAAGACCTGGACGCAACATCAATTCAAGCAATCGACTTCCTCGCAACTTACGGAAAAGCCTTCTCGCTTTCTGGCCATAACGCCAATGGGGACAATCGCTTCATGCACTGCGAGCTTGCGGCGAGAAAGGGCTTGATCGACAAAGGATTGAGGATGCTCGTAAAAAAGGGATACGTTCTCCCTTTCGCGAGCAAAGAGGGCTTCTTGTATCGACTTTCCTTGGAAGGACAGGCGTTCGCTTGCTCAATCAATACGAAATACGCCGAGGAATACAGCGACACCGCCACCAGTGCATTCGACTTCGTTCGGAAAAACGGAATCGAGTCAGTTTTCGCGCGAGTACAAAATCAGAGAGATTCAATTGAGGAATGATGGCCGATGGGCAGTTACTACATCAGCGAAATAGCAGCATCCGGACGAGACGTGCGCACATCCTCCATCCAATTTCATCAGGGAGTCAACATCGTGCACGGGCCTTCCAATACCGGAAAGTCGATGATCGTGAAGATAATTGACTATCTGTTCGGAGGAGACAGCTGTCCCGCGAACCCGAATAGAACCGGCTATAGCGATTT
>FR895473.1:12368-14164 GCA_000434775.1 Eggerthella sp. CAG:368 | reverse complement strand
CCTTGAAGAAGTGGTCAAGCGGCTCAATAAGGTCGAAGTGAACACCTTCAGGGAAGGGGATCAGGTTGTGGTGGCTTTTGATGGTGGAAGCCTTTCCGCCGGTTTTGCGAGCACCAGATTCAATGATGTCAGGATAGATAGTACCCTGAGCCATGAACTGCACAGGCTTGCCGTCTTCTGCGATATCCTGTGCAACGGCGAAGAACTCTTCCCAGAACTGGGTACCGATAATCTTGCGCTTTGCTTCAGGGTCGGTAACGCCGTCGAGCAGCTTGGCGTAGCGTTCTTCGGCATGAACATGAATGAAGTCCACATCGAACTGCTTGGTGAATACCTCTTCAACCTCTTCGGGCTCGTTCTTGCGAAGCAGGCCATGGTTTACGAATACGCATACCAGCTGCTTGCCAATTGCCTTAGCGCATAGGGCTGCAACAACAGAAGAATCAACGCCGCCGGAAAGACCCAAAATAACGCGCTTGTCGCCAACCTTTTCACGGATAGCGGCAACGGAATCTTCGATGATGGAATCCATAGTCCAGTCGGCTTTCAGTCCCGCGATATCAAACAGGAAGTTGGAGAGCATCTTGTTGCCGAACTCGGAGTGCTTAACTTCAGGATGGAACTGCGTGGTGTAGATGTTGCGTTCCACGCATTCCATAGCTGCAACGGGACAAATGTCAGTGGAAGCGGTTACCGTGAAGCCAGCGGGCACTTCGGTTACCGCATCGCGATGGCTCATCCAAACTGTTTGCTCGGCAGGGGTATCTTCGAACAGCGCTCCGCCAACAACATGTAAGCCTGCTGCGCCGTATTCTCCCTTTTTGGTATGGCTCACGGTGCCGCCTAATTCAACGGCAATAGTTTGATGGCCGTAGCAAAAACCTAAGATAGGAACACTCAATTCAAGAACTGCAGGGTCAATTTTTGGTGCATCATCTGCATAGACGCTTGCCGGACCACCCGAAAGAATGATTGCGCTCGGCTTCATCTCGGTGATTTTCTCAGCGGATTCATCGCACGGTACAATTTCGGAATAAACGCCTAAATCGCGTACGCGACGAGCGATGAGCTGACCATATTGAGCGCCAAAATCAAGGACTATAACCTTTTGATTAGGGGCAGTAGTTGCCATAGTTCCTCCTGCAAAAATGGGTGATTAGTAACGTTATTTCATACTAACAAACACAAACCTCTTTGCGAAACAATCTCAAGAGGATTCTTTTGCTCAAGCGCTGCTTTTTGTTGGTTGTTTGTTTGGGAGACTTTGACCTATGGATAAGTTCTTCGCAGATGACTGATTTAGTCTACATTCTTTCAGATGGCGGTAAGGCGTCAGAAATGCCAAAAGTCCTTGAAACATTACGAGGTGTTAGGTAATTCATAAACATTTATGCGCCTGGGGAAGTGGAAATAGACAAAATGCTCCTTACTTCCTGGCAAGATCCAGAAGATGCTCTCATGCATGAAGTGGCGTTATCTCTTAGAGTTGATGCAATTATTTCTCGCAACGCTCAAGATTATGAGGGAGGCTTCATGTCAGTTTTGCCGTGTTCTGAATTGTTTGAAGAGTTCAAAAGCTAGGGAATTGTGTATGAGGGAATTGAATGGTAGGGCATCGCAGAACTTCTAACTTTTTCCTTACATTTTGGTGGAGGGTTTGTTGAATATTGCGCATTGTTATTCTTGTCTCGTACAATGAACAACTTGTGAAAAGGGCATTTGGATTTGTGGTTTACGCTTGTATGCAGCCATGCAGCCATGCAGCCATGCAGCCATGCAGCCATGCAGCCATGCAG
>FR895473.1:0-12325 GCA_000434775.1 Eggerthella sp. CAG:368 | reverse complement strand
GTTGTTGCGCTTGTTGTATCGCTGCTGTATGTATTGGCACTATTGCGCGTGTCGCATTGCTTGCTGTGTGTTGGTGCCATTGCGCACGTTGTGTTGTCACTGTGCGTATTGGTTCTGTTGTGCACGTTGCGTTGCTTTTGTGTATTTAATACATCGTGTATCTGTGGCTAACAAACCAAAGAGAGCCCTTCTCAAAAAAACGAGAAATCGAGCAAAAGCAGGAATGTAATTTATGTCTATTGACTTACTTATCGAGGCACTAAAAGCTGCTCTTATTGGTGTTGTGGAAGGTATTACCGAATGGTTGCCAATTTCTTCAACCGGTCACATGATTCTGGTTGATGAATTTGTTCAGCTCCAGGTAAGTCCAGAATTCTTGGCGCTCTTTTTAGTTGTTATCCAAATCGGTTCAATCATGGCAGTTATCGTTTCATTTAGACACAAGCTCAATCCTTTCTCTCGTACTAAAACTCACGATGAGCAGCGTGGAACTTGGCGCTTATGGGGTATGGTGGTAATTGGCGTTATTCCTGCCGCGGTATTTGGTTTACTTCTTGATGATTGGGCGAGTTCTCATCTGTTCAATGCCTATACTGTTTCTGCCATGCTTATTCTCTATGGCGTTATTTTCATCATTCTTGAACAGCGCAATCGCCGCCGTGAACGTAAATACCTAGAAACTCTCGAGCCTCCTCGTGGTAAACATGCGGCACCTCTTTCTGAAGAAGACCAAAAAGCTGGCATGTTCAAGATTAATGATGTAAGCGAAATCGACTGGAAAATGGCAATCAAGATCGGCTTTTTCCAGGTGCTTGCTATTGTTCCAGGAACAAGTCGTTCGGGAGCGACCATTATCGGTGGTATGTTGTGCGGTTGTTCGCGTACGGCAGCTGCTGAGTTCACGTTCTTCTTGGCAATTCCTGTCATGTTTGGCTGGGGCATGGTTAAAATTGTCAAATTTATTCTCGGTGGACTTGTTATGACGCAAACCGAAATAGTGGTTTTAGTTGTTGGTATTGTGTGCGCCTTTGTGATGGGTGTTATTGCCATTAAGTTCCTTATGGGCTACATCAAAAAGAATGACTTCACGGCATTCGGCGTATACCGCATTATCATTGGTTTGGTTGTTTTGGTGTACTTTGGTGTCAAGGCATTTCTCTAGGTTTCTTTAAGTTTCTCTGCACGCTTTTTCATTCTCTTGTCGTTTTTACTTGTTGGTGTCGAATTGGCTCTTTCGTAGTAGCTTCTTAGATGTTTTTAAGCCTCAATTTTCAAGTTTTACTTTTCTGCATATTTATATCGTTCGGCCTTGTATTGCAAGTTCGGCCTTGTATCGTATAAATCGTCCAGTTCTACATCCCGTGAATCACCTAGTCGTGTATCCGTTTTAATTATGTGAGAAATAGCACTTTTCTCGTAACTTGGGTGAAAAGTTCAACGTTTACATGCAATCTTGAAGCGAGGCCTTAACGTGCAAACCAATTGTTCCAACTTACCTATATCGGTCGAGTTGAGTATGTCAGGTATGTTTCATGCGTCAACAATTTGTGAAGCCTTGTAGTGTAGCGTGTGCTCTCAAGTACAATAGACGAAAGGTATAAAGAGGGTGAGTATCCATGGCGGATAATAAAAATAAACTGTCCGAAGAAGAAAAAGATCAGCTTCGCTCGGCGGTTAATGCTCATATTTCTCAGTACTGCAATTATGCAGCGCTTGTTATTATCCTTATCTCTCTTGCGTCATTTGTGCTCGGTCAGTTCGATGCGTTTTTTGTTCAACTAGGCATCATGATCTCTATTGCGCTTCTAGCCATTGCGGCAATCAATAATCCCACGCGCAAAAAATAACGGAAAAAAGTTCTCGGCAGGCGTTCCCGGTAGGTGTAATAGGTTGAGTCTTAACATGCCCAGCAAACCGAGTTTTCGGCGCGAATTTTCAACGGGTGGCAACCTAAATCTCCAGCGGGTCGAACCTCCAGCAAGTTTAATCTCCAGTAAGCCGAGTCCCTAGCGGGCTGAACTGAACCTTCTGCTATGTCAATTTCCAGTGGACCGAACCCCTCAATCGTGCTCAGTTTTAACCCTTAATTCTTTGCTGTTTTACAGGTGATATTTTTAAGTTTATAGGGGCTTATTCTGCTTATTTGCGTCCTTATGCGTTATTCTTCTAGTCATACTCGAACAGAGAAACTCTATAGAAATACTATACAAAGGAAAGGAAAACCGATGTCGCAAGAAAATGAGGCGTTCGCTGAAATCGAAAAGCATCGTGAGCAAATTGATGCCATCGACAAGCAGCTTGTTCATCTTTTAAATGAGCGCGCGGGTCATTCGCTCGATATTCGTGCTCTTAAACCCGATGCTCATATGGGTTTGTATGACCCAAAGCGTGAGGAAGAAATCTTCGCAAAATTATCTTCATATAATGAGGGTCCTTTGTATAACGAAAACCTCGTTGAAATTTACCGTGGCATCCTCAAAGTTATGAAAGAAGTACCTTCCCGTGATTAAAAAATTATCCTCCCTCCCTGATTACGGAACCCGCTCAGATGAGATTACTCTCTATGCTGGTCCCTGTTCGGTTGAATCCGAAGAGCAGTTCAATGAAGTTGCAGAATGCATTGCCGGCCTTGGTCTAAAGTGGATTCGTGGTGGCGCTTTCAAGCCGCGCACTAATCCTCATTCTTTTCAGGGTCTTGGTGAAGAAGGTCTCAAGATTATGAAGGCTGCGGGCGAAAAATATGGCCTTAAAACTCTCACGGAGGTAATGGACTCTGCGCATTGCGAAATGGTTCATTCCTATGTTGATGGCCTGCAAATTGGTGCTCGCAATATGCAAAACTTCAGCCTGCTTAAAAATGTTGGTGCGGTAACTGCCGAATCTCACAAGATGGTTCTTTTGAAGCGTGGTCTTGCGGGTAGTATTTCCGAGTGGCTTTCGGCAACTGAATATATCACCATGAGTGGAAACACCAATGTTGTTTTGTGTGAACGCGGCTTGCGCACCTTCGAAACCGCAACACGTTTTACGCTTGATATTTCCGCGGTTCCTGTTATCCATAAGCAGTCAATCTTCTCAATCTGTATTGACGTATCGCATCCTGCGGGCGTTCGCGATTTGGTTCCTTCGCTTGCTTACGCAGCGGTTGCTGCTGGCGCTGATTCCATCATGATCGAAGTTCATCCAGAACCTTCGGTGGCACTTTCTGATGGTCCCCAGCAGCTCACACCTGCGCAGTTTACTGAATTGGTTGCTCAGCTGCGCGAGATTGCTGCAGTATTTGGAAAGAAGATTGTCTAATAAATCACAGATACTAAAACCCGCTGATATCTAAAACCCTGTTTAGCGAGGTAGAGGTTTTAAGTATTTTCATCGTTTGAAAAAGACAAACAGAGGCTAAAAAGACAGAAAAAGGCAGCCTCAAGCACTTCTTTTTCCGTATGAAATTATTGCAATCTTTACCAATGGCACCAATCTTATAACGCCCATACGGTACTATGTAACAGCTCAATTTTGCCGAGCTCTCTTTGGGTGTTTCGGACAATAATAATTGAACGAAAAATAAGAAGTGGCTCAGCTCTTGCAGGGCCACTTCTTTACTGATACTCGTTATTTACGGGGCATTCGTAATTGAGCGATGTCTACATGTTTAAGTAAAAAGGAATACTGTATGCCAATTGATATTGACAGTTTGAATCCTGCTCAAAAAGAAGCCGTGCTATGCACCGAAGGTCCGCTTTTGGTATTGGCGGGCGCGGGGTCTGGTAAAACACGCGTCTTAACGCATCGCATTGCTCACTTGGTGGAAGATTTAGGTGTTGCACCGTGGCAGATTATGGCTATTACCTTTACAAATAAGGCTGCCGCAGAAATGCGCGAAAGGCTTGGTGGGCTTATTGGTTCCAATGCGCGTGGTATGTGGGTTTCAACATTTCATAGCATGTGCGTAAGAATCCTGCGTGCCGATTGTGAGCGCATTGGCTTTTCTCAAGGGTTTACTATCTATGATGATGACGATTCAAAACGTTTGATGAAGCAAATTCTTGAAGAACTGAATGTTGACCCAAAAAGATACCCCATCAACGCTTTGCGCAATCGAATCTCTAAAGCTAAAAATGACCTCATTGTGCCCGAGGTTTTTATTGATCAATACAAAGATGTCATGAACCAGGTAGTGGGTCGTGTGTATAAACGCTTACAGGAACGTTTGCAAGCGCTCAATGCCTTTGATTTTGACGATCTGCTCATGTATACGTGGCTTCTTTTGAAGCATAACAACGATGTGTTGCAGGCATACCAAAATCGCTTTAAATACCTTTTAGTAGACGAGTATCAAGACACCAACCATGCGCAATACGTGCTCACTCAGCTTCTTGCCGAAGCAAATAAAAACATCATGGTTGTAGGTGACGACGATCAGTCAATTTATTCTTGGCGCGGCGCCGATTTGCGTAACATCTTAGATTTCGAGAAGGATTATCCCGAAGCGCACGTGGTAAAGCTTGAAGAAAACTATCGTTCGGTGGGTAATATCTTGGCAGCTGCCAATGCTGTTATCGATAACAATGTTACGCGTAAGCGCAAAAAGCTGTTTACCTCGCAAGAGGATGGCGAAAAGATTTCCGTATATATGGCATCTGATGAGCGCGATGAAGGTCGCTGGATTGCTTCCGAAATCGAAAAACAGCATGCTGCGGGTATTCCGTATGACCAAATTGCGTTGTTTTATCGCACTAATGCCCAGAGCCGTATGCTTGAAGATATGTTGTTGCGTGCAGGTGTTCCGTACCGCTTGGTTGGAGGAACGCGCTTTTTTGATCGCGCTGAAATACGTGATGTTATGGCGTATCTCAATTTGGTAGTTAACCCCGCAAACGCTATTGCCGCCCATCGCGTGATTAATGTTCCACGACGGGGCATTGGGAAAACAACCATCGAACATATTGATTATGTGGCGCGCGAAAACGAGTGCACCTTCCTTCAGGCGGCTGAGCTTTGCACGGCAGACGATGCCATTCGCTTATCAACACGTAAAGCCATTGCAGAATTCGTTGCGCTTATTCATGAAGCATCGTCCTATGCTGGAGAACTGCGTCGTGTTGTTGAAACGATTGTTGAGCGCTCGGGTATTATCGGGGCGCTTCAAGCAGAAAATAGCGATGAGGCTGCAGGACGTATTGAAAACATTCAAGAGTTATTTGGTGTAGTTGATGAGTATGTTCAATCCCACGATGATGACGACGCGCTCTTTGAGCCACCTTCTGCCGAGCAAGATGAAAATGCGGAAGTAGAAAAGCCTCCCGTTCGTACTTTTCAAGCCCAATCGCTTTCAGACTTCACCGAATGGATTATGCTGCGTACCGATATGGACACTATGAGCGAAGACGGTTCTGCGGTAACGTTGATGACTATTCATTCAGCAAAAGGTTTGGAATTCGACTGTGTCTTTGTTGCTGGTATGGAAGAAACCCTCTTTCCTCACAGTAATTCTTCGTTCGACCCGCAAGGTTTAGAGGAAGAACGTCGCTTGGCTTACGTTGCCATTACGCGTGCACGTAAGCGTTTGTATCTTACCAATGCGTTTACGCGCACAATTTTTGGTCAGTCTACGGCAAACCCTGCTTCGCGCTTTATTGCTGAGATTCCGCAGGAGTTGCGAAAGTCGGTCGGTACGGGTTCTTCGGGTTTTTCGGGCTCTGGCTGGGAAAAACGGGGAAGTCGCCGAGGAATTGCGGGTTCTGGAACCGAAGCGGGCGGCGGTCGCGTCTTTGGTACGTCAAGTGCCTCAGGGTCAAGGCCAAGAAAAGAATCACGAGACACAGGCAAGAAGGCAGCTGCCAAAATGTCGTTTGCTCGGGGCGATAAAGTCGATCATAAGGTTTTTGGTAAGGGCACTATTGTAAAGGTCGATGGCGACACGCTCCATGTGAAATTTGCACGTTCGGGCCAAACCAAAAAGCTTCTGAAAGACTATGCTCCTATCGTAAAGATTTCTTAATTAAATGGGTCATAGTGGTGAGCAGCTATACAACGTAAACTACAATCAGAAACATATAGAAGAAGAGAAGGGCAAACGATCTATCGTTTTAGTTGGAGGAGAATCATGGCAACACCAGTTATAGTTGTTGGGCATAAGCATCCCGATAACGATTCAATTGCAGCGGCAGTTGGGTATGCATATCTCAAAAATCAATTGATGAAACGCACACTTAAAACGAATCCCGAAGCAAAGGAATATACCTATATTCCGGCTCGTTTGGGTCCATTGCCCGAAGAAAGTGAATCTATTCTCTCCCAGTACGAAATTGAACCACCAGAAGCAATCGCTCACGTGCATGTTCGCGTTCAGGACATTATGAGCAAAAATCCTGTTTCCATTTCGGAAAACGCTTCGCTTATTGATGCGGGTCGCCTACTTCGTAAACACAACATACGTGCGCTTGTGGTGAATGATGAAGAAGGAAAGTATCGTGGTCTTATTACTACACGCATGATTGCTGAGCGCTATATTTCCGCTATGGATACCGATAGCGAATCAACCATCGATACTCTTGCGGTGGCAAATGACCTTATTAACTCATTAGCTCAAGTTGTTTCAAGTCTTACCGAAACTGACGTTTTGGTTTTGAGTCCTGATGGATTACTCAAAGATGCTATTGCTGATTTGATGGGGAGCGAATTGCGCGAAGCGGTTGTTCTTGATACCGAAGGATACTGCATCGGAATCGTTACGCGCTCTGATGTTGCGCGTCAAACACGTCGCCGTGTCATTTTGGTTGACCATAATGAGCGCAGTCAGGCGGTCAATGGCATTGACGAAGCTGAGGTTATGGAAATTATCGACCACCACCGCATTGGCGATATTTCAACAGCCAATCCCATTCGTTTCCTCAATTATCCTTTAGGATCGTCGGCTACCATTGTCACCATGCAATTTCGCGAATATGGCGTAACTATTCCTGAGGGCATTGCTGCCGTTTTACTTTCTGCGATTATGACCGACACGGTTATTCTGAAATCGCCAACAACCACTGATGTTGATCGTATTCAGGCGGATTATCTCGCAGACATCATTGGTGAAGATGCAACTGAATTTGGCTTGAAGGTATTTCAGTGCCGTGGAGCAGATGCCGAGCTTCCTGTTGAAACGCTTGTTTCGTCTGACTCCAAAGAGTTCCAGGTTGGAGATGATACCATCCTCATCGCACAGCATGAAACAGTTACCTTGCAGGCGGTGCTTAATCGTGAGGCAGAAATTCGTGAATATATGAGCGATATTCGAGAGCGTCATAACTATGATTTTGTATTGCTTCTTGTTACCGACATTTTTGCAGAAGGGAGTCAGTTCATTGTTGAGGGTGACCATCATAAGGTTGACCGAATCTTTGGCATTGATTCCTCGAAGAGTGTTTGGATGCCCGGCATTCTTTCGCGTAAAAAGCAAGTTGCTGCGCGTTTGCTTGGCGCATAAGGCTAAAAACACTCTTTAAAAGAGAAACGCCCGAGGTACAAGGTAAGAAGCGTACTAGACGCAAACCAAGAAGCGGGCACGGAACAAACAGAAAAGCGAGCTCGGCATAGTCGCCCCCTTTCAAGGACAGCCCTTTTAAAGATAGGGTTATCTGTATAAGAAACAGGATGTAGGGTATTGCCTGAGCTCGCTCTTACTTTCTTTTTATTTTGTTTTCATTTCTTTTTAATCAGCTTTTCATTACTTTGATACGTATATAGAGCAATTGCACGTTTAACTGATATCTCTATCCCAAAATTTTTCCCTGAACAGGCACAACGTCGAAATTATCGCTCTGGCAATACGAAAATGTAGTTATATAAAGAGCGAAAGGCTTTTCACCTTTGTTGGTCTTAGACAAGTAAAAGGGTACTGCTTAGAGGTGGATACTACGAGCGTGCTGAAAAGTCTTTCTTTTTTATATTTGTTATGAACCCATAGCAAGCTTTTCTCTGTCCCTTTTTATATAGAGTCACCTCGAAAAATAGGAATTATGGAGACATGGATACACCCGGGTGCGTGGCGTTTGACAAGGTATGTGCTGGGTGATAAAGTTCTCGATCGCGCCACAAAGAGGGCGTAGTTTTCGCGTGCGTAACTGCAGAACGCACAGAAAACGAAGAAAAGTAGCAAAGATTAGATAAGGAGTTGAAGTCTTGCCTACTATTAATCAGCTGGTCCGCAAGGGCCGTGCCAAGTCGGTCGATAAGAAAAAGACCCCGGCACTCAAGGGTAACCCCCAGAAGCGCGGCGTTTGCACGCGTGTTTACACCACTACCCCTAAAAAGCCTAATTCGGCTCTTCGTAAGGTAGCTCGTGTACGTCTCGTTAATGGCATGGAAGTAACCGCATACATTCCTGGTATCGGTCACAACCTCCAGGAGCACTCAATGGTTCTCATTCGTGGCGGTCGTGTTAAGGACCTTCCAGGTGTTCGTTATAAGGTCATCCGCGCTGCTCTCGACTGCGCTGCGGTTGACAATCGCGCTCAGGCACGCAGCCGTTATGGCGCTAAGAAACCTAAGAAATAGTTGTAGTTTTGTGTAATTGCTTTTCTTTATAAAGGCAATTGCTTAATCGAAAGGAAGTTATATGCCGCGTCGTGCAGCAGCAGTCCGCCGCGAAGTGCAGCCGGACGCAATCTACAACAACCGTTTGGTCACTCAGTTGATCAATAAGGTGTTGCTTGACGGCAAAAAGTCCGTCGCTGAAGGTATCGTTTACGGTGCTTTCGACATTGTTGCAGAGAAAACTGGTCAGGATGCTATCTCTGTATTTAAGAAGGCTATGGATAATATTCGTCCTACGCTCGAAGTAAAGCCAAAGCGTGTTGGTGGTGCTACCTATCAGGTACCAATGGAGGTTAACTCCCGTCGTGCAACCACTCTTGCTATCCGTTGGATGGTCGACTTTGCTCGTAGCCGTAAAGAAAACACTATGAAAGAGCGTCTCGCAGGCGAAATCATGGATGCAGCTGAAAACACTGGCGCGTCCATCAAGAAGCGTGAAGATCTCTATAAGATGGCCGAATCCAACCGTGCATTCTCGCACTATCGTTGGTAGGAGGGTCTTCGAATGGCAATTTCTTTGCAAGATACTCGTAACATCGGCATCATGGCTCACATTGATGCTGGTAAAACTACTACTACCGAGCGTATTCTTTACTACACTGGCAAAACTCACAAAATTGGTGAGGTTCATGACGGTGCAGCAACCATGGACTGGATGGTTCAGGAGCAGGAGCGCGGCGTAACTATTACCGCTGCAGCTACTACGTGTTTCTGGAAGTATCCAGGTGGCGCTGAAAACGGAAAAGAATATCGTTTCCAGATCATCGACACCCCGGGCCACGTTGACTTTACCGCTGAGGTAGAGCGTTCTTTGCGTGTTCTCGACGGTTCCGTTGCAGTTTTCGATGCTGTTGCTGGTGTTCAGCCTCAGTCTGAAACTGTTTGGCGTCAGGCAGAACGCTACGGTGTTCCTCGCATCGCTTTCATCAATAAGTATGACCGCGTTGGCGCTGACTTCTTCCATGCTATTCAGACTATGCGTGATCGTCTCGACGCTCCTGCTGTTGCTGCTCAGCTTCCTATGGGTGCTGAAGACGGCTTCTGGGGTATCGTAGACTTGGTTACCATGACCGCATGGGACTTCAAGGCAGACGATAAGGGCATGACGTATCCTGAACCAATGGATGCAATTCCTGCTGAGTTCGCTGAAGAAGCTGAACTTCGTCATCAGGAGCTTCTCGAAGCTGCTGCTGACTGCGATGATGACCTCATGGAAAAGGTTCTCATGGAGGAAGAAGTTTCCGTTGAAGAGCTCAAGGCTGCTATCCGCAAGGGTGTTATCTCCTGTAAGCTCAACCCTGTATTTGTAGGCTCTGCTTACAAGAACAAGGGCGTTCAGGAACTCTTAGATGCTGTCGTTGACTACATGCCTTCTCCTGTTGATGTTCCTGCTATTAAGGGCACCAACCCAGAGACGGGCGAAGATGACGAGCGTCCTTCTGATCCTAAGGCTCCATTCTCATCCTTGGCCTTCAAGATCATGACTGACCCATTCGTTGGTAAGCTCACCTACCTTCGTGTTTACTCCGGTAAGCTCGATTCTGGTTCTTACGTTCTCAACGCTTCTAAAGACAAAAAAGAACGTATCGGTCGTTTGCTTCAGATGCACTCTAACAACCGTGTTGACATTGACTCTTGCTCTGCAGGCGACATCGTGGCTGTTGTTGGCTTGAAGAACACCACCACTGGTGACACGCTTTGTGCTGAAGATGCTCCAATCATTTTGGAGTCCATGCAGTTTGCTGATCCTGTTATCGACATTGCTGTTGAGCCTAAGACTAAGGCTGAACAAGATAAGATGAGCGTTGCTCTTCAGAAGTTGGCTGAAGAAGACCCAACCTTCCGTGTTTCTACCAACCATGAAACTGGCCAGACCATTATCGCTGGTATGGGCGAGCTTCACTTGGAAATCATTATCGACCGTTTGCTCCGCGAGTTTAAGGTTGAGGCTAATGTTGGTAAACCACAGGTTGCTTATCGTGAACGTCCAGGCCATGAGGTATTAGGCGCCGAAGGTAAGTTCGTTCGTCAGTCTGGTGGTCGTGGTCAGTACGGTCACGCTGTTATTAACATGTATCCACAGGAGCCTGGTAAGGGTTATGAGTTCGAGAACAAGATCGTTGGTGGTGTTGTTCCTAAGGAATACATCCCTGCAGTAGACAAGGGTATTCAGGAAGCTCTCAACTCTGGTATCTTGGCTGGTTACCCAGTTGAAGATGTTCGTGTTGAATTGGTTGACGGTTCTTATCACGATGTTGACTCTTCTGAGGCTGCATTTAAGGTTGCTGGTTCTATGGCGATCAAGGATGCTTTGAAGAAGTCAGATCCTGTTATCCTCGAGCCTGTTATGGCTGTTGAGGTTGAAACTCCTGAAGAGTACACCGGTTTCGTTATGGGCGACATTCCTAGTCGTCGAGGCATCATTCAGGGCCAGGAGCAGCGTGGCAATGCAGTTTGCATTTCTGCAAAGGTTCCTCTGGGTCAGATGTTCGGTTACGCAACCGATCTTCGAAGCGGCACTCAGGGTCGTGCAACCTATACCATGCAATTCGATTCTTACGAAGCAGTTCCTAAGAACATTGCAGACGAAATTATTAGCAAGGCTGGTGGCAATGCGTAAGCCCTCTGGGTTTACGTGTCACCCCACAATGGAGGTAAGTTAAGTGGCTAAAGAGAATATCCGCATCCGCTTGAAGGGTTACGACCATGAAATCGTGGATCAGTCCACGAAGCTCATCGTTGATACCGCACAGAAGACGGGTGCTAAGGTTTCCGGTCCTATTCCACTGCCGACCGAGCGCAACCTTTACTGCGTTGTTAAAGGTCCACATGTTGATAAGGACTCTCGTGAGCAATTCGAAATGCGTACACATAAGCGTTTGATCGACATCCTTGATCCAACCCCTTCTACGGTTGACTCTTTGATGCGTCTCGATCTTCCTGCTGGTGTCGATATCGAGATCAAACTGTAGGGGAGTGTGATACTAAATGATTAACGCTATCTACGGTACCAAGATTGGTATGACTCAGATTTTCACCGAAGACGGTGTAGTTATACCTGTTACGGTAATTCAGGCAGCTCCTAATAAGGTTTGCCAGATTAAGACCACTGAGTCTGATGGTTATGAAGCAGTTCAGCTTGGTTTTGGTTCTATCAAGGAAAAGAACGTTAACAAGCCAATGGCTGGTCACTTTGCAAAGCTCGGTGTAGAGCCAGTACGTCACCTTCGTGAGGTTCGTGTTGATTCTGCTTCTGAGCACACGGTAGGTGAAGAAGTTACGGTTGCTAACTTTGCTGAAGCAAAGAAGGTTGACGTAACTGGCACCTCTAAAGGTAAGGGTTTTGCTGGTGTTATGCGTCGCTACAACTTTGGTGGCGGCCCTGGCGGACACGGTGCTCATTTCCATCGTGCTCCAGGTTCTGTTGGCCAGTGTGCATATCCTTCCCGCGTATTCAAGGGCGTACGCCTTCCGGGTCACATGGGTTGCGATACCGTTACCACTAAGAACCTTGAAGTTGTCCGCGTAGACGAAGATATGAACCTCATTATGCTTAAGGGCGCTGTTCCTGGCGGCAAAAACGGCGTGGTTCGCATTCGTATGGTCTAATACGATACGAAGGAGTTAAATAATTATGGCAAGTATTGAAGTGAAAAACACGAGCGGTAAGAAGGTTTCTGACACCGAACTTTCCGCGAGCGTTTTTGGCATTGAGCCTAACATGCATGCTATGCATGAAGTTGTT
>FR895472.1:4657-5272 GCA_000434775.1 Eggerthella sp. CAG:368 | reverse complement strand
TTGTGTTCTGGCGCATAATCGAGGTTCCCAGCATGAACCTGTCGCGCTCGCTGGCATCGTCAGGGCCTAGGGACGCCGTTCGATAATGCGTCGTACTTGGCTTCGTTTGGAGAGAGAGTTGGTCATGAATAGCTCAAAGCCCGTCCACCGCGTTCTCTTTGTCTGCCACGGCAATATCTGCCGCTCCCCTATGGCTGAGTTTGTTATGAACAATAAACTTCGCTCTGCGGGATTAGAGGATTGCGTTCACATAGAATCCGCTGCTCTACATACCGACGAGATTGGTTCAGACACGCATTACGGAACAAAAGAAGTCTTGGACCGCTATGGCATTTCCTACACACCCCGTAAAGCCCGCTTAGCTAAGAGGAACGACTACTCCCGTTTTGATTACATCATTGGAATGGATAAATACAACATGCGTGATATGCGTACACTCTTCAGAAATGATCCAGCAGGAAAACTGAGTTTGCTTATGGATTGGGTAGGACTATCACGAGATGTTGCTGACCCCTGGTATACGGGAGACTTTGAAACAACCTACCAAGATGTTGATGCGGGTTGTACCGCACTGCTCGAACACCTGAAGCGTTCAAGTCTTTGGCGATAAGCTGG
>FR895472.1:2830-4622 GCA_000434775.1 Eggerthella sp. CAG:368 | reverse complement strand
TAAAACTCTTAGAGCTTAAGCCTTAAGGGTCTTAAGCTCTTTCTTAAAAGCCATCCCTAGACACTCCTTTTGAATCGTACTCTATTTTGCACAGCCCTTCCGCCTTGCTTAAAGTCACCTAAAGGCCCCTTGTTCATAAACGGAAGCCTATTGCGCTTTAAGCACATAACAGAAGTGTATTTTAGGGTTGCGTGAAAAATCTTCTGGAATAGTTTGCGCGGTAATGTTCTCTATGCTTAATCCCAAGCTCTCAATTCGTTCGTTATCCAGCTTAAACGAACGTAAGTTCCCAGAAAAAATGATCGTTGCTCCAGGGTTTAAAAGCCGCGCGACCTTTTCAATTAAACTCGCATGATCACGTTGAATATCCCATGTACGCTCGCCCATGGTTTTGGAGTTAGAGAATGTTGGGGGATCCAAAAACACTAAATCGTACGTTTTATTTTCTGTCACCGCTCGCTCAACCCAGCTCAAAACATCAGCACGAACAAAGCTATGATTGCTTCCTGTAAAACCCACACGCTCCATGTTTCTTTTTGCCCAGTCCAAATACGTTTGGCTCATATCCACCGTTGTGGTGGTTTGCGCCCCACCACTTGCAGCATACACACTTGCCGTTCCCGTATAGGCAAACAAATTCAAGAAGCTCGTATCACAAGCGAGTTTTCCTACCAGCGCTCGAGTAATTCGATGATCTAAGAACAACCCCGTATCCAAATAGCCTGATAAATCCAATTCAAACGGATATCCCGCCTCACGCACCACAATTCGATGCGAATGGTGTTCTTTCCTGCGGTACTGCGAACCACCCTTGTCCTGTCTTCTAACCCGTGTAAAAAGATGGTCTGATGGTATTTCGAGAAGCGCAGAAGCCACTGCACATGCATCATTGAATCTGCGCGCAGCTTTTTGAGTATCGATTTCTTTGGGAGCCTGATACTCCGTTACTAAAAGAAATATATCTTCAGTTTCATCTTCTTCAAAAACATCTACCGCAACGGCATAGTCAGGCAAATCAGCATCGTAGATTCGGTAAGCATGAATGTCGTTTTTACGTGCCCATTTACGACGAGCCTTTGCCATCTTACGCAAACGACCCGCAAACTGCATGGCATGATCAGAAGAAACCTCTACCATCTGTTCTTTTCCTTCAAGCGTAACAAGAGGAGCCTCCACCAAAAACGTGTTACCCATCTGGTATTTTCGCAGTGTTGCTTCAATAGCTCCGTTATATACCCCTTGTGTTTCTTTAGCGTCATAACCAATAGAAGAATCAAAGGTAGAATCAGGGGTAATTACAATCATGTTCCAAGCATCGCTCAGGCAGCGCAATCCAGTTGAGAGCTTTTTATAAAACGATTCCAATTCATCCGAAAGCAACCGAACACCATAGGGCGGATTCATCGCAACAAACCCTGACTGACGCGTGTCAATTCCCGCGTGGGCTAAGGTTTCCTCAAGATTGATACAATCTGCCAGCACAAACGTAAGTTTATTCGCAAGCCCTAAGCGCTTTGCGTTTTCTTGGGCAAGTTCAACTGCTTTTCCGTCTATGTCGGCACCAACCATTACGGGGATATTTTCCAATCCCTTCTCAAAGCGCTCATCAGCATCAGTGAGCAGATCGTCAAATTGCTCGGGTTCGAAATCGGCACAACCCTCAAAGCCCCAATAATCCCTTGATAACCCTGGAGCTCGATCTGTTGCCATCATAGCCGCCTCAAGCACTAAGGTTCCACTTCCGCATACGGGGTCAATGAACACAGGTGCGTCCGCCATTCCGCTTTTTCCC
>FR895472.1:757-2795 GCA_000434775.1 Eggerthella sp. CAG:368 | reverse complement strand
AGGCCGGAGAAGCAGCCTTATCCCAGCCACCCCCCACCAACATGCCCGCTGCTAACGCTTCCTTCAAAGGAGCTTCCACCGATTCACCCTGAACACGATAGCCGCGACGATGAAGCGACTCCCCTGCATAATCAAGCGCGATTGTGGCCCTTTCCCCATGGACGGAAACCCAGATAGGAACGTTTGGTCTATGAGAAGAAACATCGGGGCGCTCACCATTCATCACACGCAACCTATCGCAAACAGCATCCTTGACTTTCAAGGCAACAAACTGCGTGTTGCGAAGCGCTTCGTTTCCCCCACGAGCCGAAACCGCAATGGTAGAACCCTTCGCCACATAAGTTTCCCAATGAATAGCCTTAACACCCGCATAAAGAGCATCCGAATCATGTGCATCAACACGCGCGAGAACACGAGTGACGCGTGAAGCAATTCGAGACCATAAACACACCCGATAGCCTTCCGCTTTTCCCCCAAAAAAAGCGACACCTCCTTTAAGAGGACGAACACGATGAGCTTTTAAACGCTTGATCTCATCAGCCAGTAGGCGCTCAAACCCTTTGGGACATGTTGCGAAAAATTCATACTGCTCTTCCATGAAAAATCCTTTACGGGTTTCAAAGTTTACCCTGATACACGTTGATGAAATAAAAAAACACCAGTCAAATGCCTTAGACAAACGCAAGAGAAATAAACGTGTTTTTGCATATTCATACTCGCGCAGAGCCTCAATAAGGCACTCGGCTGGCACACAATGTCCTGATTAAATAAAAGTGCGCCGACTCCTAGAAGCCGGCGCCACATCTTTAATCTTCTAAGTAATCCTTAAGTTTCTGAGACCTTGAAGGATGGCGTAATTTAGCCAAAGTTTTTGACTCAATTTGACGAATACGCTCACGCGTAACACCAAATTCGCGACCAACTTCTTCAAGGGTACGAGGATGACCATCTTCCAAACCAAAACGAAGCGAAATAACCTTGCGCTCACGTTCTGCGAGACCCTCAAGCGTTTTGGCAAGCTGTTCTTGAAGCATTGAAAAACTTGCAGCATCAGGAGGAACAACTGCGGCATCATCTTCGATGAAGTCACCAAGCTGAGAATCTTCCTCTTCGCCAATAGGCGTTTCAAGGCTCACGGGTTCCTGTGAAATCTTCTGAATCTCACGAACGCGCTCAGGCGTAAGACCCATTTCCTCTGCAATTTCTTCGGGGGTAGGTTCGCGACCGAGCGTTTGTAAGAGCTGGCGCTGAATGCGAACAAGCTTATTGATAGTTTCAACCATATGGACAGGAATACGAATCGTACGAGCCTGGTCAGCAATGGCGCGCGTAATAGCCTGGCGAATCCACCATGTTGCATACGTGGAGAACTTAAAGCCCTTGGTATAGTCGAACTTTTCAACCGCACGAATAAGACCAAGATTTCCTTCCTGGATTAAGTCCAAGAAAAGCATTCCTCGACCAACATAGCGCTTTGCGATAGAAACAACCAAACGAAGGTTTGCTTCAATGAGTTGCTGTTTAGCATCAAGGCCAACCTGCTCAATGCGTGAGAGGCGACGGCGCTCACGGCGCTCAAGCCCTACACCCTCTTCTTCGGCTTTGTCGAGCGTTTCAGTTGCTTCAACACCAGCCTCAATTTTCATGGCAAGGTCAATTTCTTCAGCTGCGGTCAAAAGAGAAACGCGGCCAATTTCTTTAAGATACATACGAACAGGATCACCCGTAAGCATGGTTACTGAGGTATCGGCTGCATGCTTGCGAGTACGTGCTGTTCGAGAAGACTTTGCCTTGTTTGAAACCTTTGGAACGGAAATTTCAACAGAAGCTTTTAGCTCTTCCTCAGGGATTCCCTCCAAAAGAGCATCATCGGTAAGCGAAGCAGCATCGTGAGTTTCTTCGTCATCTGAATTATCAGTTAAATCAGGAGATACGTCCTCGGTTTCAAGAATATCTTCCTGTTCACTAAATTCATCTTCTTCTAACGAAAGATCTTTTTCTTTTTTTGCAGTGGTTTTTTTAGTGGAAGTACCGCTCT
>FR895472.1:0-710 GCA_000434775.1 Eggerthella sp. CAG:368 | reverse complement strand
ACCTTTATCGGCGGTTTTCGATGCAGTTTTTGCAGAAGCTTTTTTTGCACTGGTTGCTTTTTTAGTTTTCTTTTCTTCTGCTTCGATCGATTGTGCGTCGGAGGTGGACGATGTAGAGGAGGCTTTTGCCACGTTTTTTCCTTTCCATTCGTCTTTACGAGTTACTCTAAACGTAAATAGAGACATCGAACAATTATATACCAGAACAAGCTATTATAAACGAATTAGCTAAAGTATTTTAAATCTTTTCTTTTTTTCGTTCTTTTTTGATGACTACTTAAAAGATCGCATTTCATCAGGCGTTTTACCGTAGCGTTCTTTCAAACCCCTACAAAAGAGAAATAGGGTCAATATCCAAAGAAACCTGAACGCCCTCAATACTCTTTCGTGCGCGAAAGAGAGGAGCAAGTACAGAAGAAATATCATCCCCCACCGGCGCTTTGATCAAAAGATGATAGCGCCAAACGCCCTTCAGCCTTGAAAGCACGCAAGCCGTAGGAGGAAAGATCGCCCAACCCTTACATCCCCTTTTCTCAACCTCTTTTTTAATGTCGGAAAAGAATTCATTACCAAGCGACTTAATTGCCCGTTCATCTCTACCCCATATAAGCACGTTCGCCAAACGAACAAAGGGAGGATATTCCATTTCTTGACGCAACTTGAGTTCTTCTTTCAAGAAGCGTTCACGATCATAATGAGCGGCACTTTGA
>FR895471.1:37784-41968 GCA_000434775.1 Eggerthella sp. CAG:368 | reverse complement strand
GACTTCTTAACGGGTTGTCGTTTCTTTATGGGTCTTGGCCTTGGTGCAGCATTTCCTGCGGGCTATTCGGCATTGACTGAATTTACGCCTCCTACTAAGCGTGGTAAGTATCAGTCGTATGTGGGACTTATTGCTAACATTGGTACGCTTGTTGCTTCCGCGATCAACATGATCGTTCTTCCGATTCTTCATTGGCGAGCAGTGTTTATCATCTGCGGTATCTTGGGTGTTCTTGTTGTTATTCTTTGTATCTTCTTCCTTGAAGAGTCTCCTCGTTGGTTGGCGATGAAAGGCAAAAACGACAAGGCGGACGCGATTGTTTCTCGTCTTGAGAAAAATGCAGCTGCTAAAGGTGGCGGAGTTGACGATGTTCCTGAAGAGGAAATTAAGCGTCGTGAGAGCGAAGAAGTTGTTAAAGATCTACCTTGGTCTTTCCTTTTCAGGAAGAAAGTTATCACTCGTACGCTTACGGCAATGCTGCTTTGCTTTACGATGAACGTTCTGGTTTACACTGTTATTTCTTGGACGCCTACCGTTCTCAAAGCAAATGGCTTTGACGTTAATATGTCTACCGTTTTGACAGTTGTTATGCAGCTTGGCATTCCGGTTGGTGTTGGCCTTCTTACCTTCTACGTAGAGAAGGTAAACCGCAAAACCATCTTGATTGTTACCTATGTCTTGATTGCTATTGTTGGTCCGATTTGGGCAATGCTTCCTGCGGACAACACAATCCTGATTATGATTATCGGTTTCTTGCTCTGCGTTTGCACGTTTACCAATTCGGTTACTACTTCGGCTATTTATCTTTCCGAGCCATTCCCAACCGCATGCCGCATTCGTGGTGCTGGTGTTGCTAATGCATTCGGTCGTCTTGGTGGCATTTTTAGTCCTTTGTGGATTGCTTTCTTCCTTGCAACGTCTGGTGTATTTTCGGTATACGTTGTTAATGGCGCGCTTGCAATCTTTACCGCAGTTTGGCTCGCAATCTTTGGCGTTGAAACTCGTGGTCGTACCCTCGAGGACATCACGAAGGGTTTGTTAGACTAGCGCAATAGATGTTAGACGGGCGAAAAAGAAAGCCTGCTGCAAGCTGTTGCACAAACTAGGCAATCGAGCAGATGTGCCACTTTACGTTAATTAAATAGATGCTTTATGCATCAGAATCAATCCAAAATGGAGCCCTTTAAGGGCTCCATTTTTAGGCTAAATCTTATTTAGTTTTAGACTTATAGGAAGCTTAAGACTTATGGGACGCATGGCCTAGAGCATCCAAGAAATCATCCGCTTCCTTGACTCAATTTTGATTTTATTGCTGCTTTACAAGCCTATTTTTATAGTGCGTTCTTTTATTCCAGGTGTTCTTGGCTCTTCCAGAGCTCGATATTCGGTTCTATCACCTTGCCAGGGTCAGCATCTTCGAAGGCTTTAAGACTTGCATATCGAATGCTGGGATTGTCGTGGGTGCTAAAGTAATAATTTCCCGTTTCAGCGGAAAAACAGCTGGTGAAAATAGTGATTTCATAGGTTCCATCAGCCATCTGGGCTGAGCCTTCAACCATCGAAACACCACCAAGCGTATGAAACAGGCGAATTATGTTTTCGTCTTCGGTTTCTTTATTGGGATAATGGGCGTTGTAGAACGCTGCACGAACAAACCGCGAAGGTGAGTAGGAATCTCCGGGGATTCCACGCATTCCTGCACCGGCTCCAAAAGGCTCTAAAGAAGCTTTGCCCCAATGGGCTGTTTCGGGATAGTTGCCATTGGCGGTGATATATGTTCTGAGGTTCTCGAGATGCCAATCAAAGGCTGGCTGGTTGGTAAGGGTGTTTGCCGTATTTTGATGGATGTGCATACCGTCTGCCATGTATTCGATAACGATGGACTGTGTTTTGTCAGCAATCATCCAATGAAGGAGCGAAACACCCAAGGTTTCGCTTACGGGCTTGGCGATAATCGCGACATCTTGAAGCTCAGAAAGAACTTCAGTGACGGTTGAATGGTTTGCGCACACCCAATAAGGAAACTCGTAAGCAGCAATATTCTTCTTTCCCTCAATGGGCGCTTCTTCATATTGGGCATATCCCGGGAAATTTAGCCCCGCAACAGCAAGGCCCGCATCATTCCCGCAGTCGAAATACAAGGGTGTTCCTTCGTATTGGATGCCCATACCAATAATGGCGTGTTTTGATTGAGTGGGCTTTTCAAAAGGTGAAGGGAAGCAAAATTTCTTTGGTGTAATGATTATTCGTTCGCCAAAATCGCTGTTCCAATCAAGATTTCTACCAAAATACATACTTCCGTTCGCTGAGTTAAAGGTAATACCTGTGCACATATAGATCCCCTCCTTGTGATCCTCTTGTTTGAATGTAGCACAGATTAGGGAGGGGAGAGCCGTTTTAGTGTTGGTCGAGCTTGCTTTTTTTCAAAGCGCCATTGTTTGCTAACCGCAGGTCGTTGCCTGGTTTGTTAATTAGTCCTTCTTCATTTTGGCGGCAATTTTGCTAGTAACAGAGCGCTTTTCGCGACGATCTGAGCCCCAGAACGAAACAGATATCATTCCCGCACCTACGTGGCTGCCAATGGTTGCGCCAATGTTATGTATGATGACGGTGAGAGCGGGGTTTTGTTTCATGAGAAGATCTCGCAAGTGATCAGCGTCTTCTAGGCAATCGGCGTGGCCGATAAGAACTGTGGTGCTGCCGTCTTTACTCATGTTTTCAGAAGAATGACTCTTTTCATAAAAAGAAGCCATTTGTTTTAGTCCCTTTTTTCTTCCATGAGCAGCGCCCACTAATGCCAAATGGCCTGTGGTGTCAAAATTCAACAAGGGCTTAACATTGAGCGCTGAGCCTGCTGCGGCAACTGAGGCAGGAATGCGTCCGCCACGATGAAGGGCGTCCAAATCATCTACCATAAACAGAGTTTGGACGAAAAAGCGCGCATGCTCTGCCCAGGCAACCATTTCTTCAGCCGTCAGACCGGCATCGCGTTTGCGAAGGGCTTCTAAAATCAAGAGGCCTTCAGGGGTTGAGCCAATAAGGAGATCGACCAAGTAAAGAGGTGCTTCAGGGAACTCATTCTTCACCTGAGATAATAATGTTTCGGCGGAGGAATAATTGCTTGATAGTCCGCTGGAAAAACAAAGGTATACCGTAGGAAATCCGCTTTTTGCTGCACGACGAAATGCAGCTTCAATATCTGCCGGCGAAGATTGAGAAGTTGAAGGCATGCCTCCTTGGCGAATTATCTCGTAAAAGTCATGAGGTGTTCTTGACTGGTAAAAGTCGTCTTTGTAGCTTTCGCCATCTAGGATATAGCTAAAGCACAACAGATCGATCCCTTCAATCTGAACCATTTCTAATGGCAGATCACAGCATGAGTCAATAATCAAGTTGCATTGAACCTGCATAGCGTTTCCTTTTTCTTCTCAACTAACAAAAAAAGTTTACCACGGTGTTTTTTTGAAGGCTTTGTATATTTTGAGAAACACGATTTCAAACTATAAGAGTGATATGAAAATCATTTAAATCGTTTACTGATAATTTACTACCGAGCTACCGAGCTATTAGTCTAGTCAAGGACAGCAAGAGGAATATATGACCATTCAACTTTCAGATCATTTTACCTATGGGCGGCTACTGCGTTTTACGATCCCTACAATGGTCATGATGGTTTTTACTTCAATCTATGGCGTAATAGATGGGCTTTTTGTTTCTAACTTTGTGGGAAAAGAAGCGTTTTCTGCCCTTAATCTTATCTATCCACTTATCATGATGCTGGGCGCTTTAGGCTTTATGTTTGGCACGGGTGGAGCGGCGCTTGTTGCTAAGACGCTGGGCGAAAAAAACCGCAAACGTGCAAACGGTCTTTTTTCTTTCATTGTTTGTGCAATCGTTGTTGCTGGCGTTCTTTCGCTTGTTGTTGTTTTGCTGGCCGTACGTTCTGTTGGGCAATTGCTCGGAGCGGATGGGTCCCTTCTTGATCAAGCGGTTCTTTATGGGGGAATCCTTGCATTCTCTCTTCCTTTTTTAATGCTTCAAGAATCATTTCAAAGTTTTTTGGCGGCTGCGGGAAAGCCAAAAGTTGGACTTGCGGTAATTGTGGGTGCTGGCGTTGCAAATATTATTTTGGATGCGCTTTTTATTATTCTTTTTGGCTGGGGGCTTGCAGGCGCCGCTCTTGC
>FR895471.1:14350-37747 GCA_000434775.1 Eggerthella sp. CAG:368 | reverse complement strand
TAGGAGGTGTGGTTCCTCTGGTATATTTTTTGAGGAAAAACCAGAGTATGTTGCGCCTCGAAAAACCGTTGGTTGATTTTCGTGCATTGGGCAAAGCCTGTGCGAACGGCTCTTCGGAGTTGGTGTCGAATATTTCCATGTCTCTGGTAGCAATGCTCTATAACTATCAGCTTATGCAGTTTCTCGGTGCTGATGGTGTTGCAGCGTATGGCGTAATTCAGTATCTCATGTGGATTTTTATCTCGCTTTTCTTGGGTTTTTCGGTTGGTTCTTCGCCGCTTATTGCTTACCAATTCGGCGCTGGCAATAAGGTCGAACTGAGTAATTTATTCCGTAAATGCTTTGTTTCGGTTGCAACGATGAATATTTTTCTTACCGTGTCGGCACTGTTGATTGCTCGCCCCATAGCATTGTTATTTGTGGGTTACGACAGAGGCGTTACTGAACTTACAACACATGCTCTTTCAATCTATTCGTTTGTATTTCTTGTTGCTGGGTTTAATGTTTTTGGATCAGCCTTCTTTACGGCGCTTAATAACGGATTGGTTTCGGCGCTTATTTCATTTATTCGAACATTGGTGTTTGAAGTTGTGGCAATTCTTATTTTGCCAGCCTTTTTTGGCGAAATGGGAATTTGGTCATCTGTTATCGTTGCGGAAGGCGCTTCGGTTCTTATGACGATGATGTTTTTGTTCGCTTTGCGAAATCGGTATGGATACATGGAAAGCCATACAGGTGTGCTGTGCGAGTGTAAAAAGAGCTCCTAACCGCTCGCTCGTGACGTTGCTGGAGCGCCGTAGGGTGTGAGTGATTGCTTTTCGTTTACGTGCAAACCAAACTCAACATGCTTACATCTAAAATGTGGGTTTTGATTGGTAGCAATACTATTGGGCGATTCTTATTCTGTAGGTAATAAGTATGAAAAGTCATATTACTCAAACCTTTCAGAAAGGACATACCATGAAGTACCTCTACGAGCAGATTGAGCTGAATAATAATGTTTTCTACCAAGCGAAAGTGCCAGGATTGCTTCATAGGCAGATCATTGATGAGCATGCGAAGCTCGGGCATCGATTCGTGGCTTCTATTCCTACGCTTGAAGGTGCGAATGGTAAAACACTCGCTTTTGACTTAGTTTTTGAGGTTGATGAATGATTAGCGACAATATACAGGCACGGCGAGTGTCTGAGAGAATTACGCAAGAACAACTTGCAGAAGCTGTAGGCGTTTCTCGTCAAACGGTTGCTAAGTGGGAATCGGGCGAGACAACGCCAGATTTTGAGCATGCTGTCTCGGTGGCAAAGGTGCTCAACGTTTCTTTAGATGATCTGGCTGGATTCGACGCAAAGGCTGTGGGTGTTCCGATGCCACCTCGGGGCAAGCATCTTTTTGGAACGGTAACGCTTGGTGAGCGCGGTCAGCTGGTTATTCCGAAAGCTGCGCGTGAGGTGTTTGACTTACATGCTGGAGATACTCTGGTGGTGCTCGGGGATGAGGAACAGGGTATCGCTATTACTAAGGCTGAAGCATTTATGGCAGGCGTGAACGAGCTTATCGGCAAGCTTGGGATTTCTGAGTGATGGCGGGAGCTCTTGCTTTTAGTGGGTATTTCTGTTTGCGGCGGCCGTCTTTTCTGCAGGGGGCGCTTTTGTTCGCAATGGTGTATTTTTTTACGGCGCGCTTTTGGGTGAAGCGATTCGTTTAGTTGCAATCTACACGCGGTAACCAGAACGGACGACGGAGCCGTTGTCCGTTGTCCGTTCTGTGCTGCCTTCTGTTGTTCCGCAACTAATGGTTTCTCGACTTAGTAGAGTTGCCCATATATAGTTAAGTCAATACGATGGCCAAGATAAAAGGAGCTATCATGGCATTTAACGAAGCACTTATCGCCGCTCGCAAAGCTCACGGTCTCACTCAGGAGCAGTTGGCTGCAAAGCTCTATGTAACTCGTCAAGCGGTAAGCCGCTGGGAACGCGGAGAGGTTATACCGGGTATCGATATGATCAAACTCATTGCCACCGTTACGGGGGAGCCCCTTGCTCATCTGCTTGAGATGCCAGAGCACTACTGTCAGAGTTGCGGAATGATGCTTTCTCCAGAACAGTACGGTACAGAAGCCGACGGCACTCCCACCGAACATTATTGCAAATGGTGTTACGAGGACGGAGCGTACACCTACGCTACAACAATGGATGCCATGATTGAGGATTGTGCCCCGCGTCTTGCTGAAAACACTGGTATGAGCATCGATGAGGCGGTCTCACTTATGGGCGCAGTGCTGCCACAGCTCGAACGCTGGAGTCCTATTCATTCCGATGAGATGAGTTTTGGTGCTGAGGCGCGTGAGTGTTGCGGAGACGAGACTGTCGAAGCTGTGAATGAAAAACAGTAAGCTGCCGATATAGGCCAACTGGTATAGGGAAGCTAGTATAAGAAAGTTGACACAAATTAGTTAGTTGGTGCAAGCCAGTCGGCGCAAGGAAACAGCGTGAGGAGCTACCGCGAGGACCCACCGCAAGGAAGCATTATGAGGAAATGGAGTCGAGCCGGACAACAGAGCCGGAGGGTATTGTCTGGCTCTGTTGTTTGTAAAATGTTGTGTTCCTTCCGTTAAATACGTGGCGCGAATTAAACAATCTTGTTAGTATCATCGATACGGCAAAATTGATTTGCGAAAGATTGTTGGGATGTTGCTGTTTGTTTCCTAGTGAGTCAATAGCAAATGGTTGCTCTAGGGCTGAGACCGAGACTACAACACTTAAGCGTTTAATGCATTGAACGTTTTTAGAACTCTTTTCTGACACTTTCGCGTAAAAGCAAGTAAACCGTACGAAAGAAATAGGTGCATATGCAACACGTAAACGAATCACGCACGTTCCTTTCGCCGCTCTCAATAGGATTGTGCGCTTTTGCCCTTATGTTGGCATGCTTTTTTATTCCATCAACTGCTGCCCATGGTGCGACAGCGGCGGAAAAGCAAAAAGAGGCTGATGCAATTACTCAAAAAATCGACGAATTGCAAACTCAGCTTAATCAGGCAAATAGCGATTATGACGCTTCAGTAGCAAAGCATGATGCTGCTGTTTCTGCTATGGACGAAGCAAAAAAACGTATTGAAGAATCAGAAAAACGTATCGGTGAATTGCAAGTGCGCTTGGGCGAGCGTGCAAACGATATGTATAAAGCGGGTGGTTCCACCTCGTTCCTTGATGTAATTTTGGGAGCTACCGATTTCAAAGATTTTCTAACTGCTTGGGATGCTCTTGAAAAGATTTCCTCTCAGGATGCTGCCCTTGTTCAGGAAACCAAGGATGTTCGTGCAGAGGCTCAGGCAGCTCACGAAGAATATTCCAAACAGGAAAAAGTTGCAGCTGAAGAAATGCAACGTTCTCTTGAATTAAAGACCGATATCGAAAACAAAAAGGCAAGTTTACAGGCTGAGGCCGACAAAATTACTGCTGAAGTAGCCGAACTCCATGCTCAGGAAGAGGCTCAGGCAGAAGCTGCTAAGGCAGCTGCCGCCGCAGCAAGCAGGGCAGACGGAGGAAACTACCAGGAGCCTAGCAGCGGAAACGTCGTTTCTGGCAACGGTCAGTTCACCAACCCTTGTCCTGGAGGTACGCTTTCTTCTGGTTTTGGATATCGCAGCTTCGATAGTTCATTCCATAAAGGAATTGATCTAGCGGCGCCTCAAGGAACCCCAACCTATGCTGCTGCCGCTGGTACCGTTATGATTGCGGGTTACAGCAGCAGTGCTGGCAACTGGGTCGTTATCAGTCACGGCAATGGCCTTGTTACCAAGTATATGCATCATAGTGCATTGGCGGTTTCGGCTGGTCAATCAGTAGAGAAGGGTCAACAGATTGGCTACGTTGGCAATACCGGCAATTCCTTTGGTGCGCATCTTCACTTCCAAGTTGAACTTAATGGCGCCGCGGTAAATCCATATAACTATTTGTAGGCTTGAACTGCGTAATTAGCTGCGTAATTAGCTACGCAGCTAGTTGCAAAACTATCAAGTAACCCTGTAATTACCAGGGCAGTTTTTTAACTACGGTAATGCTTGAATTTACGAGCTTCGCGAACTCATCTCCATCGGTTTTCTTGCCTGTGATTGAACCATAGTGTGTAGGAATAGCAATTGTGGGCTTTATTGCGTTAGCGAATGCGGCGGCTTCAGCAGTGTTGCAAGTGTAGGTTCCTCCAACGGGGACAAGCATTACATCACAATCGATAGTTTCGTTGTCGGGGTTTTGATCGGTGTCGCCTGCTATGTAGTAACGTATGCCGTCAACTGTCACAACGTATCCCACCCAATTGTTTTCTTTCGGATGAAACCCTAATCGTTCGGGCTTAACGTTGTAAGCGCGAACAGCCTCAACCTTTATTCCTTCGAGGAAAAATTCATCTCCTGGTTCAACGCCAATAATGCGTGTTGCGCCAAGGGCTGACAAGGGTTCAAAAGGTGGTTCATCAGGGCTTGTTGCAACGGAAGCGGGATCAGCCTCTACCTTTTTTGAGTACTCAACAAGGCTCACGGGTGCCATGATTATCGTGTTCTTATTGACGACTTTCTTTGCGTCTTTAGGCGAATAGTGGTCGTAATGGTCGTGTGTGATAAAAAGGATATCTGCATCGTGGGGTTCGGCGTCCATTTCGAAGACGTCAAAATACAGCACGTGCGCGGTTTTAGTATCAGAAGCACCAGAACAAACGCCTGCGCCTGAACAGGCCCCCATGCTTTCTGCAGTTCCTTCGATTCTAATATTGCTGTGTGAAAAAACATGTACGTTCGATACGTCGATAGCCATAGCTTCCTCCCCTGTTGCTCTTTTAGGCTATTGTCTTCCCTCGTTGGTCTCATTATAGCAACGCAGTTGCGCCAATCTTGATGGGCGTTTGGTAAGCAAATGGCAACAAGAAGAAGTCTATGTTGTTGGGTTGACGATTGATAAAAACTTCAATTCTCGTAACTCTTGGTGTTAAGGTAAGAGCTGTTACTTCATGTAAAAATAGGGCGTAAATAGAAGGATTATTATGCAAGCAGAACGTTTAATGAATACGTTTTTTGATCTGGTAAAAATCGATTCCCCTTCGCGTAAAGAGGCAGGCGTCGCTCATTATTGTCAACATGTTCTGGAAGACCTTGGCTTTACGGTATGTTTTGATGCCTCAAATGAACAAACGGGTTCAGAAACGGGGAACCTTGTTGCATGGCTTTCTCCTAAAGGAGCTGTTGCCACTGAAGCTGCATCGGAGAATTCGCCGTTGTTAAATGGTTTTGAATCGGCTCCAATTGTGCTCACCGCTCATATGGATTGCGTTCAGCCGTGTGGGGGTGTTGAACCCGAAGTTGTTAAGGACTCAACGCTGTCAGACAAAGGATTGCTTGTTCGTTCGAAAGGTGAAACGGTTCTTGGCTCCGATGATAAGGCTGGTGTGGCTTCAATTTTGGAAGCTGCGCGCTGTATTGTTGAGTCGGGTGCGCCTCATAAAGGAATTGTGATTGTATTTACTGTCTGCGAAGAAATTGGCTGTTTGGGTGCAAAGTATTTGGATCAAGAATTGTTTGATTATGCACTTGCTCAAGTGAGAAAGACTACTTCGGAAAGAAGTACCGAGGGTTCGGTCGATTCTTCTTCAGCGAATTCTTCCTCGACGAGCTCCGCCGCATCTAGTTCTACTCCATCTGAAAAAGCGCAAAGTAAAGGGATTGTTCCCTGTGCGGTATTTGATTCTGATGGTGCCGCGGGAACCATCATTGTTGGTGCGCCTTATCATTATACGTTCGTGGCGGAAATCACAGGGCGCGCTTCTCATGCTGGCGTTGAACCTGAAGCAGGCATATCTGCTATTTCTATTGCTTCAGATGCCCTTGCTCGCATTTCGTGGGGACGACTAGATGAGGCTACCACTTCGAATATAGGACGTATTGAAGGTGGGCAGGTAAACAACATTGTTGCACAATCCTGCAGCGTGACGGGTGAGTGTCGTTCGCTTTCGCGCGACAGGGTTGAAGAGGTTCGAACAGAGATAACAAGCGCCTTTGAAGCAGCATTCGAAAAGTTTTCTCCCTCAAACAAAGAGAGCAAGATTTCCTTCGAAGCGTCTATCCCAGAAAATAGTCAAGTCAAACTTAATCTTGAGTGGACACTTGAATATCCCGGTTTTTTCTATGAGGAATCTGACAAACTTATTCAGTTTTTAAGCAATGCAGCCAAAAAAGCAGGGCTTAAGCCGATATACAAAACAACAGGTGGCGGATCTGATGCAAATGTACTGGCCTCAAAGGGAGCAACTCCGGTAGTTGTGGGAGTTGGAATGACTAACTTTCATACGGTTGATGAGTATGTTTTGGTAGAGGATTTGGAAAACTCTGCTCGTTTTGCTGAAGAGCTTATGGGCATCTAAAAAGCAACAGAGCATTCGGGGTATTTTGCAAGTAGAACTAATCTGAACAGGGATATGGCATGTCGAAAAAGGCAGAAAAGAAAACTAATGCCGTGCGTGAACTTGATCGCGTTAAGGTTCCGTATACGTTTCATACTTTTGAGTGTCCAGAGGCTTTAAGTGGCGTGGAGGTTGCTCAGATGCTTGGGCAAGATCCTGATCGGGTTTTCAAAACGTTGGTAACCATTGGAAAATCAGGCGAACACTACGTGTTTATGATTCCGGTGGCAGAGGAACTTGATCTAAAAAAAGCCGCCAATGCGGTCGGAGAAAAAGCGATCCATATGGTTAAATCTAAGGAATTATTAGGACTTACCGGGTATGTTCATGGCGGCTGCTCTCCTCTGGGTATGAAAAAATTCTTCACTACTACCGTTGATGAAACGGCTGAATTGTTCGATTCTATCCTGTTTTCGGGGGGACGCATTGGGTGTCAAATAGAAACAAGCTTAGATGCGCTCAAAGCGGCTATTCCTGTAAAAGAAGCGGACTTAGTTGTTTAGTCTTTTTCAAGTAATTCAAGACAAAGTCATTTATTGCCCATGCTCGGCGGTTTAGAAGAGACAGTTGGAAGGGCCAGGGCGTTTCGCACTCTGACCCTTCGGGTGTTTTAGTAAGGGAACTATTTTACCGTCATAACGGGAATATCTATTGAGCGTAAAACACCGTAGCTTACGCTTCCAAGTAACCCGCGAACAGCTCCCAGACCACGGCGACCCATAACAATGATGTCGCAATCATGTTCGTCGGCGTAGTCGATAATCCCGTGAACGGGGGAAGGGTGTGCTACTGCTTCAATCTGGATTTTGCTGGTATCAATATCGTCGAGCGTATCACCAATTGATTCGATCATTTCTTCGCGGAATCCTTCGAGCGTACTTTCAAAAAGCTCTGAATAAGCATCGTAGTCGGTAAAAGTGACCGAAGTACCCAATGCGGGACCTGCATTGGTAATGGCAGGAATAACGCTCATGGGAACAATATTGATAACGAAGATTTTTGCATCCTCGTCTTTTGAAAGCAGCTGTTTTGCAATGCCAAGCGCACTTTTGGCATGATCTGATCCATCGAATGGAACAAGAACTTTCTTGTAAGCCATAAGATCCTCCTCCTTGAATATGAAGCTCCTGCATCAACCCTCCTGCAAGAGCATCTTCATCTTTCATTATAGAGGTTATTACTGCTGCTTGATGAGTTGTTCTTGTTGTTGGCTTTGATATACTTTTTTTAGTCGGATCCTTGCCGACTTGAGGAGATTGATAACAATGACAAAGTCTGCTATTACCAGCCGTATTCGTGCCATGGCTGAAGAAATTGAACCTTATGTTATTGGGAAACGCCGTTATTTTCATGCGCATCCTGAGCTCAGTATGCATGAGGTTAAAACTTCTGATGCTCTCGCTGCGGCACTCGATGAAATTGGTGTCTCATATGTTCGTCCCTACGAAACGGGGCTTATCGTTACTATTAAAGGCGAAGCGCCCAACGCTTACGATGAGAACGGGAAACCGCATCATTGTATTGCTCTTCGTTCTGATATTGACGCCTTGCCGGTTAATGAGCTCACGAAGGTGGAGTATGCTTCGCAGAATGAAGGGGTAATGCACGCCTGCGGGCACGATTGCCATATGGCTATGATGTTGGGTGCCATCAGAATCTTGCATGCGTATCGTTCAGAACTTCAGGGCGAAGTTCGTGTAATTTTTCAGCCTGCCGAAGAGATATCAATTGGCTCTCGCAAGATGATCAAAGCAGGTGCTCTTGATGGCGTTGAAACCATCTATGGTGCGCATATTTGGAGTGAGGTTCCTGCGGGAAAGATTTCTGCGGATGTGGGGCATCGTATGGCTAACACTGACTGGTTTAGGGTTGATATTAGTGGCGCGAGCGCTCATGGTGCTATGCCCCATAAAGGCGTTGATGCTATTGTTGTTGGCGCTTCTATGATTGAGGCTTTGCAGGCAGTTGTAAGCCGTGATGTTTCGCCATTCGAACCAGTTGTTTTAACAATTGGCGAGTTCCACGCAGGTGTTGCCCGCAATGTTATGGCGGGTTCTGCTTACTTAACGGGTACTGTTCGTTCTTTTAATCCTAAGCTTCGTGATTCTTTGGCGGGGAAAATGGAGCGTATGGTGAATTTCATTGCTAATACCTTTGGGGCGAAAGCTACGTTTGAATGGACTCCCGGCAATGCAGCTCTCATTAACGATAAGGCATGTGCCTTGCGAGCTCAGGAATCTATTAAGCGAATATTGGGCGAAGACGTGCTTATTGAATATGAAGGAACGCTTTCAGGTGAGGATTTTTCCGAATACTTACGACTTGTTCCTGGTGTATTTGTTTTTATTGGCGGAAGAAACCCTGAGGTGGGAGCAGAATACCCCCAACATAGCTGCTTTTACAATGTTGACGAAAGTGTTTTGATTAAAGGCTCAATGGCTGCTGCGCAATATGCGTTTGATTTCCTGGCGGAAGAGTAAGTTATTCTCTTCCGCGGTTTGCTCTTCTATGCCGTTTTTACTGCAGTCGTCTTTGCGCATCTCACTTTTTTGTAAGGATGCTTTATGTGGTAGCGTTATCTTCCTGCCGCAGCGATATGACGATGTGCGGCAGCTTTATGTCCTTTGTGCACCGAGGTTAATCCAAGGCGTTTGTGGGAATGTCTGCGTAATAGAACAGCAGCAACAAACGCAAGGGTAATCTGTGTCATTCCGGTAGCGCCCCAAACTCCCGTGAGTCCATAAACAAAACCAAGACCGCAGGTGTATAAAACAACCAGAGCCGCTTCTCCGTAGACCAACAAACTTGAACCTCGTGCGTCGTCGGTTGCGTAAAAGTATGAAGTGCTTACGTGGGTTAAACCGAAGAACATGTAGGCGAATGCAATGACAGGAAGAGCGAAGGCGACAATTTCAGTTGCTGCTTCAGAGGCGCCAAACCAGCTTGGGATTTGGTAGCGCAGAGCGGTCATAACACCTAACCCAATAAGCCCAATCGAAATTGCTACAACAAAATTGGTGTTGCGAATTTTTTGGACGAGTTTCAGTTTGCCTGCGCCGTAGCACTGGCTTACGAGCGGCTGGCTGCCATCAGCAACGCCTTGAATGAGCATTTGAATCACGTAAGCAACATAAGAGATAACCGCATAGGCAGCTACGGCAGTTTCTCCTCCGTAGATAAGAGCACTTACATTAAGTGTAACAACGGTGATTTCGGGTAAAAGCGTTAAGCCGAAAGGTGCTAATCCAAGTTTTAAGGAATGGGCGAAAAGTTCAGTGTTGGGTTTGAAATGACGAAGGCCTAAGCGTTCGTTTTTGCGCAAGAAGAACGCTGCAATTAAAAGAAAGCTGCAGCACTGAGCCAAGGCAGTGGCGGCACCTGCACCCATAGTTCCCCAATTAAGAGCAACAACAAATACATAGTCAAATATTACATTGATAACACCGGAAACGACCGAGGCTACCATGGCGTATTTCACATGTCCATGATTGCGGATTAAAGGAAGACAGCCAACAATCATTACCTGTAAAGGTGCTGCTAAAGATAATACGGAAAGATACAAAACGGCTTGATTGAGTGTTTCTCCTGCTCCGCCTAAAACTGCACAAAGGGGACATGCGAAAAAAAGAAGTAATAAGGTAACAGGAATAGAAAAGATCAGAAGCATCAAAATGGTATGACCGGTTGCGTGGCGCGCTCCCTCGCGATTTCCTGATCCTTCTCGGATAGAGGAGATAACCGCGCCGCCCATGCCAATACCCGTTCCCGTTGCAAGAACCAGCGCGTATAGAGGATAAGCAACATTAATGCCAGCAAGGCCTGCGTCTCCAACAATGTTGCCAACGAAGATACCGTCAACAATAGAATAGATGCAGGTAAGAGTGAAAGCGATGGTTGCAGGAACAACGTAGTGTAAGTAAGATTTAACCATCGAACGCTCAATCATTTCTTCTCCTTTACTGGTCTTTTTAGCGTTGCGTTACTTGTTCTTTTCTCAAGCGCGAAGTTACTCTAAACTTTCAAGTAACTTGAATGTTTAGAGGCGAACATGTTACTTCATCAAATGTTCACAAATTGCTGAATTGGGGTGTTGGAAAAGATGAGACAAGAGGCGGAATGCACTATTAAAGAAGCGTCGGAACTCCTTAATATTCCTGCTTCAACATTGCGCTATTGGGAAGAGTTAGGGCTCATTCATTCACACCGTTTGCCCGATAGTAACTATCGTGCTTATTCTTTGCATGCTCTGTTTGAGGCGAGCAACATTGCCTTCTATCGTAAAATGGGCGTTTCGATTAGGCAGCTCGAGAAAATGAAGTCGCGCTCTTTAGAGGATGTAATAACGGCGTTCGATATAACTACTGAAAAGTTTCAAGATGAAATCACGCGTTTGGAACGAGCGCTTAGGCGATTGAAGTATCAAAGGGCGTTGAGTAAACATGCTCTTGATCTTATACGGAATGGCGTGCGAGAAGCGGTACCTATTATTACAAGGCTTAATGCCTACAATCCAGAATCTCAATGGCAACGCAAAATTCTTGTGCGTGATATGCAGCGCTACGCTCTCTTTATAGATGCGAAAAATCCCGACGAAATGATCGAATCTTACGTGGATTATCCGAAAGGCTCCGAGGCGGATGAGGACGCTAAAAGCCAGGAAGACGATGTTCCTGTAAAGATAAATGAGAAAACGGGGATTGTGGGCATACAGAAAAAGGGAGCGCATAAAGAAACTGGAGACAAGAAAGAGGGGGGCGAAAACAAAAACGCAAGGAGTGTAGGAGCAGACAGCAGAAAAAAGCTCGTCCAGTCACGAGCTTTGGTAAAAACTCAAGACCTCCTAGAGCATCAAACCAGTGATCAGGCCCCCCTTGTGTTGTGGGATCGAGCTTCGGAAATCGAAAAAGGGGTGAGGTTTTTTGAAGGGGTAGCGTTTAGTGAATACGGCAAAAAGGTTCACGTGCGCACAGCACCACTCTTCGAAGCGGCTAAAAAGGCTGGTTATAATCCGCTTTATGCCATCGCGCACTTTTTGGTTTCGGCAGATTTTAATGGACAGAAAGATTGTTATCGTGTTTGGATTGGTTGTAGTAAATAGCCTCAAGTCTAAAAAACACTGCAAGCATCAAATCAAAGAGTAATGTTGGCAAGTTTTGCCTAATAGTCGGGGTACAATAGCAAAAATAGTGTTTCCTTTAAACATAAATATGTTTTCACGGGGCTAAACTTGCGTTGAGCCGGGCGTTTTTGACCAGGAGGGGTTAATGAGCGAAGCCGACAAAAACGATAACATGGCATCTAATTCTGCGTCCAGCAAGAGTGATGTTTCTAAGGATAAAAGCGTGCCAGAAGATACTTCAAAAGAACAGCACGCTGCTTCATCTTCTGACTCTCAGAAAGATGCTGCTCTTGATGATGCTGATAAACCCGCCAAAGATGTTGGAGAAAACGAAGAACTGCAAGCTCAGCATATGAAAAGCGAATTTGATAACAAAAAACAGAAAACCGAAGAGACTGGTTATAACGAATCAGGGGATGTAGATTTCCAAGAGACAGAGGGCTTTGAAGAAAACCTCGATAAGCCTCTTTTTTCAAAGTTCCATATTGCTCTTATGGCGGTTGTGGGTTGCTTGTTTGTGGGTACAGTTGCTATTGCAATTACTCTTGCGGTATGGCTTCAAAATCTTCCTGATTATTCAGATGCTGATGCTTTCAATACCATCAAGCCAACCGAAGTATATGCAAGTGATCACACTACGCTTCTAGCGCGTTTTCAGTTGGAAAATCGCGAACCACTCGATTCTATTGATAAGATTTCGCGTTACGCCGTAGAGGGCACGGTAGCAACAGAAGACGAACGCTTCTATGATCATGGCGGCGTCGACTTACTTGGTATGGGTCGCGCCGTTGTTAACAATATGCTTGGTGGTACGCTCGAGGGGGCCTCTACTATTACGCAGCAGCTTGTGCGTAACACCATTCTTCTTGGTGAGATGGACGATATCACCTATAAGAGAAAGGCTCGCGAAGCATATCTTGCCATAGAGATGGAAAAGCTCTACAGCAAAGAAGACATTCTTTTGCTCTACATGAACACCATCAATTACGGTGCTGGTGCATATGGTATTGAAGCTGCGGCACAGCGCTATTATTCCAAATCCGCTTCGGACCTTACCTTGGCTGAGGCTGCTATGTTGGTGGGTATTCCACAGTCTCCTTCATATAACAACCCTCTATATTATCCCGATAATGCCCTTGAGCGTCGAAATGTGGTACTTGACCGCATGGTGTCAAACAAGGTAATTACCAAAGAAGAGGCAGAGGCTGCCAAGGCTGAGCCAATCAACCTTAACCCTACTGAACCTTCTATGGATGGCTTTGTGGCGTATCCTTACTTTGCGAGTTATGTACGCGATCAACTTCTTTCAGGTTCCTATAACTTATCGGCTACTGAAATATTTAAGGGTGGATTAACGGTCTATACCACCCTTGATGTCGATATGCAGGAAATGGCAGAAGCTGCAGCTG
Source organism: Eggerthella sp. CAG:368 (assembly GCA_000434775.1). Classification (GTDB taxonomy): domain Bacteria; phylum Actinomycetota; class Coriobacteriia; order Coriobacteriales; family Eggerthellaceae; genus Anaerotardibacter. The sequence continues at coordinate 24,769 of FR895471.1, read as the reverse complement.
ATAGAGCAGAGAGCGAAATGAATAGCGCTTTGAGCGTTGGTATGACAGCTATTGATCCGAATACCGGTTATATCAAAGCCATGGTTGGCGGCAAAGATTTTTATGATCGCCAATGGAATTTGGCATCGCAAGAGGCTCGCCAGCCAGGCTCTTCATTCAAAACGTTTACATTAGTAACGGCTCTTGAGCAAGGTATTTCACCTAATACAAGCGTTAGTTGTTCAAGCACGGTTACCATTGGAGGCAATAAGCCAATCGAAAACATTAATGGCGCGGAATATGGAACTCGAAGCATTGCAAGCGCTTTTGCAATTTCTTCGAATACGGGCTTTGCGCGTCTTTGCGAAGCAGTGACGCCTCAGGCGGTGAGCGATACAGCACACCGTATGGGTATCACCTCTAATCTTGATCCAGTGCTTTCCTTGACATTGGGAACTTCTGACGTAACTACGCTTGAAATGGCGGATGCTTATGCAACTATTGCAAACGGTGGCACCCATTACGATGCCATTGCTATAGAGCAAATTCTCGATCGAAAAGGAAACGTGCTCCTTGATGCCTCTTCACCAGAAGGTAAACAAGCACTCTCTCCTGAAGTAGCCTGTGCAGCGCGAAAGGTAATGGAGGGTGTGATTAACGGCGGCACAGGTATGGCGGCGCGCATTAATACTGGTCAGCCGGCCGCAGGCAAAACGGGCACTTCGGAAAATTACATGGATAGCTACTTTGCGGGATTCACCCCTGAGCTTTCGGTGGCTATTTGGATTGGTGATCCTGATCGTGTTGTGCCTGCTACTACCGTTTCGGGTGCACGCGTCTTTGGTTACTTTATGAATGAGTGGTGTCAAGATCGTGCCATCGTTCCGTTCATGGAAGCACCGGATCCAACTTACAATAAAACATTCCCGAATGCCAACCTTGGCTTAACCAATATATCGTCAACAAATAAAGATGATGAAGAGAAGAAGGCGAAGGAAGAGGAAGAAAAGCGTAAAGCTGAAGAGGAGGCAAAGAAGAAGGCCGAGGAAGAAGCGGCTAAGCCTAAGCCAACTCCAACCCCTACCCCTACACCAGAACCTGAGCCTCCAACTCCTCCTACACCGGAGCCAGAGCCAGAACCAGGGCCTGAACCAGAACCGCCGACACCACCTGATCCTGGAACGGGAACAGGGACAGAATAGATCATTAATCTGTTTGAACTGGTGTAGGCCCTCGCAAGGGAAGTGAGCCGCGATTCTTTAGAAGTGAAGGCTTGGGCTGGAACGCACATAAGGGCAGACCCGCATAAGAATAGGACGCAATAAAGGGCGTCTGCGGTTTTACGGCTGCTTCTTATAATGGAAACGGTTTCGTTTACCTCAAAACCTTTCAACCTTGGGTTAACAGAGCATCGGATAATAGGTATTCTGTACAGAAGACTTTTTGGCTTCAAGCTGTTGTTATTACTAGAAGGTAGCCTCTCCGAATCTCATTAAGATTTGCTAGGGATAGTGCGTAGATAGGAACGATATGCTCAACGAGAATTTACAAGATGTGGTAAAGGGCATTGCTGCCAACTATCAGGCGGAAGAGATCTTCTTTACCGATCCTAATCATCATTTTCCAAACAAAAAAGCAATTACTCGTATGTTGGGTGACTTGCGTCGTGTGATGTTTCCCCGTTATTTTGGAGACGAAGCTCCTATGGGCTCTCATCCCGAGTATTTCATTGGCGAAACGCTTACACGTGTTGAAAATGTTTTACGCAAGCAAGTTTACGAGGCTCTTATGTTTCGTGATGGCGGCACGCTTTCTGAAGAGGAAATATGTGAGCGCGTCGATGAAATAACGCTCACCTTCCTTTCTCGCCTTCCCGAAATTCAGAGCATGCTTTTGAAAGATGTTCAAGCAGCGTTTGACGGAGACCCTGCGGCGCAGAGCAAAGAGGAAATCATCTTCTCCTATCCTGGTTTCTTCGCCATCTTCGTGTATCGCGTTGCTCATGAGCTCTATGTTCAGAACGTACCTCTTATTCCACGTATCATGACCGAGTATGCACACAGTGGTACTGGTGTTGATATTAATGCTGGTGCAACGGTTGGGGAGTACTTCTTTATTGACCATGCAACAGGTGTTGTTATCGGCGAAACCACCAACATTGGCAACCATGTAAAGATTTATCAGGGCGTTACGCTTGGAGCTCTTTCAACTCGTGCGGGCCAAAAACTTGCTGGCAAGAAGCGTCATCCAACCATTGAGGACAACGTAACTATCTATTCAAACGCTAGTGTTTTGGGTGGGGAGACGGTTGTGGGTGAAGGCGCTATCATTGCGGGTAGTTCCTTTGTTACCGAATCTATTCCTGCGGGTGCTCGTGTTGGTGTTAAGAATCAGGAAATCAACGTGCGCATTCCTGGTGAGAATAAGGGCGAAAGCAAGCCTTGGCATCACGAAGATAAATAACCGTTTAGAAAAAGCTATTAGAACTACGAAAAGGATGCGAATTGTTTCGCATCCTTTTTTTGTTAGAAAGCGTAGGGCCGAGGCCAAAAGAATGCCTTCTTTCTCGGATTATCTGATAGTCATGCAGAGGTATCTTAGCTGTGTAGTGAATTAAGGGCGTGATGCTCTAGAGGTGAGGTGGCTATACAAAAGCGTAGTTAGGCTAACTTGAAAACAGAATTAAGGCCTAAAAGTGGATTTGGGTTTAAATCTAAAAGGCAAAGGTGAAGCGATATTCTACAGATTTGTAAACTCGATTTAACAACTAAGGCCATGAGTTAACATTGCGTGAACATACTCCCTTTTCTAGGGGTCTAGTCTTGTTTGAGCAGAAAAAGTGACTCGTTGTGTCTTCGTGGCCAGAAGGCAGAAAAACGGGAACTTTTCTCGCACGAGCAAAGGAAAACTTTGCTTCGCGAACAAACAAGATGCCCAGAAAGGGGAACAGACAAGCAATGGAAATTGCAACTCTTATTGTTGTCGGCATGGTAATTGTGACAGCGCTCGTGTTCGACTTCACTAACGGTTTCCACGATACCGCTAATGCAATGGCTACCTCGATTGCAACAGGCGCGCTGAAACCAAAAACAGCGGTTATTGCCGCGGGTACGCTTAATTTAATCGGTGCATTTCTTTCTACTGAGGTTGCCAAAACGATTTCAGGTGGAATTATCAATGAACAACAAGTGGTGATTGGACCTGAATTTATTTTTGCAGGTTTGGTTGGTGCAATTATTTGGAACTTACTCACGTGGCTTGTTGGTTTACCATCAAGTTCTTCTCATGCCTTGTTTGGCGGCTTAGTCGGAGCTGTTATTGTAGGTGCAGGTGTTGAAGGTGTTAACTTCATGGCTGTTCTTACTAAAGTCCTTATTCCTGCTTTAGTTTCTCCTGTGGTAGCTGGTCTTGCCGCGTGGGTGGCGGTGCGGTTGATACTGCGAATAGTACGTAAGATGACTGAAAGCAAGGTTGATTCTGGCTTTAGGCACGGACAAACTGTCACTGCTTGCTTGGTTGCTCTCTCGCATGGTACCAATGACGCTCAGAAAACTATGGGCATCATTACGCTAACCCTTATTGCGGTTGGCGCTCAGGCTTCGGGTACGGGTCCTCAGTTATGGGTAATTGCTGCTTGTGGATTGGCTATTGCTCTTGGTACTTATGCGGGTGGCTGGCGTGTAATCCGTACTCTTGGTAAAGGTCTAACCGAAATCAGTACTCCTCAGGGCTTTGCTGCAGAGGCAGCCTCTGCAACCACCATTTTGGTTTCTTCCCACTTAGGTTTTGCTCTTTCTACTACACAGGTTTGTTCCGGTTCCATCATTGGCTCAGGTTTGGGCAAAAAAGGCTCGAAGGTTAATTGGGGGGTTGCAGGACGTATGCTTATTGCGTGGCTTGTTACGTTCCCTGCTGCTGGTTTAGTTGGAGCTGTTGCTTGTGCGGTAGCAAAGATTAGCCTTGCAGGAACAATTGGAGTTGCGGTTGCGGCCTTAGTAATCGCGGGAATTATCTTCAGGCTTTCGCGGCGCAATCCTGTTAATTCTCTCAATGTTAATGAGGCTTCAGAAGTTAAAGTGACTCCCGTTCAAACTGGCCATACTATGGCTCAGGCAGCGTAAGAAGGGAAATGAGTTATGCAAGAAATAATTAATTTTCTTACTGTTTTGGTTGTTGCCGTAGGCATTGCTGGTGGCTTAGGGGCGCTGTACGCATCTGGTCTTCGATTGTGGGCTCAAGGGGGTCTCAACAGCAAAGGCAATGCACGTATCATTAATCGTTTATGCTCAGTGATTTGCTTTACTGCTTGTGTGGTAATTATCCTGTTTGCGCTCTGGCTTATGATTCCGATGTTTCACTAATTAGAAGAGGGTTGAAGATACATGACCAAAATTCTTGTAGGTATTGATGGCAGTGAGCGAGGAGAACGCGCGCTTGAATGGGCTGTTCTTCATGCTGAAGAGGAGGCTACTGCTACAGGTGAAGCTTCTGAGCTAACTCTTCTTACCGTCCTCAACTCGGCACGTTTGCAGGGCGGCTTGAATGAAGATCTTGTCAAAAATGCGGTTGAGGCACTTCTTTCTCAGATGCTTCAAAAGCTCAAGGAAGAGCATCCACTCATCAAAGCTGAAAGTGCTGTTGTTAAGGGCGGCGTTGTGGATTGTTTGGCGGATGCTGCCGAGACGCACGATATGGTAGTTGTGGGATCTCATCACGGCTCAACTATTGGTCAGACTATTGGTGGTGCTCGTGGATTACGTGTTGCGATTGCCGTTAAGGTTCCAACCGTTGTGGTTCCAGCTGACTGGAATTCTGCTAACGAGGGAACGGGCATTGTTGTTGCTGTTGGTCTTGATACGGTAAGCGATAATGCTGTTAATTTTGGCGTTGAAGAGGCAAAAAGAACTAAACAGCCACTTAAACTTGTGACTGCTTGGGGATTGCCTGCTTTCTTAAATAAACCTGCTGAAGCTATGGGTGGCGGTCTTGCTCCTGTTGGCGAACAGGCTCAGCAACGACTTGATGCTCGCGTGGAAGATATCAGGGTTCAAAATTCTACATTGGAAGTGTCTGGTGCAGCGATAGAAGGATCTTCACCAACGCGTGTTCTTATGGATTGCAGTAAGGGCATAAAAGCTCTTGTTTTGGGTACGCATTCCTACACTACTCTTGGAAGAACGCTTTTTGGTTCAGTCGTTCATAGTGCCCTGCTCAACTTGGTTGTTCCGACAATCGTTGTTCCCAAAGGGTAAGAATTTCTACGCTAACAACGGGATGCTCTAAATGTATAAAGCCTCGGTACTTAACAGTGTCGAGGCTTTATCGCTTACTTGACCTGTTTTAAAGGGGAGGCTACTTCTTTACAACAGTGGAAGCGATCTTTGCTTTTTTGAGCGTGGGGTGCTCTTTGGTAACGCTGAGCATATTGAAAACAATAAGGGCGAGAATAATAAGCGTAAGAAGGGATGCAGGATCAAACGCTCCAACAACTTCAATGATAACGATTTCGTATACAAGAGAAACCACAGCAAGAACACCCATGAGAATTGCCGTAAAGCTAACCGAGCGTTTGTCGTAGAACCAACGAAAACCTTGAATACTAATAACGGGTCCCATGATGGCAGTAAACAGAAGAACTAACGCTTCGTAGCGAAATAGATTTGCAACAGAATAGCCGTTATACATATTGCCACCAGAAGTGACAAGCTCGAATCCGTGGTACTCCTGGCCTTGAAAGTAGGAAGCAACGATACATCCGAAGCAGCCGAGAGCGCAAATTATGCCCCAGATAAAGGCAAAATTAAATAAACGATGCATGCGTGTTCTGGTGGGGGTCATAGGATACCCGTCGTCGCCGATGCGAACACCGTCGGCATCGTAGTTGATAACGAATGGTTTTTTTTCGGGTGCGGGTTCGGGATTGAGCGCTTTAGATTCGTCTTTTGAGTGGGGGCGAAGTCTCATTTTCTGCATCCTTTTTATAAACGGTCCGAACTTTTTATAGATGTTTTACGTGCAGCCAAACCAAGAATACAAACGCAAATTGGCAGACTGAATCTTACCGATTATACTCGGATTTTTTTAGAAAAAAAGTCCTACGTTTACAAGAACGTGGTCATTGTCATATTTATAGACCATACCTATAAATGCAGGTAAAATAACATGTTCAAAACGCGTTCAAACATTGACAGTCTCAAAAAGTAGTCAAATAATAACTCTTGGTTTTTTTGCGCGGGTTCATGTTTTATGGCGATGAAACGGCTCGGCGCAAGAGGTCCTAGCACAAAAGATCAATCTGATCTATCTTGATCTTTTGTGCTACTGGGCATGTGCCCGCCTTGAAATTCAATTCTCCGATTCCCCGTCGGGCCCCTGCTTTGAGTTTTGAGGTTTAGTATCCCCCTAAGTGCTTTTCTTCTAAAAAGTACGACATGTGAAAGAAAGGAATACAATGGCTACTGGTGCTATGAATTCTTCTTATCACGGTATCGCAGCACGTCTTGACCGTTTACCTATCAGTGGTTTCCACAAGAAGATCTTATGGCTTCTTGCTGGTATTACGTTCTGTGACTCCGTAGATATGGCCGTAGGCGGCCCTATCGGCATGGTTTTGCAGTCTGAAGGATGGATGTCTCTTGAGCAGTTTGCATTCTTCAACTCTATTACTATGATTGGCTATCTTGTTGGTGGCCTGATGGCGGGCGCCATCTCAGACGGCATTGGCCGTAAAAAGGCTGTTATTATCTGTGGAACCATTTTTACTGCTTTTTGCTTCGTTGCAGCAGGTTCTCCTAATGCAGACTTCTTAACGGGTTGTCGTTTCTTTATGGGTCTTGGCCTTGGTGCAGCATTTCCTGCGGGCTATTCGGCGTTGACTGAATTTACACCTCCTACCAAGCGTGGTAAGTATCAGTCATATGTGGGACTTATTGCTAATACCGGTACGCTTGTTGCTTCCGCGATCAACATGATTGTTCTTCCAATCCTCCATTGGCGCGCCGTATTTATCATTTGCGGCATCATCGGTGTTATTGTTGTTGTTCTTTGCCTCTTCTTCCTTGAAGAATCTCCTCGTTGGTTGGCGATGAAGGGTAAAAACGACAAGGCAGACGCGATTGTTTCTAAGCTTGAAGCAAAAGCAGCGGCAAAGGGTAAGCCTGTTGAGGATGTTCCTGAGTCTGAAATTAAGCGTCGTGAAGGCGAAGAAGTTGTTAAGGATCTTCCTTGGTCCTTCCTCTTTAAGAAGAAGATGCTTCCTCGTACCCTTACTGCAATGTTTATCTGTTTCACGATGAATGTTTTGGTCTACACCGTTATTACTTGGACTCCTACTGTTCTTAAGTCCAACGGCTTTGACGTTAATATGTCCACTGTTTTGACGGTTGTTATGCAGCTTGGCATTCCGGTTGGTGTTGGCCTTCTTACCTTCTACGTAGAGAAGGTAAACCGCAAAACTATCTTGATTGTTACTTATGTTTTGATCGCTATCATTGGTCCTATTTGGGCAATGCTCCCAACCGACAACACGGTGCTTATCATGATCGTTGGTTTCTTGCTCTGCGTTTGCACGTTCACCAACTCTGTTACTACCGCAGCAATTTATCTTTCCGAACCATTCCCAACCGCATGCCGCATTCGTGGTGCTGGTGTTGCTAATGCGTTCGGTCGTCTCGCTGGTATCTTTAGCCCCTTGTGGATTGCTTTCTTCCTTGCAACGTCTGGTGTATTTTCGGTATACGTTGTTAATGGTGCAATCGCAATCTTTACTGCGATTTGGGTTGCAATCTTTGGCGTTGAAACTCGTGGTCGTACCCTCGAGGACATTACAAAGGGTCTTTTGGACTAGATGATAAAGCGATTCTCATAACCGCTTTATTTATAGAAAAAGGAGCTCTAGGGGGAGCTTCTTTTTTTGTTGTTTGGGGCTTATAGGAAAATAAATGTTGATGAAACAGGTATATAACCGCAGATAAAGGCCCCTTTTGGGGCCTTTATAGTTGTTTAGTATCAGTTACTTACTCGGAAAATATGCGTGGATAGATTCACATAAAACACCAGTTCAATAGGCAAAAGATACCTGTTGGTTGACGTTAATGAACTGGCAGTTGTATTTCGGCCTACTGAATGGCGTCATGGATTTCTTGAAGTGACTTCACTTCTGCATCTGCTGCTTCTTTCACTGCTTTAACTCCAAGCGCGGTAGCAAGTCCACCAGCCATGGTAGTTACATAGGGAATATGAGCTTTAATGGCCGCTTTTCTAATATAGCTATCGTCTTCCATACTTTCGGTGCTGGAAGAAGGCGTATTCAGAACAAGGGCAATGGTGCCGTTTGTGATATGGTCGATCAAGTTTGGTCGGCCTTCATGGGCCTTGAATACTTTTTCTGATTGTATACCCGCTTCGGTAAGGGCATTATGAGTACCATCTGTCGCCATGAGTGAAAAACCTGCGTCAATGAAAGCACGCGCAACTTCTTCTAAGTCGTCCTTATTGCGATTGCTGACACTCATGAGCACTACACCTTCAGTTGGAAGGCATGTCTGAGTTGCCTCTTGAGCCTTAAAGAATGCCTCTCCGAAGGTGCTTGCAAGCCCTAGTACTTCACCGGTAGATCTCATCTCTGGCCCTAAAATAGGATCAACCTCAGGGAACATATTAAAGGGGAATACGGCCTCTTTAACTCCGTAGTGTTGGTAATGGGCTTCTTTTATTGCGCCAACAGGGGAGGGGCGTCCTGTAAGGGACGAAGTCATAACATCGGTAGCAATTTGAACCATCTGAATGCCGCATACCTTTGAGACTAAAGGAACGGTGCGGCTCGCGCGGGGGTTTGCCTCAAGAACGTATACGGTGTCGCCTTCGATAGCGTATTGCATGTTCATGAGGCCAACAACATGCATTGCTTCAGCAATTTTGCGTGTGTACTCTTTAATGGTTGCTAAATTCTCATCGGAAATATTAACCGAAGGAAGAATGCAAGCGGAGTCACCCGAATGAATGCCGGCAAGTTCAACGTGTTCCATTACGGCAGGAACAAAAGCGTGGGTGCCGTCACAGATTGCATCCGCTTCACATTCGAGGGCGTGATTGAGAAAACGATCAATGAGAATAGGTCGATCGGGAGTTACGCCAACAGCAGCTGTCATGTAGCTGTATAGGTTTTCGTCGTCGTAAACTACCTCCATACCGCGGCCTCCCAAGACATAGCTGGGACGAACCATAACGGGGTAGCCAATTGAGTGGGCAATCTCAAGGGCATCCTCAATGGTGACCGCCATACCTGCTTCAGGCATGGGAATGCCAAGACTATCCATGATGGCGCGGAAACGATCGCGGTCTTCGGCAAGATCGATAATCTCAGGAGATGTTCCTAGGATATTTACTCCTGCTGCCTCGAGTTGGCTTGCTAAATTAAGGGGAGTTTGTCCGCCAAATTGAGCAATAACACCTAAAGGTTTTTCCTTCTCGTAAATTGAAAGAACGTCCTCTGCTGTGAGAGGTTCGAAGTACAGTTTGTCAGAAGTATCGTAGTCGGTCGAAACGGTTTCGGGGTTGCAGTTTACGATAATCGTTTCAAAACCAAGCTTCTTTAAACTAATAGCAGCATGAACGCAGCAGTAATCAAATTCAATTCCCTGACCAATGCGATTAGGACCTCCGCCTAGAATCATGATCTTTTTACCGTTGGAAACAGGGCTGTTGTCAGGCGCATTATAGGTTGAGTAGTAGTAGGCGCTGTCTTTTGTTGAGCTAACATGAACGCCTTCCCATGCTTCAGTGAGCCCAATGCTCAAGCGGTGATTTCGAATGGTGGTTTCGTCAAGGTTGAGCAGTTCTGCAAGATAGCGATCGGCAAATCCGTTTTTCTTTGCGGAAATAAACTGTTCATCTCCTGGGATTTCGCCTGAATGATTTTTGGCGAAGGAAAGAAGTGCTTCTTCCTCCTCAACGAGCTCTTTCATCTGCTCAATGAAATAGGTTTTAATTGCGGTGAGTTCATGGAGTTCGTCTACGGTAGCTCCCTTTCGAAGAGCTTCATACATTATGAACTGGCGCTCGCTTGTTGGAATTCGCAGAAGAGACAGGAGCTCCTCTTTGGTCTTTTCGTTAAAGTCTTTTGCGAATCCAAGGCCGTAGCGACCAATTTCAAGGGAGCGAATTGCTTTCTGGAAAGCCTCTTTGTAGGTTTTGCCGATGGACATCACTTCGCCCACCGCTCGCATCTGTGTTCCGAGTTTATCTTCGACGCCTTTAAACTTCTCAAATGCCCAGCGTGCAAATTTCAACACAATATAGTCACCATCGGGAACATATTTATCAAGTGTTCCGTATTTTCCGCACGGGATTTCATCAAGAGTTAGGCCGCTTGCAAGCATTGCTGAAATGAGGGCGATAGGAAAGCCCGTTGCTTTAGATGCCAATGCTGAAGAGCGGCTG
>FR895471.1:10836-14344 GCA_000434775.1 Eggerthella sp. CAG:368 | reverse complement strand
TGAAGAGCGGCTGGTTCGCGGATTGATTTCGATAATGATGTCGCGGTCGGTTACGGGGTCGTGCGCCCATTGAACATTGGTTCCGCCGATTACCTGAACAGCTTCAACAATCTTGTAGGACTTTTCCTGTAAGCGTTTTTGTACTTCTTCGGAAATGGTGAGCATGGGAGCAGAACAAAATGAGTCGCCCGTGTGAATACCAAGAGGGTCAATATTTTCAATAAAGCAGACGGTAATCATGTTGTTGTTCGCATCGCGCACAACCTCAAGCTCCAGTTCTTCCCAGCCCAAAATGCTTTCTTCTACAAGTACCTCATGAACAGGAGAAGCCTGTAAGCCGCGTGCAACAACGGTTTTTAATTCGTCAATGTTATAGACTAAACCTCCGCCTGTGCCACCCATGGTATAAGCGGGGCGAAGGACGCAGGGGTAGCCAAGCCTGTCCGCAATGGCCACCGCGTCGTCAACCGAATAGGCAACTTCACTTCGTGCCATTTCAATACCAAGAGAATCCATTGTTTCTTTAAAGGCGTTGCGGTCTTCGCCGCGTTCAATAGCATCAACTTGGACGCCAATTACCTTAACACCGTATTTATCAAGAACACCTTTTCGGTTGAGCTCTGCGCAAAGGTTAAGGCCTGATTGTCCGCCTAAATTAGGCAAAAGAGCATCAGGGCGTTCTTTTGCGATGATTCTTTCTATTCGCTCTACATTAAGTGGTTCGATATAAACCGCATCGGCAGTGTCGGGGTCGGTCATAATAGTGGCAGGGTTTGAGTTAACAAGAACAATCTGATATCCCAGCTTGCGAAGTGCCTTGCAAGCCTGCGTGCCAGAGTAATCAAACTCACAAGCTTGGCCAATAATGATAGGTCCAGATCCGATAATAAGAACTTTTTTGATGTCGGTGCGCTTGCCCATGAAACACCCCTTTGTATGTTGGTAGCAAATACTGGCAGCCTTATATTCGGCATGAAGCCGTTGTTAAGCTCTTGCTATTGTAGTTGAACGAACGGGAAAGCGATTGACACATTGGGAACTAAAAGGGATAGTTTGGTACTCGGTTTGAGATACTATGATTACTTACGCACCAGTAGAGAGGTAATACTATGAACATTCCCGCTTTTTTACGTGATGCTGAAATGGAGCTGTTGGATAAACTCGGCACTTGCCAAACTAAAGAAGAATTAGATAACGCGCTTACTCAGGAAGGAATAGACCATACTGCAGCCGATCTTGGTCCTTTGTTCGCGGCGCTTACGCCTATGCGTTCACCTTCTGCCGCTGATGATTTGTTCAGTAATTTTTCAAGCGCAGATTTCGAGAGCATGGCTTCAAAGCTTCAATCTATGATGTCGAGTGGTGTAAATCCAGTCGAAAAGGCCAAGGATCATCCTTCGGGTGTGGATATGGGAAGTCTTAACGATTTGCTTTCGTTTCTTTCGAACAATAAAGAGAAGTAGGCTATCTTTAAGGTAGAGATTTACGTGAGGTGTTTAATTATAAGGAGGGGTAAGTATGGCAATAATCGTTAGACTTTTGCAGGCATGGCCCCTTATTGTGGTGTTGGGGCTTCTTGCGGTTGTCGTGTATTTCGTGGTTTCGTGGGCGAAATCACCCACGCGTGCAAAAGAGGTGCTCATTAAGCTATTCACTGTTTTAACGGGTGTTCTTGCGGTGCTTTTTACCCTTGCGTCGCTGTATGCGTTCTTTGAACACAACATGAACGTGCTTGAACTGGTTGGCTCATTTGACATTATCGTAGTTGTTGCCTTGCTCATTACACGTATCTGCCGTTGGCGCTTCGTTAAGAATCATCCTAACTATAAAGATAAACCCGAAAAAACTGACTGGATATGATGAGGAAACGGAAGGCAGCTAGTCATCATGGGAGTTCCTAAAGCAAACCGAACAGTAAAACGAACCATTGATCTCGTTCATCTTTTCGCGGCCTCTATCTGGCTTGGCGGGTTTGCTGTTCTTTTCGTGCTAACCCTCAATAATGGCGCTGCATTGGGCCTTGTGGGGCTCGATACACTTGCGTTTATCAATGCATTTCGTTCGCAATTCATTGTGCCGTGCATTCCGTTTCTCATGGCAACAGCGATTCTGTATGGCATTTTGACCTCATGGGGCTTCGCCAAGCATGGTTGGCTGGTGGCAAAGTGGATTTTGAGCGTTGTGGTTATTGTGGGGTTTGCTCTGCTGCCACCTTCAGCAGCAACGGTGGGGGCGATGTTTGTGTGCGTTATCGCGCTCTTTGCCCTTTCTGTATTTAAGCCTGGCATGAAAAAAGCGAAGGCAAAAAGCGCGCGTTAAGGGATAATTCGTCTGCTTGTCTTGCTGTTGTCTGGTTAGCCAACCCTTCTTATGGGCGACTACCCTTCCTCACTCATAAGTTCATCCATTTCATCAAGAAACGAATCAAAGAGCTTTAAAGCGCTTTCTATGGGGTCGGTGCTTGCCATGTTAACGCCCGCCCCAAGAAGCAAATCGATCGGCGGCTTTGAACAGCCTCCCTTTAAGAAACCCAAATAGTTTTCAAGTGCTGGTTTTCCTTCGTTGAGGATTTTTTGAGAAAGCGCGATTGCGGCAGCGTAACCTGTAGCGTATTGGTAAACGTAATACTGGTAATAGAAGTGGGGGATTCGTGCCCATTCGAGTGCAATTTCTTCATCAATCACGATGCCTTCGCCAAAATAGTCCTCGTTGAGTTTGCGATATATCTCACAAAGCGTATCAGCGGTAATGCCTTGACCGGCAGCATTTAACTCACCAACTTTCAGTTCAAACTCCGCAAACATACATTGGCGATAGAGTGTTGCGCGGAATTGTTCCAAGAAGTGATTAAGAAGGTAAGCGCGTTCCTTTTTGTCCTTTGCATGATCGAGTAAATATTGCATCAAAAGTGCCTCGTTGCAGGTAGAGGCAACTTCGGCAACGAAAATAACGTAATCAGAGTAGCAAGAGGGCTGATTGTGGCACGAAAGATACGTATGAATTGAGTGTCCCATTTCGTGAACCAAGGTGAACACATCGTTTAATGTACCCTGGAAGTTCATCAGAATAACTGGATGCATGCCGTATCCACCCGCTGAGTAAGCACCGCTGCGTTTACCGGAGTTTTCGTAAACATCCACCCATCGGTTGTCGATGCCTTCACGAACAATTGCCAGGTAATCTTCGCCCATAGGAGCAAGGGCTTTATACATTAGCTCGCAGGCTTCTTTATAGGTGAATTTCATCTCGAAGTTTTCAATCATGGGAGTGTAGAGATCCCAAAAATGCAATTCATCAAGGCCTAAGAGCTTTTTGCGCAAGTTGACATACTTATGAAGGGCAGGGAGGTTTTTGTGCACCGCTTCAATAAGGTTGGTGTAAACCTCGGTAGGCACTTCTGTTCCATCAAGGGCATAAGCGAGACTCGTTGGATATTTGCGAGCATTGGCAAAGAACTGAATTTGTTTTGCTTGAGCACCGAGGGTTGCAGCAAAGGTATTGCGGAACT
>FR895471.1:1001-10729 GCA_000434775.1 Eggerthella sp. CAG:368 | reverse complement strand
GGGTGTTTCCGTCTTTGTCCGTTGCGTCGGGAAACGTAAGATCAGCATCGCTCATGAGCGAATAGATGTTGCTCGGCTGGGTTGCCATTTCGCCTGCGTTTGCGAGAAGTGCTTCTTCGGCAGGGGATAAGGTATGCTCACGGCGGCGGAAAATGACGTCGAGCGCCCTGCGATAACGTTCAAGCTCTGGGCATTCGGCGTAGAAGGATTCCATTGTTTTTTCTTCAATACTGAGCAATTCTGAGCTAAACCATGCTGCGGAACTCGAAATAGCAACATAGAGCGAAATAACCTGGCTTGAATAGTCTTGATACACCGAAGAACGCGTATCCTCATCGCTTTTGCGGTTAGCGTAGTTAACGAGCTTGCTGATTTCGATGTCTACTTCGTCATCGAAGTGCAAAAATGCTAAAAGGTTGCTGGCTTCTTTTGAAATAGTCCCCTTAAATGAAAGATACTTTTCTGGATACTTCTGAGCTTGTTTTAGGCTGGCGAGAAACTCTTCGTCGTTTTGAAAAATGCCGGAAAGATCCCATCGATACTGTTCTTCAATTTCATCGCGTGTTTCAAACTTCATTGAAGCTCCTAACTGGTTTTTGCTATGACAAAGGTGACTTTGTCTGTTGTGTCATTTTGTGCATGCGATGCTCTGTACGCAGAAAAGCATCACCTTTTTTGAAGTGAAACACAAAGCCACTCTGTCATGTTTAAGTTTTGTTCATCTGTAAAGATACCTTATGCCTTTAGACCTTTGCACGTAATCGAAAGATATGTCACAGGAGTGTCAAAGATAGGTATGATGGCAACGGTGTTTGCAAGAGCGGCGCTCCAAGAGTGCTTGTGCTGCGAAAGTGTTGCAAAGACGGTGTTCTAAGAAGTTAAAAACGCGGCGAATGTGCTGCGTGAACAGGTTGCTTGGAAGTATCGTGAGCATGTTGCACTAAAGAAGCGCAGAAAATGCCAGTGAGTTAATGCGTTAACGAAGAGACCGTTAGCGCTATACGTGAAGTTTGAGTGAAAGAAGGGGCTATGCAAATTGTTTGCTTAGATTTGGAAGGTGTACTGGTTCCGGAAATCTGGATTGCATTCTCTGAAGCAACAGGGATTCCAGAGCTCAAACGAACTACGCGTGATGAACCTGATTATGACAAACTCATGAAGTTCCGTATTGACGTTTTGAAGGAACACGGGCTTGGCTTGAAGGAAATCCAAGACGCTATCGCAAAGATCGACCCTCTTCCTGGTGCCAAAGAGTTTTTAGATGAGCTCAGAAGCGAAACTCAGGCAGTCATTATCAGCGATACGTTTACCCAGTTTGCTAAACCGTTAATGAAAAAGCTTGGTTGGCCGGCTCTTTTCTGTAATGAGCTCGTTGTTGCTCCTGATGGTGAAATCACGGGCTTTAACATGCGCTGTGAGCAGTCGAAGCTCACAACGGTGAAGGCGTTTCAGGCTATGGGTCTTGATACTATCGCTATCGGCGACAGTTTTAACGACCTTGGAATGATCAAGGCGGGTAAAGCGGGCTTTTTGTTCCGTAGTACCGAAGCTATTAAGGCTGATCATCCAGAAGTTCCCGCATTTGAGGAATATGCAGACTTACTTGCTGCCATTAAGGATGTTCTCGAATAAGCTTACGCTTTAAATTTCTGTGGTTTAATTGCAGACTACTTAAAGGGTAAACACTTAAACGGTAGGCAGGGTCTGTTTTGTTTGGATGCGACTATTGAGGCAATTCAATAGAGCGCTTGACTTAAGATACATAAAAAGCAATAGCACAACGCAATGATGAGCTGGTTACTCGTGGGTGGCCAGCTCCATTTGTTGATAGAGGCCATTGTCGACAAAACCTTGCTTGCGGTAGTATTCGCGCGTTCCTACCGAGCTAATAACGTTGAGCTTGCTGTAACCGTGCTCTTCTGCGATGGAAGCTGCTGTTTTAATGAGCTGCTTTCCGAGTCCTAGATGTTGGGCGCCTTTTCCTGTTTTGTGGAGTCCTGCAACTGTTCCATACACGTGTACTTCACGAATCATAGCTTCATTTTCCTGGATAGGAAACACCTTTTCGTCTGCAGTCGATTGCTCAATGCAAGAGCGAATGTAATCTTGCGAGGGGAGCGAAAGCCGCAAAAAACCGGCAATCTTTTTTTCGGGAGTAACCCACTGCAAGAAGTACTCGGTGCTCATGGCGGTTTCGTATTCGACTGCCTCAAGCGAGAGTTTATCTCTGTCGGTTGAACTTGTGCTAATTTCACGGTAGCGAATTTCGGTGACGTCAGCGTTTTGTTCCGAAAGGCGGTTTTCAACCAATTGCCGCAAGTTGGCTTTTTTGTTTCCCGCAACAATGTCGTGTGCGGAAATGTCGCGAATCATGCGAGAAATACGCGTAAAAGGAGGCGTGTTGAGCGTGTCGAAGGTGAGCACATCAAGGAGTTCTTCGTGTGTATAAGGGCGCCACGTTCCGTTGGTATAACAATCGCAGAGCTTTGTTCCTTCAACCAGTACACAGGGGTAGAGCTTTACTTCATCGGGAAGATACGCTTTGTTGGTTGAAAATTCCAGGTAATCTTGCTTGTCTTTTTCGCGGGTCGAGCCAAACAGATTAACCATAAAGTGCGCGTGAATCTTAAAGCCAAAAATGCGCAGCAAAGAAAATGACTCTTTGATTGTTTCAATGCTAATTGTTCGTTTGTTTTGTTTGAGAATGTCAGCATTAACGCTTTGGATTCCCATTTGAATTTTGGTACATCCTAAATGGCGTAACAACGCAAGATTTTGGATTGAAATAGTGTCGGGGCGCGTTTCAATAACTAAACCAACAACGCGATGATCGGCCCTTTCGTTTATTGCGTGTTCGTGTTCAAGCTCTTCGAAGGTAGCAGTTTGTTCGGCGCTTACCGCTTTCCAAACTGGGTCGTTTGCATAGAGCAAATCCCAGGCTTTGTTGTAGTTCAGTTTTTGGCTATCGACCAACTCCTGGGCGCTTTTAACAAAAGCTTGCGCATCTTCTTTTGTATTGCTTAGGCCGCAGGAATGGTAGAACTCTATTCGCTTGTGAGCGCTTTCATCGTCGTGTTTTTGTAGTGAACCTGCGTCGCTCATTTTTACTTCATTGAGTGCGCGGAAGAGTTCCTTTATAAACCATATTTGATACGCCTTTGGGTAGTCGCTCCATGTCCCACCTAGCACAATGAGTTCGACCTTATCGGTTACATGACCCATGCGTGTAAGTGCTCGCAAACGTGCAGCTACCTGCAAATAGGGATCGAAATAGTTCCGTTCTGCGCGTTGGCAAACAGGCTCATCGCTCAGGTAGCTTTTAGGCATGCGTAAATCGTTGGGGCAATAGAGGCAATTGCTCGAGCATTTCCATGGCTTTGTCATTACGGTAATAGTGGCAACACCTGAGGCAGTGCGCCGTGGTTTTACCTGCAAAAGTTGGGTAACTTTTTTGTCGAGAATCTCATCCACGTTCCAACTTTGCCATATGTCAGGCTCGTTATTTTTTACATGCAAGTAGTAAGGAAAGAGCTTCTTTTTTGCAAAATGCTCCTCGTTGTTTTTGAGATTGCGATTATGCTTTCGAATGATACGCTCAAGTTCCTTGTCGGAAAGAGCCTTTGCGTTTGAGGGGCTCGAAGCTTCCTCTGTGGCATTTGGGGTATTCGTTTGCTGTGCATTTCGAATTGCATCGAGTATGTCTTGCATGAGTTCATTCATGCAAGCGATTGTACCAAGGATTGTGGCCTCGTTGCGTTTCTTGTTGCGCTCGAAGCGCTTTTTGACCGAATGGACTAGCGTTTTTGCAGAATGAGATAGGAATTAAGGTTGTTGGTGCGTCCATCGGCTATAAAGCGCGAAACAACCTTCGCTTCATTGTCGACTAAACTTACGAGTTCATCAATTTCGTGTTCCGTAAAGTTGTGGCAATAACGGTACTGACCGGGGGTGTCTTTCCACCCTAGGAAGAAGTCGCCTTCTTCAAGCCGAGAAGCATCAAAGCGCAACTGGTTTTTTGAATCAGCACCAGAATAGGGCTTATTTCCGCCTATGCTGGAAGCGTGAAATAATTCGAGTGCCTCTTGATGAGTTCGTTGAGCTTTTTTTGCAAGACCTTCGTTGTTCATAAATTGCCAGAAAGAAACAGCGATCAAGCCATCCGATTGTGTTTGGTCGATAAGCGCTTGCAAAGTTTTCCCACGCAGCAGTTGCGTGGGAACGTGATGCATAAAGCCAAAAGAGACAGAGAAATCGCACGGCTCAGCATCGAAATACGAAGCGAAATGCTCGTTTTCGTCGAGTAAGCAGGAAATAACATCAAGGTTTTGAAAATGAAGGCTGTTTACAGTGCTGCTTGAAGGGATATTTGCGGAATTATTTGAACGCGACATCCCAAAGCTTTTTTCGGGTAAAAGTTCATCGCAATTATCCACGGCAAAAAAAGAGAAATCGATATGCGAAAAGCGCTCAGCCAAAAACGCTTCAAAGCGTAAGTTGCCGCAAGCTAAATCAAAAACTGAAGCTCTTCGCGGTGTTTTAAGCGGTTCGTTGGTTTGTCCACCTGGGGTTTTGTTGGGTTGTCCCTGGGGAATGACGTTCGCTTGTTTTCCGGTGTGCTTCCGCCTTTGCTTCCCTGTGTATGTGCTAGAGCAGTTCTCAAAACGCTTTGCAAAGTACCTTTCAAAATATCGAGCGCACTCTTGCCACCCCTGCCAAGGAGCTCCTCGCGTGGCGGAAAAAGAAACAGCGTTTTTTCGATAAAACCCAGTATTGATGTCACAAAGTATGTGTGCGGTTGTTTTGTCCATGAATCTATTATAAAGATCTCTTTCGATTTTCCCTTTGCTCGCATGAAAAACGAACCTTTGGTGTCGTATCATGGTAAGGCTATTTGTTTTAACTATCAGAAGGGCAAAACATGGTTTCGCGTGTTTATGTTGAGAAAAAACCAGGGTTTGATGTAGAAGCCCAGCAGCTTTTACATGAACTCCGCACGATTCTTGGGGTAGAAGGGCTTGAGAACCTTCGTCTGATTAACCGCTATGACGTGAGCGGCATTACTCAGGAGCTTTTTGATCAGTGCGTTCCAACGGTTTTTAGTGAACCTTTTGTTGACGTGGCACGAACAGAACTTCCTTGTGTCGATGGAGCCTTCGTCTTCGCGGTGGAATTTCTTCCTGGTCAGTTTGATCAGCGTGCGGAATCGGCAAGCGAGTGCATTCAGCTTATTAGCCAAGGGGAGCGTCCTGCGGTCCGAAGCGCTAAGGTGTATGTGCTTGAAGGTGCTCTTTCGCAAGAAGATTGTGCTGCTATTAAACATTATGTAATCAATCCTGTTGAAGCACGTGAAGCTTCCTTAGATATGCGCTCTACGCTCGATATGGACCTTGTCTTTCCTGATAAGGTTGAGATTGTTGAGGGCTTTATCAATCTTGATTCGACAGGGCTTGCTCAGTTTATCGAAAACCGTGGTCTTGCCATGGATTTGGCAGACATTGAATTCTTTCAGAAATACTTCATTGAAGAAGGCCGTAATCCTACTATTACTGAAATCAAAGTTGTTGACACCTATTGGTCAGACCATTGCCGTCACACCACTTTTGGTACTGAACTCGTTGATGTTGCTATTGATGATGAAGTGGTAAAGGCGGCTTTTGATAGGTATTTGTCCTTGCGTCATGAGCTTGGCCGTGATGAAAAACCTGTTTGCCTTATGGATATGGGAACAATCGGAGCTCGCTATCTTAAAGCAAACGGCATTATGAAAAACGTTGATGAGTCGGAAGAAGTCAACGCTTGCACGGTTAAAGTAACCGTTGATGTTGATGGCGTGGATGAAGACTGGCTCTTCTTGTTTAAGAACGAAACACATAATCATCCAACCGAGATTGAGCCGTTTGGTGGTGCAGCAACGTGCGTTGGCGGTGCAATTCGCGACCCGCTTTCTGGTCGTAGTTATGTATACCAGGCAATGCGTGTTACGGGCGCAGCAAACCCCTTAGCTCCTGTTTCGGAAACTATTCCTGGCAAGCTTCCGCAGCGCAAGCTGGTAACTACCGCTGCTGCGGGATATTCTTCTTATGGAAATCAGATTGGTTTGGCAACAGGTCAGGTTAATGAACTTTATCACCCCGGTTATGTTGCGAAACGCATGGAGGTTGGCGCCGTTTTGGGTGCAACTCCTGCTTCTCATGTCATTCGCGAAGAACCAGCACCAGGAGACAAGATTATTCTTTTGGGCGGTCGCACGGGTCGTGATGGCATCGGTGGTGCAACGGGATCTTCTAAATCCCACAATATTGAAAGTATCGAAACCGCGGGAGCAGAAGTACAAAAGGGCAACCCTCCTGTGGAGCGCAAGATTCAACGCTTGTTCCGTCGTGGTGATGCTTGCCGCTTGATTAAGCGTTGCAACGACTTTGGTGCGGGCGGTGTTTCTGTTGCGGTTGGCGAATTGGCTGACGGTCTTTTTGTTGAACTCAATAACGTTCCCAAAAAGTACGAAGGTCTCGATGGCACCGAGCTGGCCATTTCCGAGAGTCAGGAGCGCATGGCGGTTGCCTTGGCAGCAGAAGATGTTGAAACCTTCATTGGTTATGCACGCGAGGAAAACCTTGAAGCAAATGTTATCGCAACCGTAACGGAAGAAAAGCGGTTACGTATGGTTTGGGATGGCGAAACCATCGTTGATGTAAGCCGTGAATTCCTTGCTTCTAACGGTGCGCCTAAACACGTAAATGTTCACGTGGTTGAGGGTGAAACTTATCGGCCAGAATGGGCGGGCGCTACGCTCAAAGAGCGCATGACAAATCTTGTTCGTGATATTAATGTTGCCTCCAATAAAGGTTTGGTTGAGCGCTTTGACTCAACTATTGGTTCAGCAACGGTGCTTATGCCTTTTGGTGGAAAAAATCAGCTCACGCCTTCGCAGGCTATGGTTGCCAAGTTCCCCGTTTTTGGTGAAACCAAAACGGTTAGCGCAATGGCCTGGGGTTTTAATCCCTATCTTATGGAAAAGAACCAGTTTGCTGGCGCCTATCTTTCTGTTGTTGAAAGCATTGCGCGCTTGATTGCTTCTGGTTTTACGCGCGACAAAGCATATCTTTCCTTCCAGGAATACTTCGAAAAGCTTCACGAAGAGTCAAAACGCTGGGGCAAGCCTGTTGCAGCTGTTCTGGGTGCCTTGGAAGCTCAAGTTGATTTGGGTGTAGGAGCCATTGGCGGTAAAGATTCAATGAGTGGAAGCTTTGAAGATTTGGACGTGCCGCCAACGCTCATCAGTTTTGCTGTTTCTACGGGCAAAATTGATACCGTTGTTTCTCCTGAATTCAAGCAAGCTGGCAACCGTGTAGTTTGTATTGATCCTGCTGTTTATGGCAACGATTGGCGCCCTGACGTTAAGGGACTCGTTGAAGTATTTGATGTGGTCGAGAAGTTAACTGCTTCGGGTTCTGTTTTGGCTATTTCCACCCCTGGTTACGGCGGGGCGGCCGAGGCTATGTTTAAGATGTGTGT
This sequence comes from Eggerthella sp. CAG:368, assembly GCA_000434775.1. GTDB lineage: Bacteria > Actinomycetota > Coriobacteriia > Coriobacteriales > Eggerthellaceae > Anaerotardibacter. Next base: position 3,214 of record FR895471.1, on the reverse strand, counting down.
GGGTAATGGCATTGGTCTTGCTCTTAACCCTAGTGTGCCAGTGGATGTTCAGTTCTTGCCCGCTTACGGTAGTTTCATTATTGAGCTTGCTCCCGACGCAGTGATTCCTGAGCATACAGACGCAATTCACGTGCATGAAATCGGCGAAACCACCAAAGCCTACGAGCTTGTTTTGGGTGGAGAAGCACTTGATTTGTCTGAGCTGCAAGAAGCTTGGGAGGGTGGAATTGAATCGGTGTTCCCGTATCGCGCCGAAGGCGAAGAGGTTGAAACCGTTTCGTATCGTGACGCGTTGCCTCTTACCTATAACGGTGTTATTGCAAAGCCGCGCGTAATTATTCCGGTATTTCCTGGAACTAACTGCGAATATGACACTGCTGCTGCGTTTGAACGGGCAGGAGCTGAAGCTACTACGCTCGTTATCAATAACCTTTCACCAAATACTGTGGCCGAAAGTACTGAAGCCTTGGTTAAGGAAATCAAACGTAGTCAGATTATTATGTTGCCAGGTGGTTTTTCTGGTGGTGATGAGCCCGATGGTTCTGCTAAGTTTATTACAGCCTTTTTCCGCGCTCCTGCTGTTACAGAGGCAGTGCGCGACCTCCTGCAGAATCGCGACGGCTTGATGCTCGGTATCTGCAACGGTTTTCAGGCCCTTATTAAGTTGGGGCTCGTTCCTTATGGCGATATTATGCCTATGGAAGATATCGATTGTACTCTAACGTTTAATACTATTGGCAGACATCAGAGCAAGTTCGTTCGTACACGCGTTGCCTCAAATGTTTCGCCTTGGCTTTCTCGCTGCAATGTTGATGATGTTCATTCGATTGCAATTAGTCATGGTGAAGGTCGTTTTGTCGCTTCTTCAGAGTTACTTGAGCAGCTTAAGACTAATGGGCAGATTGCAACACAGTATGTGGATGAAAAAGGCATTCCAAGCATGAATTTAGACGTTAACCCTAATGGCTCTTTGCTTGCTATCGAAGGTATTACTAGCCCAGATGGGCGTATCTTAGGAAAGATGGGTCACACTGAACGTAACGGCTATGGTCTGTATAGAAATGTTCCTGGCAACATGTTCCAGCCTCTTATTGAAGGCGGCATTGGCTACTTTACTGATTAGAGCCGGACAATAGAGCCGGAGGGTATTGACTGGGACAATGAAGTCTGATTCCGTTGTCCGGGTTGAGCTTGGGCTGTGTTGTTTAAAAAAAGAGAATCGAACCACTTGGAAAACGAAAAGCTCGGAAATTTCCGAGCTTTTCGAATAATGACATCATTCATACGCTCACTGTTCACTGGTCTTGACCTGGTTAGCCGCCAGCACGCTGCGTATGATGCTGCTGTTGCTACCTTTCCTTTCGGTACAACCTCTTTAACGACTCGTATCAGTTGCGTGTTAACTTGCGATGAATACGATGGGGTTTTGCCGCTTCTGGTCCTAAGCGCTCAATCTTGTTCTTTTGGTAAGATTCGAAGTTGCCTTCAAACCAGTGCCAATTGCCCGGATTTTCGTCTGTTCCCTCCCATGCCAGAATATGGGTAGCAATGCGGTCAAGAAACATACGATCATGACTTACCACTACGGCACATCCCGGGAAGTTGAGCAGCGCTTCTTCAAGGCTTTCAAGCGTTTCGACGTCTAAGTCGTTCGTGGGTTCGTCTAAGAGCAGAAGGTTTCCGCCTTGCTTTAAGGTGAGTGCCAAGTTAAGGCGATTTCGTTCTCCTCCAGAAAGAACACCTGATGGTTTTTGCTGGTCAGAACCCTTAAAGCCAAAGCTTGCAACGTAGGCGCGACTCGGGATTTCTGTTTCTCCTACCTTCATGTAATCGAGGCCATCAGAAACCACTTCCCAAACATTCTTTTTAGGGTCAATGCCTTCACGATTTTGATCAACGTAAGAAATCTTGACGGATTCACCAATTTCAAGTGAACCACTCGTGAGATCTTCTAAGCCAACAATTGTTTTAAACAGGGTAGATTTACCCACGCCATTAGGACCAATAACGCCAACAATGCCGTTGCGCGGAAGAGTGAATGAAAGATCGTCAATCAAAACGCGATCGCCAAAGGCCTTATGGATGTGCTCGGCTACTAGAACTTTTGAACCTAAACGCGGACCAACGGGAATTTGAATGTCGGCGAAGTCGAGCTTTTTGATCGAACGAGCTTGCGCCTCCATTTGCTCATAACGCTCAAGACGAGCCTTGCT
>FR895471.1:0-954 GCA_000434775.1 Eggerthella sp. CAG:368 | reverse complement strand
ACGTACCCATTCGAGTTCAGCTTCAAGGCGCTTAGCAAGTTTTGCCTGTTGCTGTCCTTGCGCGGCAAGACGCTTCGCTTTTGTTTCGAGATAGGTTGAATAATTACCTTTGTAAGGATACAAACTGCCACGATCTACTTCGCAAATCCACTCTGCAACATTGTCGAGGAAGTAGCGGTCATGAGTTACGGCAAGAACAGCGCCAGGATAGGTGTGCAGGAATTGTTCGAGCCATAAAACGGACTCTGCATCTAAATGGTTGGTTGGTTCGTCTAAAAGCAACAAATCGGGCGCTTCAAGCAAAAGGCGACAGAGCGCAACGCGTCGGCGTTCGCCTCCTGAAAGAATGTTTACAGGAGCATCGGGGTCGGGGCATTGAAGCGCATCCATTGCCTGAGAAAGTTGGCTATCTAAATCCCAGGCGTCTGCTGCATCAATTTCGGTTTGAAGCTGTCCCATTTCTTCCATGAGTTTGTCAAAATCGGCATCGGGGTCGGCCATTTCGGCGCCAATTTCGTTAAAGCGATCGATTTTTGCAAGAATGTCACCAAAGGCCATTCGAATGTTTTCGATAACAGTTTTGTCTTCATCAAGGGGAGGCTCTTGTTCAAGAATACCCACGGTATATCCTGGGGTAAGTCGCGCTTCACCTGCAGAAACGTCTTCTTTTCCTGCCATGATTTTAAGGAGGGTAGATTTACCCATTCCGTTTGGTCCGACGACGCCAATTTTCGCGCCAGGATAAAAGGAAAGGGTAACGTCATTGAGGATTACTTTGTCGTTATGCGCTTTGCGCGCTTGGTACATCTGGTAGATGAATTCTGCCATGGTGCTCCTTTTTTAGTTTTGGGTCATGTGATCGCAATTTCTTAGTTTGTGGTACGTATTGTAGCAAGAGAACGCTTCAAGGGCTGTTTATGCGAAAAATCCCCGATAAGGTCAAGGGGCTTTCTT
>FR895470.1:14214-15546 GCA_000434775.1 Eggerthella sp. CAG:368 | reverse complement strand
GAAGAGGCAGCGGATGTCTTTGCTCGAAATGTGGGAGCCTATATTGGTGAGGAAAAAGTACTCCGTTTCCCCGAACGCAGCGATAATTTGTTTTTGCTTGAATATCATGCGTCTGCAATAGAGATTGCACAACGTCTTGAGGCGCTGTGGGCGCTTCAAGAGGGAAGGGAATGTGTTGTTGTATCTTCGGCTCGTGCCTTGTTAAAGCGTCTAGCTCCCGCACGTGAACTTTTGGCTAAACCCTTGATGCTTGAAGCTGAGCGCGATTACGACAGTAGTCCTACGAGTGACGTTTCGGGGTATGAGGATGTTATAGAGCAGTTAGTAAAACGAGGCTATGAAAACACGGGAAAGCTTGAAGGTCCCGGTAGTTTTAGCGCGCAGGGTGGAACAATTGATGTGTTTCCTGGAAACTTGCCTTATCCGGTTCGTCTCGATTTCTTCGGAGATGAGTTAGAGGAAATTCGTCGATTTTTGCCTTCAACAGGACAAACCATTTCTTCGCTCAAAGCAGTGGAAGTATATCCTGTTCGGGAATTTGAAGTAACTCCAAAAGGCAAAGCTCATGCGCGCAAAAAACTTGCACGTCCTGCGGGAACGAACCAGGTACTCCGTGAATTACTGGTGAGTCTTGAAGATGACTCTATTGAATGCCCCGATGCTCTTATGCCCTTCATATACGAAAAAACTGAAAGTGTAGGAGACTATCTTTCGCCTAAGGCCTTGACGGTTCTTGTTGAACCTCGTTCTTTGGTCGATGATGCTATTCATTCTTTAAATGAACTTGCGAAAAAAGCCGAGGGTACCTCGGTTACAGTTGAGAGCCTGTATCTTTCTGCTAATGGATTGAACTTTGGAACAAATACGCGTGCTACTTATGTTTCTATCATGCGTATTGGTGTTGAACTTGATGGGGAGTTGGTGGTTAAGCGAGTTGATGTTGCAGGTGATCCTGAAAAGCTTTTTGGACGCTTGCGCTCCCTAGTTGATGCTGGTTTTACCGTTGTTTTTTCGGTTCCTCACTTTAGGGCACGCAACGAAATGAAACTTTCGCTTGTTGATTTAGGTATTCCCATTAAAGAAGTACTCGATGTGCTCGGACCTTCAACAGATGATGCCTTAGAAGAGCAGGAAGGGGAAACTTCAACAAAAGAGGAAGGCCACGCTTCTCTTGAAAAAGGAAACATAGCCCATACCACTCTCACTCCGGCGGGGAATATGAGACCAAGCTTTGGTTCATCTAAAGCGCTTAAGCGTGGCGTGGTGAATATTGTCGATGTTGAAATACCTTTGGGTATGATTTTCCCGGCAGCTAAGCTGGCGCTCATTTCG
>FR895470.1:10827-14149 GCA_000434775.1 Eggerthella sp. CAG:368 | reverse complement strand
GTAGATATTACTGAGATTACATTTCCTTACAAGCCAGGAGATTACGTTGTTCATGCAGCTCACGGCGTGGCCTTTTTTAGGGAAATTGTTCGGCAGGAAGTTGGCGGGGTTGAGCGCGACTACTTGTTGCTTGAATATGCCGAAGGGGACAAACTCTATGTTCCTGTTGAACAGCTTGATCGTATTACGCGCTATGTTGGTCCCGAGGGAGCAAGTCCACGTTTAACCCGTCTTAATACTTCAGACTGGTCGCGTGCGATTGGTAAGGCGCGCAAAGCAACGAAAAAGCTTGCGTTTGATTTGGTTGATGTGTATACGCGTCGCGCGGCAACAAAGGGGTATCAGTACGGTAAAGATACCGTATGGCAAACGCAGATGGAAAGTGAGTTTCCTTACCAGGAAACACCCGATCAGCTTGCAGCAATTGCCGATATTAAGGCTGATATGCAATCGGCACATCCTATGGATAGGCTCGTTTGTGGCGATGTTGGTTTTGGAAAGACCGAGGTAGCGCTGCGCGCTGCTTTTAAAGCAACGCAGGATAATAAACAGGTTATGGTTTTATGTCCAACCACCATTTTGGCTCAACAGCACTACAGTACGTTTTATGAGCGGTTTTCTCCTTACAACATAAGAGTTGAGGTTCTTTCGCGCTTTAGAACTCCCGCCCAGCAAAAAGAAGCACTTGCAGGGTTTGCAAACGGAGAGGTTGCAGTACTTGTTGGAACTCATCGTTTGTTGTCGCGTGATGTGAATCCTCATGATCTTGGTCTTGTTATTATTGATGAAGAGCAGCGTTTTGGTGTTGCTCATAAAGAGCAACTCAAAAATATGCGTGAATCCATCGATGTCCTAACGCTTTCTGCAACACCAATTCCACGAACCATGCAGATGGGTCTTTCGGGTGTGCGTGATATGAGCCTGATTATGACACCTCCTGATGATCGTCGGCCTGTTAAGGTGCATGTGGGCGAATGGGATCCCGATGTGGTTTCCGATGCAATTCGTCACGAGCTGGCACGAAAAGGTCAAGTGTATTACGTAAGTAATCGTGTCCGTTCGATTGAGGAAGCGGTGCGCCGCGTTCAGGCTGCCGCAGGAGAGGCACGCATTGGAGTTGCGCATGGAAAGATGACCAAAGATCAGCTCGAGCATGTTATGGAAGATTTTTCTGCAGGTGAGCTCGATGTGTTAGTGGCTACAACTATTATTGAAAGCGGTATCGATAATCCTCATACGAACACGCTGATCATTGAGGATTCTCAGCGTTTGGGACTCGCTCAGTTATATCAGCTTAAGGGCCGCGTAGGGCGTTCATCCACTCAAGCGTATGCATATTTCTTATTCCCTGATCATATTGCGCTTACCGAAGAAGCTCAAGCTCGACTAACGGCGCTCAATGAGAATACCGAACTCGGAAGTGGTATGCGAGTTGCTATGCGAGATTTGGAAATTCGTGGTGCAGGAAGCATTTTAGGTGCGGAACAAAGCGGCAATATGTCAGCGGTGGGTTTTGATTTATTTGCGCAAATGCTTTCTCAGGCGGTAGTAAATACACGTGAAGGCGCGCCTTCGAGCGCGGAGTATTTGCCTCCTGCTCTTTCAGATATCGTGGTCAATACGCCCGATCATACCTATATTCCCGAGGAATATATTCCCGATGCCGACGAGCGGGTATTGTATTATCGGAAGATAGCGAGTGCAGATTCCCTTGATGCGGTAGATGAGATATATGAAGAGTTGCTTAGGAAACGACCAGAAATGCCAAAGGCAACGCATAACCAGTTTGACAAGGCACGTCTAAAAGCATTTGCTTACGAGAACAATATCAAAATGATTTCCATGACGGCGGGCAAGTTGGTGGTCGAACCCATCGCACTCACCCGTGATCAGGCAAGTGCTTTGCGTAGAAAAGCAGGTCGTTATCTGTCAGACAAAAAGAAGATGACGGTTCCTATGAGAGTTATTTTGGGAAAAAATGCCACGGAGGCATCTGAAGAAGACGCAAGTAACCTTGCAAGTATATTTGTCTATCTCAAGTCGCTTTTCGAGGAAAAAGAAGCCACCGCCGAAAAAAAGCAGCGCAAAACTCGCTCACACGCACAAGCTTAAAAGTGAGACTCTTTGAAACTTCTAGGGGAAGCAAAAAGAGAGTGCTGCCTATAGCTGCTAACAGGTTGTAATTCGGTGTGAGATGTCTTAGGCGGTGACGTTTGCTGGCTTCATCGTTAAATTGTAGAGCTCAATATAAGTGCCCTCTTCAAGGGTGATGGTTGGATGCTCGTTTACATTCATGAAGTAGCCCTGATCAAGATAGCTGTCTTCGTTATAGGAAAGATCTTTCATAACGTAGTAGCCATAGTAGTCATCTGCTTTTCCTGCAGACAATGTATAGGTCCCAGCGGGTATATCGGCTCCCACGCGATAGACACCACTTTTGTAAGGAGAGGTGAATTTCTCGTTCATTTGATCAAGGGGTAGCGCTTCCTCTTCAACGATAAGGACATCACCTTCTGCTACGTCTACAATGTTATGGTCGTAGTAGCTATTTCCGTGAGAAACAGTATAGGTGGTTTGAGCTGAGCCATCTTGCGTGGGCTTAAGTTTGAAGTAATAGGTTAATTCGGTTTCATCTCCGTCAACCCAATATAATCCTGCGGGTATATCCTTGCCAACGTAATAAACGCCAGGTTGATGTTCTTCGTCTGTTGAATAGAGGTCATCTCCCTTAAGAAGAGTGTCAATCTTTGATAGCTCGTCGGTAGTGAGCGCATCGTAATTGTTGTCTTCAAGCAAATAGCGATAACGAAGACCGCTGTTCATGGTTTCATCGTCTGTATGGGGCGAGTTGCTATAAGAAGGATGTTGTTCGATGTTTGATAAAGGAAGAGTGGTTGATGCGTTGTTGACTAAACCCCAAAGAGCCGCGCATCCTCCTATGCTTGCAAGCAAAACCGCAAGCACGATAATCGTAACAAGAACTCCTGTTGAAAGCCCTCGTTTTTTTTGTGGGGTAACGGGTGCTGCTGGGGGAGGTGTTTGGGTGTAGGTAGACTGCGGAATAGGTTGTTCTGCTACTTGCTCTGCAGGCTGTCGAAAAGACGGCTGTTCTTGCTGTTGGGTAGGTTGCCATACTGGCGGTTCGCTCGGCTGCTGATTTGGTTGAGTGTTGGGCTGTACGTGTTGTTGTGTTTGTTGATGTGTCGGTTGTTGAGTAGGTGCCTGCTGAGTTGGCTGTTGATAAGAATTTGGTTGAGTGTAAGGTGCTGCCGTTTGAGCGGGCTGTACGTAAGGATTTGCTCCTTGATTGGGTTGTTGTGGA
>FR895470.1:8365-10815 GCA_000434775.1 Eggerthella sp. CAG:368 | reverse complement strand
GGATTAGGCGCGGGTGCAGCAGCGGAAGGGTGAGAAGGACAGGGAGCCTGGTATGGGGGGTATGAGCCAGGTTGCCCAGGCATTCTGTTAGGAAGCGGTGTTTGGGGAGGGTTTCCCCAGTAGCTATCCTGTGGCGCAGTGCTGGGCGCTGATGCGGGAGTGCCCTGTGTTTGCGATTCGTTATTTTGAGAGAAAGAATCTGTCATAGCTTCATCCTGTAACGCTTGGTTTCTCCCATACTACGACAGGGATAGATTGCAGTATGGGAGAAGAAGCATTAGTTACGAATCTGTAGAACAAACATACAGGGAAATACGCTTAAAGAAGGATCTTTTATGAACGATGAGCGGTTGCATTGAACTGCGCAACGTAGGTTCCTAGATCATCTTTGATATCAACGGTATAAAAACCAATGCGACGTCCCGCTTTGTCTGCTTCGCACGTTGCAATAAGCTTTGTTCCTTTTGCGGGGCTAAAGAAACGAATATTGCAGTTAATAGCAACGGTTGGTTTTTCGTCTAGGTTGGCAGCTACTGCCATAGCGAAATCGGCGAGGGTAAACATTGCCCCACCCATTACGGTGCCATTTGCATTAAGATGATCAGGTGTTATTGGCATTTCACATACGGCATAGCCTGCACGTCCTTCAATGATGCTGCACTGAGCACGGGTGGCATATCGGTCGTGTGTGAAGTGTTCGCGAATTGTTTCAAGTGAATCGTTTTCAGTAACCATTACTCCTCATTTCCTTCGGTCGTTATTAATTCTTCAGCGTTTATTTGTTGATAATCACAGGCATCCTCGGGGCATTCTGCAATGCAGATTCCACAGATAACGCATAGTTTTGGGTCGGTTTCAATGATTTGTTTTTCTTTATTATATGAGCGAGCGCCAGTAGGACATTGTGCGATGCAAGTTTTGCAGAGTGTACAACGCTCATGTTCAGTGAACGAGCAGTATTGAATAAGAGAATTTGCAATGCTTGGTTTATTGCTGAGCGCTTTGAGCAGGAGTTTTCTGCGAGGCCAAAGGCGCTGTTCTTTTAAATCAGGGAAAGCAATACTTTCAAGAGAGGCTTCGTTTTCCCTTCGGATGTTTCCTTCTGCTCTCATGCGCTCTTTTCGCTCAAGGAATTCTTGAACGGCGCGAGAGTTCTTCTTTCGATGCTTGCCGCTTGCAATGTCGGTTACTTCGTGGGCGAAAGAGCTGATCATTTTGCGACGGTCGTAGTCATCTTCTTGCCCAAGTGCAGCATATTTGTTGATGAGTGATTCTTTTTCCGGAATAAAATCCGAGAAAGTAAACGCTTCACCTGTCCAGGTTTGTGCAGTGTCAAGGGCGTGAGTATAGAGGTTTTGAGCGAGAGGTCCTGCTGTGGGGCAGTTGTTGCAATACATGGGATCGCAATACAAATAGGCTTTTTTTGTGGCGGTTAAGACGCAGGCCCAAAATTCGGGAGGCACGGCTGCAAGGCAAGGCAGAACAACAACATTAGTGTGAGGTTCAAATCCGGGAAAAAGATGATCATTGCAGGTGAAATACACAGGATCATTCATACCGATAATGCTTTCGATGCGCTCAATAAGATCACTTAAAGTTACACGTTTCGAAGCATATGCGTCACATATGCCAACACATATTCCACAGCGCGTGCAGGCATCCTTATTTATTTCAACGGTGGTTTCAGTGAGAGCTATCGCACCTTGAGGACACGCAAGAGTGCAGCGATTGCAGTCTCCTCCCGCAAGATGGGTGCAGTACTTTTTTAAGAAAAGCACTTCTTCCCGTTCATTGCTGCTCTTTGGTGTTTCTTCTGCAGTTGTTTCGTCTGAAATGCCATCAAGAACGATCTCGGAAGATAAAGGCGTATCGTTTTGTGTTGCAGGGTTTTCAGTGTTTGTGGTACCTGCAACGCCTGCAGTGTTCGTGGCATCAGCGCTATCTGAGACATTTTTAAGCAAAGAAGAGCGCTCCTCTAGATGCCCTGACGATTCATATAGAGGAGCTTCGTTTTGCTGATATGTCTCTTCGGTTGCCATAGGTTTATTTGTTAAAAACTGTTTTCAGTGTGTAGTCTATGCGCGCAACAACATCGTTGCGATCCATCAACTCAATGCTCTCAAAGAGCGGAGGGGAAACCTGCGAACCCGTTACAGCAACGCGAATGGGCTGGAAGATAAACTTAGCCTTTAAATCAAGCGTTTCTGTAAGAGCGCGGCAGGCATCTTGGAGTGGATCGCATTCCCATGGATTGGATTCATTGGCAAGAATTGCACGTACAGCAACAAGTACCTCGTCTGCACGCGCACCTTCTTTGGTGAGCACCTTGGCTACTGACTTTTCGTCTAAGGTAACGTTTGGTCCATCAAACATAAAGGAGAGTTTTTCGGGTGCTTCATCTAAACGCTTTAAGCGTTCTGACAAAAGGGGATAGAGCTTTTCGAACCACG
>FR895470.1:3895-8348 GCA_000434775.1 Eggerthella sp. CAG:368 | reverse complement strand
CGTGCTTTTCTTTGATATCCGTTTCAGTGCAAAGGCCAGCCTTAATAAGGAAGGGAGCAGTTGCGTCAACCCAGTCAGAGGCAGACATGTTCTGGATATACATGCCATTCATCCAATCGAGTTTAGCTTCATCAAAGATGGCATCCTTCTTGGTAATACGGTCAAGCGAAAATGCCGTTTTGAGGGTTTCGCGATCGATGAGCGTTGTTTCGCCATCTAAAGACCAGCCTAATAATGCCAAGAAGTTGACGAGCGTGTCAGGCAGGTAGCCCATATCGCGATACTGTTCAACAGAAGTTGCGTTGCGTCGCTTGGAAAGCTTCTTGCCATCCGAGCCTAAGATCATGGAAAGATGTGCGAAGGTGGGAACGTCGTAGCCTAATGCCTCATAGATTAAAATCTGGCGAGGGGTGTTGGAGAGATGATCGTCTCCTCGTATTACGTGACTAATTTGCATGTTGGCATCGTCGCACACAACCGCAAAGTTATAGGTTGGTGTGCCATCAGTGCGTACGAGAATCATGTCATCCATAACATCTGAAGGAAAGCTCATAGGGCCATAAACAGCATCTTCGAATTCAATGGCACCGTGATTATCGGGAACTTTGAGACGCCAAACATGAGGTTCGCCCGCATCAATGCGCTTTTGGGCTTCTTCGGGGCTAATATCGCGACAAGTGCGATCGTAGCCTGAATAGCCACCTTGTGTTTTTTCCGCGAGAGCACGTTTTTCGTCAAGTTCTTCTTTGGTGCAGAAGCAGGGATACACCGCGCCGCGTTCTTTAAGGCGCTCGAGAGCTGCCCTGTAGGTGTCAAAGCGCTCTGTTTGAAGATAGGGGCCAAAATCTCCACCAACTTCAGGTCCTTCGTCCCAGTCAAGGCCAAGCCACTTCATGGCGCGAAGGATAACCTGTTTGTTTTCTTCGGTTGAACGCTCGGGATCAGTATCTTCAATGCGCAACACAAAGGTACCGCCCATGGCACGGGCGAATGCCCAATTGTAGAGCGCGGTACGCGCGCCGCCGATGTGGAGCTCACCTGTTGGAGAGGGAGCAAAGCGAACGCGAATAGAGGGGTTTTGTGGTGTTTGCGTCATAGATTAGTCCTTCCTTTTACCGTAGCTTTTCATGATACGACAAAGTTGTGATAAGAGCGTGGCAATTGGGGGTATTATGGGTAGGAAAGAACGGAGGAATGAACCTATGCAATATCTTGAACTGCAGCAGGAAATCAAAAATGCTATGAAGGCCAAGGATAAGGATCGCTTGAGTATTCTTCGCCAGGTTCATGGTGAAATTAAAAATATCGAGGTAAATGAGCGGAGAGAAATCACTGAGGCTGATGTTGATGCCATGTTAAAGCGTGTCATTAAACAAACCAAGGAAACGCTCGAAGGGTCTATCAAGGCAGCTAACGACCAAGAACGTACCGATCGCTTAGCAAATCAGGTTGAAATTCTCGAAGGCTATTTACCTAAACAGGTTTCAGGAGAAGAACTCTTCGCTCTTATTGATACTGTTTTAGCGGAAACAGGTGCGGCTTCCAAAAAAGAAATGGGTCGAGTCATGGGCGAACTTACTAAGCGTACAGGCGGAAACTTTGATAAGGCAGCTGCGGCAGCCGAGGTAGGAAAGCGCCTCGCTTAGTTTGTTGAATGGTGTACGTATTTTTATCTTACATATTGAATATTGATAGTTGCCCAATCAGTTTCTGATTGGGCAACGTGATATTGGTATTGTGACTAGGCTAGAAAGCTTATAATCCAACTGAATCTGCTCCATGAGCAGCTTGTTCTGATGTAAAACCTTCATATTCGAGTTGGTTAATAAGTCCAGATCGCGAGAATGCAGAGTAGTTCATGTATTGCTTCGCCTTTTTTTCTGCTTGTTTATCCCAGTCTGCTCCGCAATGGCTGGCTGCAAAAGTTGAGTCTTCTGTGCTGAATCCTTCAAATTCGAGTTGATCAATAAGGCCAGTGTAGGAGAAAGCCGTATAACTAAGGTACTGATTAGCTTTTTTAAGTGCATTCTTTTGTGACGTGGTTACTTCAATGGTATAGGCGCGGGTGTTCATTTCGTTTCCACATACGGAACAGTAAAGGGTTTCAGTTCCTGGTGTCACTGTTCCGTTTGAAGAAATGGAAATGTCTTTAGTGATTTTCCATTCTCCTTCAGTGTGGTTAAGCTTAGGAATGGATTCTTCGATAATCTTTCCGCATTCCGTGCAGGCTGCATGTTTTTTTCCTTCTTCTGTACAACTTGCTTCTTTATCGACCACCCAATCGTTAAGCGAATGTTTATGGTAGTAGCAATAAAAGCTATCAATAATGTCTGACATAGCATCTCTGTATGTTGCATCTGAAGAGAATGCCGTTATGACAACAGGCTTAGCTCCATCAAAAACGACAGCGCATTCACCACGAAGAGAGACATTGTTTGAATTGAAAGAACAAGTGAATCGTTTTCCAGTGCATTCTCCAACACTAAAATCTTCTAGTTCGCCATGTTGTTTATCTACGCCATCGGCAAATTCGTTATAAAAAGAATCGTTGGGACGGTTTGAGGGGTAATTGTCTAGTAGGCTTTCATCCATTATGGTGAGTAGGGCGGATGATGTTTTTTCGGGCGATACTACTTGAAGAGTATTTTCATCATCTACTGAGATGTTCCAGTCTGAGGGATAGTAAAACGATGCGTTTTTAAGTTCGCCTTTTGTATCTAGATCAAGTGTTTTTTGAGCCGTTGCCCCAATTATCATGATGGCGATAGCGAAGAAAAACAAAATTCCAATGGCAATGAGAATTTTAAATTTAGTCTTAATTTTTTTCTTCGATTCTTCAGTGCAGTCTCTTGGTTGGGTGGAGATTATTTGTGGCTTTTCAATATCGTTTTGAGAAGAAGACGTTTTGTCTGTTTCGCTCGCGGTTTCTGAAATAGGATTTACTTCTGATGTTTCTGGATTGATGTTGGGCTTGTTTCTCTCTGGCATATTATTTCCTTGTTTTCGTATTGGCTAAATTAATTGGAAATCTACAAAGGAGATGCTGTAAGCTCCTGTTTAACATGAGTTTAAAAAATCGCTTTTTTTTTCAAGGAAATATAGGCAAACGAGCTGATGATACCGTTGTAAAGGTAAACTGTTGACACAGAAAGTTATTTCAAAAGTTTTAATGCTTGATTATTTTGCCAGCGATGAGCACAACGATTGAAAGTCCGATGCTCGTGAGTGCCCAAAGGCTTGCCATGGCAATCCAAAATGCTTCAGGGAACAGTTGGATAAGGAGTGACCTCGAATCAAAAAGCCACGTTCCCTTTGCAAAAAGAACAGAATGCATGGCGGTGAAAAGGCTATCGAAATCAACAACCGCCCACACAATAAGTCCCACAATACAGAGGAACACCAAGGTGGCAGAAAGCATAAGTACGCTCCCTATGCGTTTTCTTCTTCGCAGCAAACCAAGAGCAACCAACCCTGCAATGCCAACTGCGCAAAGTACTCCGATAGATATTTTTCCTGTGGTGAAAATAGGGGTGCAATCGCTTAAATGGGAGAGTGCATCTTGAGGAAGAGAGTAGCGCTCAGAGAGTGTGCTTAAACTGCTCGTTCCGAAGAGTGAAGCATACTCTGATTTTTGTGCCTCATCGGAAAGGCTCCCTGTTTTGAAGGCCTCAAAAACTGCTGGGTAGTTCTTTTGAATGATGTTCTCGATTTCTGAATACAGCTCTTCGCTCGAGGTGCCTTCGACGGAAAATTCTCGAACACTTTCAGCGATAGCTGCCATATCTTCTTCAGGAAAAACCGCTCTATCCCAATTTGAAAACGATGATCCGATCGTTTTGGTAGCTTCGGGTGTGGTGCAAATATACAGACCTGCTCCGAAAATGCTGTAGGCAAGACAAAGGCAGGTGAGCACGCTGAGTATACTCACCAGAAGGTTATTGAGAAACGAGTGACGCATGGTAAACCGAGCCCTTTTAGTCGTAAACGTGAATGGTTGCTGCAGTGATACCCTCGTTATCTTTACTGATAGTAGGATGAGGTCCGAGACGCGAGAAAATGCCCTGATAGGTTCCATTGTAAAGATAAAGACCGCTTAGATTGTTATACATTGAACCTTCTGATGAAACGGGAGCGTTTTTATCTTCAAGGGAAACGTCGGGTGGAAGCGTGCGAGTTTTGAAGGGCTTGATATAGGTTTGCACAATAAAGGGCGCTCCAGAGGCGCCATTGGCAAAGGTATCGATAAGCTCATTCCACTTTTCTTGCGTACAGGCCATGCCAGAATAAACATCTTTGGCTCCGTAATTATCGGTTGGCTTGATGATCCATGTATCTTTATTGTTGCGAACTTCGTTAAGGTCTATTTCAGAATCGTCTAAGAACAGGGTTTGAGGTACATGTCTTTCGACGAAGGCGTTTTCTTCATTGGTTAAAAAGGCTTTGGTGAGCGGAT
>FR895470.1:0-3863 GCA_000434775.1 Eggerthella sp. CAG:368 | reverse complement strand
AAGATCTGTTTATCGTGAACAAGGTGTCCTGCAAAGCTGCCGATAAGAGCTACCGCTCCTGCCTTAACCGCTTCGATTAAATCTTGTGATTCATCCCAGTATTCCAAAACATCGTTAGTAACGCTGCGCCGCCAAATGGCATCGATTCTCTCGCCTTTATCATTGGTAAGGGTAGTTCCGTCAAAGTGAAGGTTGCGAACATCGCAAACGCAGCAGGAGTATCCTTTTTGAGCAAAGTAATCGCAATACACATAGAATTCGTCGACCACACCGCATTCAAGATAGTCGCAGATAGCAAAATGGGGGGTTTCAACCTTGTTTTCGAATGTTTGATAGATGGAAATAAACTCATTCACCCATGATTCGAACAGTTCGCAGGTTTCAATGCGGTGTGTGGCTGAAAAGCGTTTGAATGTTTCGGATTGTTCAATACTGTGGGTAATTTCACGGTTTTCGTTCATCCCCGCAGATCCGTCGCCGTTAAACTCACAGAACCCACATTCAAGGGTGTCTTCATCAAGGAAGACATCAATGCGTGCAAACGGTAAAACTGCCTCATATCGACGGGGAATCAAGATAAGCTCTTCTAGGCGTTTATCAAAAGAAAACACCGAACGATAGTCTTCGTTTTCAAGATAGCGAGTAATTACCTTACAAAGAATTGCGTGGGTTGTTTCAGAAATGGTTTTAAAAGTTTCCCAGCTTTCGTTATTAAACAAGCGGGGGATAAAGGAGCAGGCAACCACGCGCTCATGAACAATGGCTGTTGAGTTTTTCATGTAAGAGAAGGCTTTTTTTCTTCCTCCAATATCATCATCGAGCGAATTTAGTAACTCAAAATACTCTTCAGTGAGGGCTGTATTGCTTTTCATTTGCGCTCCTTGCTGTTTGAGGTAATGCGTTTAGTATCTCAAACTATTTGTTGCAAAGTGCTTTTTTGAAACAAAGATCATGAATCGTTTACGGGTTTCTTCCTTTTATAGCGATACAGAGGCACGATATCGCAGGCGTGTTGTGATACATTGGTGACTGAGGATTTTATCCAGAAGAGATAATCAATTAGTTTGCAACACAAAGGGAGTGCGCGCAGGAAGAGGCAGTTTGGGCGCACCGTATAGGAGTCACTCTATGTCTTCTCGTTCTTATTTGTTTACATCTGAGTCGGTAACCGAAGGTCATCCTGACAAAGTTTGTGACCAAATCTCAGATGCAGTTCTTGATGCAATTTTAGAAAAGGAAATCAAACTGCAAAAACAGGGCTACATTGCTCCTAACGGAGAGCCTGCAGATCCCTCTGGATTGCGCTGTGCCTGCGAAACCATGGCAACAACGGGTATGGTTATTGTTACGGGTGAAATTCGTACGCAGGCATACGTTGACGTTCCTGCAATTGTTCGTGATGTTTTGCGTGACATTGGTTATGACCGTGCAAAGTACGGTTTTGACGCAGATACGTGTGGTGTTTTGAATGCTATTCATGAACAGTCTCCTGATATTGCCCAGGGCGTTGATGCTTCTTGGGAAGTACAACAAGGTGTTGCAAGTGATGAGCTTTCAGAGACTGGTGCGGGTGACCAGGGCATGATGTTTGGCTATGCCTGCAACGAAACTGATACGCTCATGCCTTTGCCAATCTATGCTGCACATCGTTTATCCGAGCGTCTTTCCAAGGTGCGTAAAGATGGTACGTTGCCTTATCTTCGTCCTGATGGAAAAACTCAGGTGAGTGTTCGTTATATCGACGATAAGCCAACGGCTATTGAAAAGATTGTTCTTTCAACGCAGCACGCAGAAAACATCACTCACGATCAGCTCGAAAAAGACATTATTGATGAGGTTATAAATCCGGTCTTGAACGCTTTATCTGTTGATTTTTCTAATGCAGAAATCTACATCAATCCAACTGGACGTTTTGTGCTGGGTGGCCCTATGGGTGATGCCGGTTTAACCGGTCGTAAAATTATTGTTGATACCTATGGCGGAATGGGTCGTCACGGTGGCGGTGCCTTTTCGGGCAAAGACTGCACCAAGGTCGATCGTTCGGGTGCATATGCCGCTCGCTGGGTTGCAAAGAATGTGGTTGCCGCTGGTTTGGCGGATCGCTGTGAGGTTCAGATTGCTTACGCTATTGGTGTAGCGCATCCTGTGTCGCTGATGGTGGAAACATTTGGAACGAATAAGGTTGATCAGGCTTTGATTGAAAAGGCGATTGAAGAAGTGTTTGACCTTCGTCCAGCTGCCATTATTAAAGAGCTTGACCTTCGTCGTCCTATCTATCGCAAAACTGCTGCCTATGGTCACTTCGGTCGTGAGCTTCCTGAGTTTACGTGGGAGCATACCACCAAGGTTGATGAGCTTAAAAAGGTCGTTGAGAGGCTTGCTTCTTAATGCGCGTTGCAACCGTTGTTTTAGACATACCAACCCAAGCTTTCGAGCAGGGGTTTTCCTACGAAGTACCTTCCGATTTGGAGGGTATTTCCGTAGGGTGCGCCGTTTTGGTGGCATTTGGTCGTCGTGATGCGGTTGGCTTTGTGACGGCGCTTGAAGAACGAGACGAACAAGAGTTTTCTTTCAGGATAAAGCCTATAAAACGTGTTTTGACGGAGTCCTTTTTTACCCAAGTAGGCGCAAAATGCGCACAGTTTTTGGCGGATAGATATGTGGCACCTCTTTCTTCGTGCGTGCGTCTGTTTGTTCCTCCTGGAGGATCGCCTCGTGTTGAGTGTGTTGCCGGACGCTGGCAGCTTACTAATCCGCTTACGCATCGGATAGATGAACGATGGGTGGTGCGCCAACCTGCTGCTGAAAACTATAAGCCGCGCAAAGGTGCGGTAAAGCAGATTGCTGTTCTAAAAGCGCTTTCTCAAGGTGATTTGCGTGTGAGTGATTTACGAGCCGAATATGGTTCAATCGACTCGGTTCTTTCCGCGCTTGCATCACGCGGAGTAATCAAGGTCGAAAAACGCCGCCGCATTCGCGAGGGCGAAGAGGTAAGTGAGGTTTTTGCTGCACGCGTTCAAAACAATCTTGATCTTACATCTGACCAGGAAAAAGCTGTTGAGATAATTCGAACATCATACGCTTCAAAAGAGGGTAGGGTTGTTCTGGTTGATGGTGTTACGGGTTCAGGAAAAACCGAAGTGTATTTGTGTGCCATTGAAGAGGTATTGCGGTGTGGGCAGAGCGCCATTGTTTTGGTGCCTGAGATTTCACTTACGCCTCAAACGGTGGCACGCTTTAGAGGTCGGTTCGGTGATACCGTTGCAGTTTTGCATTCTCGTATGAGTAACGGAGAGCGCTTTGACCAGTGGGATCGCATCAGAAGTGGGCAAGCTCGCGTGGTGGTTGGTGCACGAAGCGCGCTTTTCGCTCCCGTGCAAAGCTTAGGAATCGTGATTATTGATGAGGAGCATGAGTTTAGTTATAAGCAGGATCAAGCTCCTCGCTATGTAACGCGCGATGTTGCCGCTTGGCTTGCTTGTGAGTTGGGCGCCGTGTTGGTGTTGGGTTCTGCAACCCCTTCAATAGAGTCGCTCTATCAGTGCAAAACAAATTCGCTGTGGCAGCGGGTAGAGATGCCTACGCGCGCAAATGGAAAGCCCTTGCCTGAAATTCAGGTGGTTGATATGGGCAGGGAGTTTGGCGGAGGAAATAGAAAGATGTTTTCCCGCGCTTTGCAAGAGGCATTGTTTGGCGTGTTGGATAAGGGGCAAAAGGCGGTTCTTTTGCTTAATCAACGAGGGTTCGCGCAGTTCCTCTTGTGTCGCGATTGCGGTTTTGTGCCTGAATGTGAAGATTGCTCAACTTCTCTTACCTATCATGAGGCAGAAGCGTGCTTGAAGTGTCACCATTGCGGAAACGAG
>FR895469.1:15575-42619 GCA_000434775.1 Eggerthella sp. CAG:368 | reverse complement strand
AAGGTTGTTAAAGGTGGCCGCCGTTTTGCATTAACTGCACTTGTTGTTGTTGGTGACGGCAATGGTCGCGTAGGTGTTGGTATGGGTAAGTCTCAGGAAGTACCTGTAGCAATCAAGAAGGGCATCGAAGACGCAAAGAAGAATATGTTCACCGTTCCTTTGACTGCTGAAAAAACTCTTCCTCATGAGATCATGGGCGTTTACGGTGCAGGCCGCGTTCTTCTTAAGCCTGCTACTCCTGGTACTGGCGTTATCGCTGGTGGCCCAGTTCGTGCAGTCTTGGAGCTCGCTGGCGTAAGCGATGTGCTCTCTAAGTCCTTGGGTACCGACAATGCCATGAACATTGTTAAGGCAACTGCTGAAGGTCTCAAAGAAATGCAGAGCCCAGAACAAGTTGCTCAGCGTCGCGGCATGTCTGTTGCTGACATTTATGGTTGGAAGGAGAAGAACTAATGGCTGAAGCTAAGAAGACTCTCCGTATTACCCAGATCAAAAGTGAGATTGGGTATAAGTATGATCAGGGCGCAACGCTTAAGGCTTTGGGTCTTGGTAAGATCGGTCGTAGCGTTGAACAGGTTGATAATCCAGCCGTTCGCGGTATGATTTTCAAAGTTAAGCATCTCGTCGAAGTTGAAGAGATTTAATTTTGTGAGTTTTGTTCCGCCGTTCTCTTGAGCGGCGGAACGTGTGTAATCTGCTCTGAAGCATAAAAGGTGTTTTAGAGAAAAAGTTCGTCGGCTGCGAGCTGCCGACCCTCAAAAATGAGGATAGCGAAAAGGAGAAATAATGGAACTTAAAGATTTACAACCAGCAGAAGGCTCTAAGCGTAATCGTAAACGTGTTGGTCGTGGTCCTGCTTCTGGTAACGGCAAAACTGCTGGTCGTGGTCTCAATGGTCAGAAGTCTCGTGCTGGTGGCGGTAAGGGTGTAGGATTCGAAGGTGGCCAGACTCCTTTGGCACGTCGTCTTCCTAAACTCCCTGGTTTCCGTAACATCAACCGCACCGAGTATGTTCCTGTAAACGTAGGTCGTCTTGAGAAATACTTCAACGCAGGCGATGTAGTTGATACTGCAAGCTTGGTTGAAAAGGGAATCGTAAAGCACTCCACTGATCTTGTTAAGGTTTTGGGCGACGGTGAGCTTACTAAATCCCTTACCATTAAGGTTGATAAGGTATCTGCTTCAGCTCAGGCTAAAATCGAAGCAGCTGGAGGAAAGGTTGAACAACCTTGCTAAGCTCTCTTGTACAAGCGTTCAAGATTTCTGAGTTACGTACCAAGATCCTCTTCACTTTGGGGATCTTGGTACTCTATCGTCTTGGCGCATATATTCCGGTTCCGGGCATTCCATTCCGCGCTTTTGCAGATTCCTTTTCTAGCCAGGGTGTATCTATGGTTATGCTTGACCTCTTTACCGGTGGTGCGCTCTCTAACTTCTCGGTGTTTGCACTCGGCATTATGCCCTATATCACCGCATCAATTATCATGCAGCTGATGCAAGGTGTAATTCCTGCGGTTGGTCGTTGGGCGCGTGAAGGCGAAACAGGACGTAGACGCATTACTCAGGTAACTCGTTACCTCACTATGGGTCTTGCATTAATTAATGCAATTGGCTACTTGTTCTTGTTTAAATCTTCCGCTTATGGCGTAGTATTTAGCCCCGCAGTTCCAGAGATTGTTACTAACATTCTTGTTGTATTCACCCTAGTAGTAGGTGCAGCGCTCATTATGTGGATGGGTGAGTTAATCACTCAGCGCGGTGTCGGTAATGGTATGTCTTTGATCATCTTTGTTTCCATTATTTCGTCCGTGCCTTCTGCAATCTTCTCTTCTGTTAATCTTCAGGCAGATACGGGAATGGGTATTGCTGTTACGGTTCTCATTTTGCTGGTTGTTCTTATCTGTATTCCTGCAATTATTTATGTAGAGCGTGCACAGCGTCGTATTCCTGTAAGTTATGCAAAGCGTGTTTCTGGTCGCAGAATGATGGGTGGTCAAAGCTCTTACCTTCCTTTGAAGGTTAATGCTGCTGGTGTTATTCCTATTATCTTTGCAAGTTGTTTGATTTATTTCCCTGCACAAATTGCTGCACTTTTCAATATTGACTGGTTGACGGGTGTTTCAAATGCAATGTCTGCTGGTGTTGTTAACTGGATTCTTACCGTTATCTTCATCGTATTCTTTGCGTACTTCTACACCTCAATTGTTTTCAATCCAAATGATACGGCTGAAAATTTGCAGCGTCAGGGCGGATTTATTCCAGGAATTCGTCCTGGTGAAAACACCGTTCAGTATGTGAAGAATGTTTTACATCGTGTAACGTTGCCAGGCGCTATCTTCCTTGCAATCATCGCGGTTGTTCCCTCTATTTTGTTCTACTTTACGGGCAATACATTGATTCAGGCATTTGGTGGAACTTCAATCCTCATTATGATCAGTGTTGCTCTTGACACCATGAATAAGATTGAGTCTCAACTTAAGATGTATAACTACGATGGTTTCTTTAAATAAGAGGAACTCGTTTGGTTTTATCAACCCTTCTCTCGTGTTAATGCGCTAGGGAAGGGTTGTTTTAATGAGGGGCCTATTTGTAAAATAGTGCTATGGCACAGTTGAAAGGATTATTAATGAATATCGTTTTGTTAGGTGCACCCGGTGCTGGCAAAGGCACTCAGGCTGCCAAGTTAGTTGAGAAGTATGGTTTTGCTCATATTTCTACGGGCGACATTTTGCGCGCAGCGGTAAAGAATCAAACTCCTTTGGGAATTAAGGCAAAAACCTACATGGATGCGGGCGATTTGGTTCCTGATGATCTTGTAATTGATCTTGTTAAAGAGCGTCTCCAGGATAAGGACACCGAAAAAGGTTTTATCCTCGATGGTTTTCCTCGTACCTCCACTCAGGCTGTCGCTCTTGATTCTGAGCTTTCTAAGCTTGAGCGTCCATTAACTGCAGCTCTTCTTGTTGATGTTGACAAGGAGGTAATCATCAAACGTCTTACCTCTCGCCGTATGTGCCGTGAGTGTGGTTTTATCGGAACTGATGCTGATGCAACATGCCCTAAATGCAATGGTGAAATGTATCAGCGCGATGACGATAATGAGGCAACAGTTCGCAATCGTCTTGATGTGTATGAAAACTCAACTGCTCCTTTGATTGATTACTATCGTGGATGTGATCTTTTGGTTGAGATCGATGGCGATCGTGATCCAGAAGAGGTTCTTGCATCTATTGAAGAAGCTCTCAAGCTCTAGATAACTGCTTTATAAAACAAAACGTAAATCCTCTAGGGAGGTTCTCCTTAGAGGATTTTTCTTGTTTTTGTTACTTTTCTTTTACAATAAGGAATCGTGATATCCGTAGAAAACATAACAGAGCAACTATACTGGGGTCTTAAGAAACATAAGGCCACCTTGCTTCATACTGTCAAATGCGCTCTGGTTGTTTTCGTTATTGCTTTTTTGCTTGAATCGTTTGTTTTTAACATGAACTATTTTCGTTCGAGTTCCTATAACGAAGTTAAGCTAGATTCTCAAATTGATCTTCCGCTCACTGATGACGAAAAACAGTTTAAGTTCACTGCCCAAGAAAAGAGCGTTGAGTTTCATAACCTTAATAAAGACGTGTACAACATACGTCTTGATTTTGATAATTCGCAGCCTGCGCAGGATGTTACGCTCTCTATTTGGTTTACCGATGAGGCGCACGAAACGTATTTTTCAACAACGGAATACACCTTTGGTGTTCCCGATGTTAATGTTGCAACAAACAATGAAGACAGTCAGTACATCTATCTGGAAACCTCGGGAAGAGTCGATAGCTTAAAGATTGAAATAACAGGTGACGAAACATCCTATCCCATTTTTCTTAATTCAATTTCTGTTAATACTCCTCAGTCGTTCGCTTTTAATTCAACGCGTTTCTTGATGACGGCTGGGTTGTTGGCCCTTCTTTATATCTTCAGGCCCCGTTCAAGTATCTATCGGTGCTACTTAAAAGAGCATCCTCGGAAAACTAAACTGTGCACGGTGTTGGTTACGGGTATAGAGATTGTTCTTATTTCCGGCTATCTTTTTATGGGATCTAACTTAGTCGGTGTTGCGACACCGAACTACAATTCAGGTTCTTGGGATGGTAGCGCTCCTATTACCACGTTTAAAACAGGGGGCGATAATGCTCAGCAATATGCTGAACTGGCCAAGGCAATGGCAGATGGACAGCTTTATTTAGAAGTTGAGCCTCCTCAGTGGCTTGTTGATATGGACAACCCCTACGATAAGGGTGCAAGAGAAGAACTTCAAAAACAAACAGGTGAAGAATATCTGTTTGATGTGGCATATTATGAAGGCCATTACTATGTCTACTTTGGCGTAGTTCCTGTATTGCTGTTCTATTTGCCTTTTTATTTACTTACGGGGGCGTCGTTTCCGACCGCGATTGGCGTTTTGATATCGTGTATTGCCTTTATCTTGGGAATTACGGGCTTGCTCGATAGGTTCGCGCGCTATCACTTCAAACGAGTTAGCCTTGGACTTTTGCTCTTGCTTCAAATTCCTCTTGTTATGTGTTCGGGGATTTTGTATCTCATAAAATTCCCTACGTTCTATTCGCTTCCTATTATGCTGGCTTTGGCGTTTACGGTTTGGGGCCTTTATTGTTGGATGAGAGGAAGAGCTTCTGAAAAAGCGTGGCTTTGGTATTTGGCTGGCTCATTATGCATGGCTCTTGTGGCGGGATGTAGACCACAGCTCCTCGTTTTTTCACTGTTGGCATTTCCGTTGTTTTGGAGAAAATTCATTACTGAAAAGCACATCACTACGAAAAAAGGAATTAAAGAGTTCATATGCTTGATCGCTCCTTATGCGGTAGTTGCCATCGGAATTATGATGTATAACCGTGCTCGATTCGGATCGTTTACTGATTTTGGTGCGAATTATAACCTTACGGTTAATGACATGACGCAGCGCGGAACAAATCCTGGCAGATTCCTTCCTGCACTGTTCGCTTATTTTTTGCAAACTCCATCAACAACAGGTGTGTTCCCGTGGATTCAGCCAACAACGTTTGACACGACCTATATGGGGCAAACCATTAAAGAAGTAACCTTCGGCGGAATCTTTGCTTGTCTTCCTGTTTTGTGGTTGCTTGCTTTTTCGCGAAGGATTTTAGCCTTCCGCTTCAGAACGCGCTCTACGAATACGATTGCAGGCGTTGTAATTACCATGCTGGTTTCGGGAGTGATTGTGGCACTCCTTGATGCTCAGATGGCTGGCATTTTACAGCGCTACTATGCTGATTTCACGCTGTTGTTCTTGGTTCCCGTTATTCTTTTGGCCTTTATAGTTAATGAGGCATGTAAACCAGAAGAACTCAATCATAAAGTCTTTTTGCGTATTATGGCGGTTCTGGTGTTTGTGAGCGTTTTTTATTCGCTTATGTTGTGTTTCGTTCCTGAAACAGGGTGGTATTCTGATGTGTATTCATGGGCTTACCAGGGAATACTAGAAATGGTCGAATTCTGGACCTAGTTCTTTTGAGAGGCAATCTCAATATTTGAATATTGCCTGAAGGATATCTTGATTATGGGTAATTCCCGTTGACCGAATCTAAAACTACGACCCTAGATACTTCTTTCTCGCACTAGTTTGCAGCTGTTAGAATGGAGAAGCTTGTTTGAAAGCAGACCTTAAGACGAGAGGAGAGGTATGTCACAGTTGACCGAAATCCGCTGGCACGCTCGTGCAGGCCAAGGTGCGGTTACGGCAGCGAAGCTCGTTGCAGATACGGCGCTTTTGCAGGGCAACTATATCCAGGCAATGCCTGAGTATGGCCCAGAACGTACGGGTGCTCCGCTGAAAGCGTACACACGTGTATCAAGTGAGCCAATCGAAGTTCACAACAACATTCAGAATCCAGATATTGTTATTGTTTTGGATGACACGTTACTGGCATCAACAGACGTAAAAGAAGGTATGTCTGATGATGGAACAATTATTTTCAATACTACGATGTCTGTTGAAGAGGCTCGCAAGGCAGTTGATGCTCCAGCATCAATGAAAGTTGCCGTAGTAGACGCTACAGGCATTGCTCTTGCAACTATCAAAAAAGACATGCCTAACACTCCTATTGTTGGTGCTTTAGCTAAAGTATCAGGCTTGTTCCCGCTTGATCTTGTTAAAGAGCGTTTGGTTATTACTTTTGGAAAGAAATTCTCACAAGAGATGATTGATGCTAATCTCGAGTCCGCTGATCGTGCTTATCAGGAGGTGCAAGAGTAATGACTAAGTTTGACGGTTCTGATTACGAAAACTGGAAGCCTTCGGATTTCCCTACGGGTTTTGTTTGTCCAGAAGGGGGCACTTCAGTCAATTGCTACACCGGTGGTTGGCGCTCCATGCGTCCTATTTGGGATAGCGAGAAATGCACCAACTGCATGCTTTGCTGGGCTTACTGCCCTGATTCTTCCATCGAGATTGAAGATGGTGAAATGACCGGTATCGACCTTCAGCACTGCAAAGGCTGCGGCATTTGCGTTCACGAGTGCAAGTTTGGCGCTCTTGAGCTTATTCAAGAGTCTGAAGCTCAAGCTCAGGAAGGGGAGTAGTCATGACTGATAAGAAGATGTTTTCTGCTACGGGTAACCAGATGGTTGCTGATGCTTTCCGCCAGGTAAATCCTGACGTAATGGCTGCTTATCCTATTACTCCTCAGACCACCATTGTTGAAGGATATGCAAAATTCGTTGCAGATGGCAAGGTAACTACGGAGTATGTTCCTGTTGAGTCTGAGCATTCTGCGCTTTCTGCTTGTATTGGTGCATCTGCTGCAGGCGCTCGCGTTGCAACTGCAACGAGTTCTCAGGGTCTTGCCTTTATGTGGGAAGAATTACATGTAGCATCTGGTATGCGTTGTCCAATTGTTATGGCAAATGCAAACCGTGCTCTTTCTGCTCCTATTAACATTCATGGTGACCATTCTGATATTATGGGGGCGCGCGATACGGGCTGGTGCATCATGTTTGCTGAAACTGCCCAAGAAGCATACGACAACACCATCATTGCGTTTAGGGTCGCTGAAGATCCAAATGTTTTGCTCCCCGTTCTTACAACCCTTGATGGTTTTGTTACTACCCACGCAATGGATTGTTGCGTTATGGAAGAAGACCAAGTTGTAAAAGACTATGTGGGCGAATACAAACCGCTCTATCCTTTGCTCGATACCGACAATCCTGTTGGTCAGGGTATGTTTGCAACGCTCGGCAATGGTTATATGAAGTACAAGCTTACTGAACGACAAGCTGCAGATAATGCTCTTGAGGCATTTGAAAAGCATGGTAAAGAGTGGGCAGAAATTACAGGTCGTCCTTTTGATCTTGTTGACGCTTGGGGTTGCGAAGATGCCGACTACATCATTGTTGTTCTGGGTTCTTGCGCTGGTAACGCTCGTTTCCAGGCACGTAAACTTCGCGCTGAAGGCAAGAAGGTTGGAGTAGTTCGTCCTCGCGTCTTCCGCCCATTCCCTGCAAAGCAGATTGCAGAAGCATGTAAAAACGCTAAGGCTGTTGCGGTTCTTGATCGTTCCGATTCCTTTGGTTCTCCTCATGCTCCTCTTTCGTTGGAGGTTCGTTCGGCGTTTTACGAGGCTGGTCTCACCGTTCCTGTTAATGACTACATCGTTGGTCTTGGTGGAGCAGACATTACGCTCGACCAAATGAACGAAGTATTCACTGAACTTGAACAGCGTGTTCAGGGTACCTATGACGGTTCCATCAAGTATCTTGGTATTGAAGAGTAAGGGGGCATAACAATGGCTAACATTAAAGAATTATCTACTCGCCCCGACGATTTAGCTCCTGGACATCGTCTCTGCGGTGGTTGCGGTGCTTCTATTGCGGTTCGTCAGGTTCTTATGGGTCGCAATGATTATGATGTAGTTTGCGCAGGCGCTACGGGTTGTTTGGAAGTTTCCACCAGCATTTTCCCTGATAATGCTTGGAATGTTCCTTTCATCCATAACGCATTTGCTAACGCTGGTGCAACGATTTCTGGTGTTGAGGCAGCGTATAAGGGTCTTCAGCGTGCTGGTAAAATTCCTGCAGACAAGAAGATTAAATTTGTTGCTTTCGGCGGCGACGGTGGCACCTATGATATTGGTCTTCAGTCTTTATCTGGCGCTATGGAGCGTGGCCACGACATCGTATATGTTTGCTACGATAATGGCGCATACATGAACACTGGTATTCAGCGTTCATCTGCAACTCCTAAGGGCGCATGGGCAACCACTTCCGAGGTTGGTAAGGTTCAACAAGGCAAGATGGAATCTCGCAAAGATCTTACTTCCATCATTGCTGCTCATGGTATTCCTTATGCAGCTCAGGCAACTGTTGGCAATTGGCGTGACCTTGTTAATAAGGCAGAGAAAGCTATTGCTGTTGACGGCCCTGCTTTCTTGAATATCTTAGCTCCATGTCCACGTGGTTGGCGTATCGGTTCTGCTGATACGGCGGAAATTTGCCGTATGGCTGTTAACTCCAAGTTCTGGCCTCTCTTTGAGGTTGATCATGGTAAGTGGAAGCTTACGCCTGTTCGCGATAAGAATCTCATTCCTGTTGCTGATTTCTTAAAGCCACAGGGTCGCTTTAAGCACCTCTTTAAGCCAGGCAATGAGCATCTTCTGGAAGAGATTCAAAATGATGTTGATCGCTACTGGAAGTATCTTGAAGGTCGCGTAGAAGGCTCTAAGGATCTCTAAGGAATTCTTTAGGTTTTTCAAAACTCCCTTTCGTTTATCAATGCGGAAGGGAGTTTTTTGTCTTGACGAGATTCTTTGGTGGAGTATAGTAGCTAAGTGAAAATTGAATACGATCTTCAGGGCGAGGTGGAATTCCTCACTGGCGGTATCGGTTTTGTGAATGAATAGCTGTAGTTCATGCAAACTTGAAGCCCGCGACCCTCTTTGAGTAAAGAGGCTGATTTGGTTAAAGGCCAAAGCCAACGGTTATAGTCCGGATGAAAGAAGATGCAAAGAGTTCACTCTGTTACGTGGTGATTGTCGAGCCCTGAAATGCTTTTGTGTTTCAGGGCTTTTTTACACCTCTTTTCATTATTCCGAGAAGTTGTATTCGCAAGATATATGAACAGCGAAAGGAGGTGTTGCAATTGAATGATCAAGATTATATGCGTATGGCAATAGAGCTTGCACAAAATGGTGCAGGATGGGTTAATCCTAATCCTTTAGTTGGTGCCGTTGTAGTGAAAAACGACCAAGTAATTGGTAGGGGCTGGCACACAAAATTTGGGGCATTGCATGCTGAACGCGAGGCTCTTGCTAGCTGTGTTGAAAGCCCCAAGGGTTCTACGGTGTACGTAACATTGGAACCTTGTTGTCATTGGGGGAAAACGCCTCCTTGCACTCAGGCTTTGATTGAAGCAGAGGTTTCTCGTGTTGTGGTTGGCTCTCCTGATCCGAATCCTTTAGTAGCGGGTAAAGGTATCGCGCAACTTAAAGAAGCGGGAATATCGGTTACTGAAGGAGTTCTTGAAGAAGAATGCAACGGCGTTAATCGAGTGTTTTTCCATTACATTCAAGCAAAAACCCCGTATGTTATTGCTAAATACGCCATGACTCTTGATGGGAAAATTGCAACAAAAACAGGCGCCTCAAAATGGATTACTTCTGAGAAAGCACGCAAACGAGTCCATCTCGATAGGCAGCGCTATTCTGCCATTATGGTTGGTATCAATACCGTTTTAACAGACAACCCTCAGCTTACCTGTCGCCTTGAGAGTAAGGAAGTCAAAAACCCCTTGCGTGTAGTGCTTGATTCTCATCTAAGAATTACTCCCGATTTACAAATTCCTCGCACGGCACATGAAGTTCCTACTCTTATTGCCACCTGTTGCAATGACGAAAAGAAGATCGAGCAACTCAAAGCGTGTGGATGCGATGTTGAGATTCTTCCCGAAAAAGAGGGAAGCGTTGATCTTTCTGCTCTGATGCAATGCTTGGGTACAAAGGGTATCGATAGTGTAATGGTTGAAGGGGGAGCAACGCTTCTCTGGTCTCTTTTTTCCGATCATCTTGTCAATCGCGTTCAGGCATATATTGCGCCTAAAGTTTTCGGTGGTAAAACTGCTCCTTCACCTGTTTCGGGTGAAGGTGTCGAACTACCAAGCCAGGCGTTTCTTTTTACAAAACCTTCGGTTGAGGTTTTGGGAGACGACATTCTTCTCGAATGCGAGGTGAAATAGATGTTCACGGGGATTATCGAAGAGGTGGGTTCAGTCGCTTCCATTCGAAAGGGGGCGCATTCTTGCGTTTTGACCGTGAATGCAAGCAGGGTTTTGGAAGATGTTCACTTAGGAGACAGTATCGCAACCAATGGCGTTTGCCTTACGGTAACCTCGTTTACGAGCCATTCTTTTTCTGCCGATGTAATGCACGAAACTCTCAATAGGTCTTCTTTGGGAAGCTTACATATTGGAAGCCCTGTTAATTTGGAGCGTGCCATGCTTGCTGGTGGCAGATTTGGCGGTCATATTGTTTCAGGGCACATCGATGGGGTTGGCACTATTTCTTCTATCAAAGAAGACGACAATGCGGTTTGGTATACCGTTGAAGCTCCCAGTAACATCTTGCGCTACATCATTGAAAAAGGGTCCATTACCCTTGATGGGATTAGCCTTACGGTTGCTAAGGTTACCAATTCCAACTTTAGTGTTTCAATCATTCCTCACACTCGAGCTCAAACCAACCTTGCATCAAAAAAGGTTGGGGATGTGTTGAATCTTGAAAACGACCTTGTGGGCAAATATGTCGAACGGTTGATGTTGCAGCCAATTGCTGCTTCGCAAGAACAGCCAGAACAAAAATCATCAGGAATAACCAAAGAATTTTTAAGCCACTATGGCTTTTAGGAGGACAGAATGTTTGAATTTTCAACCATCGAAGAAGCGTTAGAAGATCTTCGTCAGGGAAAAATTATCTTGTGCACCGATGATCCTGATCGAGAAAACGAAGGGGATTTTATCTGTGCTGCCGAGTTTGCAACTACCGAAAACGTCAATTTTATGGCTGTTCATGGCAAGGGCCTTATCTGTATGCCTATGAGTATCGATATTTGCAAAAAGCTTCAATTCCCACAGATGGTTATCGAAAATACCGACAACCATGAAACTGCTTTTACTGTTTCTATTGACCATGCAGAAACTACAACGGGTATTTCTGCTGAAGAGCGTGGCTTTACGGCTCGTATGTGTGTCGACGAGAATTCAAAAGCAACTGATTTTCGTCGTCCAGGTCACATGTTTCCTTTAATGGCAAAGCCAAATGGTGTTCTTGAACGCAATGGTCACACCGAGGCAACGGTTGACCTTATGCGTTTGGCTGGACTTAAAGAATGCGGTTTGTGCTGCGAAATTATGCGTGAAGATGGAACCATGATGCGCACGCCAGAACTTATTGAACTTGCGCAAAAATGGAATTTGAAATTCATTTCCATCAAGGCTCTTCAGGAATATCGCAAAAAGCATGAGATATTCGTTGAGGAAGTGGCTGACACTAAAATGCCAACGCGCTATGGAAACTTCCGTGCTCATGCCTACATCAATAAACTCAACGGTGAACATCATGTTGCTTTGGTAAAGGGCGACATTGGAGATGGTGAAGATGTTCTTTGTCGTGTTCACTCTGAATGTCTCACGGGCGATGCGTTTGGTTCTCTTCGCTGTGATTGCGGTCAACAGCTTGCCTCAGCCATGCGCGCGGTTGAGGAAGAAGGTCGCGGAATTGTTTTGTATATGCGACAAGAGGGTCGTGGAATTGGTCTGGTAAACAAACTTCGTGCTTATGAGCTGCAAGACCAGGGCATGGATACCCTTGAGGCAAACTTGGCTCTTGGTTTTGAGGGGGATATGCGCGAATACTATATTGGTGCTCAAATCCTTCGTGATCTCGGAGTGAAAACCATGCGTCTTCTTACCAATAACCCCGATAAGGTGTATCAGCTTTCGGATTTTGGTCTGGAAATTAAAGAGCGCGTTCCTATTAAAATGGACGCAACCGAATACGATCAGTTCTATCTTAAGACCAAGCAAGACAAAATGGGTCACTTGCTCGATATGGAATAAGGGATAGTTACCCTTCAAACAAAGAAAGAGAATGAAAGGAATACTTGTATGAATACCTTAGAAGGAAAACTCGTTTCAAAAGACATTAAAGTTGGCATTGTTGCGGCACGTTTCAATGAATTCATTACTTCAAAGCTTATCTCTGGTGCAATGGATGGTCTCATTCGCCATGATGTTAAAGAAGAGGATGTAGATATCGCTTGGGTTCCCGGCGCTTTTGAGATTCCTCTTATTGCTCAGAAGATGGCTGAGACCAACAAGTATGATGCCGTAATTTGTTTAGGTGCGGTAATTCGTGGTGCTACTTCTCACTATGATTTGGTCTGCAACGAGGCAGCTAAGGGAGTTGCTCAGGTTGGCTTAAAAACAGGGATTCCTGTTTTGTTTGGAGTAGTAACTACCGATACCATTGAGCAGGCTATTGAGCGTGCAGGTACAAAGGCTGGCAACAAGGGTTATGATTGCGCTCTTTCCGCTATCGAGATGGTTAATCTTATTAACAACATTGAAGCTAAGTAAATGGCGTAAACGGTCGAATAGAGTTAAGCGAACAAGAAACCGCCCTTTTCGTGGGGCGGTTTCTTGTTTTTTTATGCAATTACAAATAAATTCCACCCCAAATGGGTCAGGTGCTAACCAAGAGGCGGCCAACGTACCTATTGTACCTTTCAGTCATCAGATCATTGCTCTCATTTTCTTTTTGAGCCACATGGCTCAAAAACATTCGTTAACTGAGTCTCAGGTTACTTCTTGCATCACCCCTCTCGTGACATCATGAAGCTACGATGATGAACGTACTAGCCGTAATTGCGGCGAGGGAGTCTGAGAGGATGTGGTTGCAATGAAGGCAACAAAGAAGATCATCGCGGTTCTGGCATGCGCCTTTGCATTGTGCTTTGCACTGGTCGGATGTAGTTCTGACGCAGAACAGTACAAGAAGAACTTCCAGGGAGATTGGGAGTTGGCAGGCTTAACCGAAGGCGATACCACTTATTCCGAGAGTGATATTTCTATGCTTAAGGCATGGGGTATGGAAGTAAAAATGTCCCTCAATGAAGATGAAACTATGGTTCTCGAATACTTTGGTGAAAAGGTTGAAGGTAATTGGGAACCCAAGGATGCCACCACGTTTAAGATGACGGCGGCGGGCGATTCGGTTGATGGCAAGCTGGCCGACGGAATGATATCCATCGAAATAGATGGTGCTGAGATGAAGTTTAAGAAGATGGAATAACAAGGGGGTGAAGGGTAATGAAGCTTAAGTTTTTAGGAATTATTGCGTGCGCACTTGCATTCTGCTTCGTCCTTGTGGGATGTAACTCACAGAAGACAACTGACTTCACTTGGTATCAGGCGGCAGTGCCCGATAAGTACGAACTGAACACCAGCCTTGGCAACAATGCAGCAAAGGTGTCGTTCGCCAAGACCGATGAGGGCAAAGAGATCCGCGTCAACTGGAACGGCGTAAAGGATGCTCAGGGAATTACCCAAGCATTCATGGAATGGGAAGGTACCGGCTCTGAGCAGCTGGACGACATGAAGATCGGCAACTACACCTGGAAGGTTGCTCAGAACACCGAGGCAAGCAAGCCAAAGATCCAGTTCTGCACCGACCTGCCCGATGGACGTGTTGGCATCGTTGATGCCCGCGGATTCAGCGACATCAACGACAAAGACCTGCAGAGCTTCGTTAAATCGGTAAAGTTCGCAGATGATGTGAGCGAAGCATACGACAAAGCCAAGGAAGTCAGCTCTGACGACCTGAAGATCCACTAACACCCTTGGGCGGAGCCGCAATCGAGTTCCGCCCGTTTTCGAAACAGACTGAAGAGGAGGACATCATCATGAAGAAAGCAGTTATCGCACTTCTTGCCCTCTGCATAAGCCTTGTTTCTGCACTTGCCTTAGTTGGTTGCGGAGGAAGCGGGCCTGCGGACAAGAAAGCGGATTTCATCTGGTTTAAGGTTGAGGTTCCCGAAGGCGTAAGCGTCAGCAACTCTGCCGGCGACAACGCAAACAAAGCCCAACTGACATTTTCCAACAACGATCGAATCATCCCGTTATGGGAAAAGAAAATGACAGCTGAAGAGTTGCTCGCTCGATACGAAGATCGCTACAGCGGGTCTTTTAAATGGGAGACACATGACCCTGTGACCTACGGCGACAAAACCTGGTTGACCGGCGATTATAAACATTCGGGAGGAATTACTTCCGTTTTCATCATCGGGGTAAATGAGGGGAGCGTGTCTATAACCGTCGATAACTTCGATGATCATAAGGCTGAAGTTGAAACGGTGCTTAATACCATCGAATTTGCTGATGACATGAATGAAGCCATGAAGGAAGCTAAAGAAGTTAAGCTTACCGACATCGACTTGAAACGCTAACCATCCTGTCATAAAGAAACCTAGTTTCTTTATGACACTCCAAGCAGAGAAGGACCGGCAGTGCTGGTCCTTCTCTGCTTGGATGCAAAATGGAACGAGCAAGAAAGGCTGCGAAAAGAAGGTTTGAGGCATAGTTCCACGGAGACTCGGCATTATAATTCTCTGTTCTACTAAAGTAAAACCCCAGTTCAAATAAGGTTCGTATTAACGAACCTATGCCAGATAAGGCATTTTGGACAGAATAAGATCCGCATGTATGCAAAAAGAAAGGTATTTCATGGTGGATCGCGCACATAGGGTTTCTCCTCAAAAAGCTCTCCTTAGTTTTGTTTTGGCGATTGTTCTCGTTGTAGGGTTGATTCCCTCGGCGGCATTTGCTGAAGGAGCGACAGAGAAGAAAGAGGATTCTTCTTCGCTTTTAAACGAAGAAGCCACAGAAGCGGAATATGATGAAACGCTGCAGCTCTGGAAAACAACGAGAGGCGTTACGGGAGTAAAGACTGACGAGCGTGATCCTGCTACAGGGGAAGAAAACTTCCATGATTATGGTGCTGTGCTTGGTGAGACTATTCCTGCTCAGGTGTATTTCAAAATCGATGAAGTGGCTCAAGAGAATGGACAAACTCGCAAAGAGGTGTCTATTCTTTGCTTTGATCATGGAGTAAAGGAATTTCAAGTACCTGCAGAAATTGACGGAAATCCCGTGGTTTCGGTGGGTACGGTAAACAACGGAAGCTGGTTACCTAGTCCGGCGAGCGATTACCTTAATGCGGGTCCAGGCCCACTCGAGCGCATCACCTTTGCGGAAGGTAATCAAATCAAATCCATTGGATACCTTGGGTATTCGCATATAACTGAAATAAGCATTCCTTCTACCGTTGAAACTTTAGGTGATTCTATTTTTGACAATTGCATCTATCTAAAAACAGTGAATTGGAATAATGCAAAAATTACCACCATTCCAGGAGAGGCGTTCTGGAATTGTTCTAGTCTTGACGATGAAGTAGTAGAGACGCTTCCTTCTTCGGTAACGACAATTAAGCACGATTCTTTTTATGGTTGTGGTACGGAAGGAAGTCAATCGGAAGAGGATTTCGGAAAGAGTTATTTTACTGATTTGGTTATTCCGGATACGGTTGAAACTATTGAGTCGGGTGCGTTTCAGCATTGTCTGTTTTTAACATCAGTCAAGATTGGTGCTAGTGTAAAACGTATTGGAGATGGAGCGTTTGCTGCTAACCCTTATCTTACTGAACTGACCTTACCTCAAAATGTGCAAGTTATAGGTTGTGCGCTGTGTGATAAATTAGCTACTACCGCTTCTACTCTCTCCATCCTTAATCCAAACATTCAGTTTACAAGTTATGAAGAACCTTGCTACGACGAGAAAAAGGACTTTGCCGTTGACGGAAAGGTCTATTACAACCCTTTCCATTATGGACAAACGATTATTGCTTATGCAAAGAAGGCAGATGGTAGCCCCACTATGGTGAGACAATTTGCCGATTGGTATGAAAATGTTGCTGAAGATAAAACATATACCAGCAGCACAACGGGCGAAGAAAAGCCTTGTTACACCTTTTTGTGGCTCGATGAGGAATTGAAAGTGACCGGCTCGTTGCCTTCAGGAGCGAAAGCTTTCCTTACACAAACTGGGGCAACAAAAGAGATTGAAATAAACGATAACGGATCGTTTAGTGTTAATGCACTTGCTAACGCGCAGATTTCAATCCGAGTCTCGCTTCAAGGATATTATGATAAGGAATTCGTTCGTAGCGCTGAAGAAATGACGGGTGATTGGGATATTGGCACGGTTGCGCTTGATGCATTTCATGAAGTGTCCGTTGATCGCTCAGTGGGCATTACCGCGAAATACCGAAAAGGGACAGATGAAAATGGCGATGATACCTTTGTTTCGTTTGGCTCACTAGACCAATTTGACGTTACCTTAAAGTTTAATGATGAACTCCTTGAACCAGAAAAAGACTATCAGTTAGCAGGTTTGGGAGCAGTTCTTTCGGAAGAACGAGCAAAAGAACTTCATTCAAATCTTGAGACTACAAAGATGACCTGCCAACTTTCTCCAAAGGAAGGCTCTAAACTTAAGGTATCAGCAAGTCAACCTACCTCCCTCAACACCGAGACGGGTGTTTTTGACGTTACGCTACCTTCTTGGGGTTCGGCTGAAATTACCGCAGTGAACAGCTCTGGAACGCGTAGTCGCGTGCTGGTTTTTAATGGAACGAGCGACAGCTCCATATGCATTGAAGACAATTACACCGATATTGTTTGGCCTGATAACCAAAACGATCCCTCATGGATTTATTCAACCAATCAGCTTGCTCCGGGGGATTATACGGCAGTTGCGTTTTTGGGTGATGTTGTTGACTTTAATGTTCGAACCATTGCGGGCCTCAACAGAATGGGAGTGCCTTATGCTAAGCAGGTATTTCATGTTGAAGATGATGCCCAGCAAATAATAACGCTTGATGTGCCGGACTTCGATCTGTCGAGCATCCTTCAGGATATGAACGTTTCATCGCTTACGGGGAGTGTTAAACCATCGCAGGTCGCTGTTGGCGTTGAAGCTATCATGGCGATTGACTACTCGTTTACGCGCAAACAAGCAGCTACGATAAAACTTGAACTACCCAGAAATTCCTACTCTGATTTAGTAGCAGGAACAAAAGAAGCTGACGGAAATTACGTGGCAGGAAAATATGCTTCTGTCACCGATGATACCGTCGAGTTTTCGCTGCCTGATACGTCAAAACAGGGGACTCTTTATATAAGCCTCAAGCCTACGAAAGCGCAGCCTTATTCTTTACCCGTGTATCTAACTGTGGGAGGGAAAACGGCACCTGCTGCCAATATTGCTTTTGTTGCGTCCGATGCGACCATGGAATTGGGGTGCGACTACCTTGCAAGTGAAGGTAATACGGCTACGGTTTACGCGGAACCTGGCTCTACTGTTGCAGTAAAAATCGGAGACGTTCAGCTTGGCGAGGGGACAACAAATGAGTTAGGCCGTTGCCCAATCACGTTCTCCGTTCCCACTGAACTCGCCTCTTCGTATTTGACGAACGACCAAATAAAAGTTGAAGCAGAAATCACTAAGAAAGGAACAACTTCCAATACCTTTGCTTATGGAACATGGAGAGACTCTGCTCAATTGTGGCAGTTCAATATAACGAACCATGGAGTGACACAACAGGTTATTTCTGATGGTAAAGAAACGGACGAACACATCACTATTACCTATCAGCTGCGCAGGAAGGAGAATGCTTACTGGAGTTTTGACATCACCGTAAAAGGCAATGGACAAGAAACCAACGCGGATGATACGTTGCTTATGTATGTAGACTGTGAAGGTGATTTCACGGTACCAATAACGTTATCTAAGGTGTCAAGCGAAAACGGGCTAACACGCTATGCGGGTGAATATGTGGATGAGTCGTATCTTGATTTACTGAACAGGGAAGGCGATAAAGTTGGCACATTCTCAAAGGATGAACTTCTTGCACAGGAAGATCTATTTATTCCTAAGAGTTACCGTTTTGATATGTTCGACCTTGCCTATAAAGCAAATTTGGACGAGGAAAACCTTGCCAAACAAGCAAAAAAGCGCACTGAAGATGAACTCAATGCACAGCTTAGTGCTATGCGTCCGATCATTGCGGACTATACCGTCAGTGATGATACCAAGGCAATATTAAAAGAGGGAGAGGATGGTCTGGATGGTTTGATCAAGAATATGCAAGCTATTCTAGATGATCCTGCTGCGACAACCGAAGATAAAGCTGAGGCTAATGAGGTAATTAAAGAGCTGGAAAGTTACAAGAAAGAACTGTCAGACCCTACATCTTATTTTGAGGATAATCGATTCGAAAGTGCCGATGGACTCGATAACCTAAACTACTTTGAGGCATGGTTATTCTCTGATGATACTGACTTTTTTAACGATGATGAGCTTGAGAATTGGACACCGCCCACTGATGATGAGATAGACAGTCTAGCGCCTGATTTGCCAGAGGCTGATAAAGCAAAAGCCAAAGAGAGCGTGAAGGTAGTTAATGATAGGATTTCTGACACAATAGCACGATCGAAAAAGGCAACGTCAGCTGCCAATAAGGTCCGCAAGGAAATTGCTAAAAGCGCAGGTCTTGATCACGATCTTTCCTACTATAAATCGCTTACAGGGGTAGGTAATGCTGTACTGAAGGAGCAGGCACAGGGGACGGTGTCGATCTCTGATGGTAAAAACGCTTCAGGAGAAAGCGTTGTCAGTCAAACGATAAACGGTTTAACGGGTACTACCTATGTTTCACCTTCGGAAAAATCAGATGGTTTATATTCGGGGTCAACATCGGTTGTTTCGGGTTCAAAAAGTGATGGGTCTTCTCGAGATCTTACATATAAAGCTACGTATGACGGTAGCGACTTCAAGAAAGGCGCTTGGACTGATGCGGCGTGGTCGGCTGGTCTTGATTCAGCGGGTTTGTTAACAGATGCAATCGGAGGTGCTGCTCAGCGTGGTGCTGATGCCTATGAAATGAATGTTGTTATGCGTCAGCTAAGCCTTCTTCCTGTAAGACAGCAGCTTGTTTTGGGCCGTAGTTGGATGAAGGCTCATTTGAACGATGCCTGCAAGTATGAAATTAGTGTGGGTGTAGCAAAGTGTAAAGCAACGAGTTATGCCATGAAGGCTTTGGGCATTGGGGGTGCTGCCGTAGGAGTAACTCGCGCAACTGATTCGTATATGCAGTCTGAAGATGCCTATAGCATGCTTGAAAACGACATTGAAATTATCGACAAATGGATTGTGTATTATGAAGCGCAAAATCCCTGTGATAGTGATTGTTCCAATTGCCTTACTGCTTTGCGTGCCGAAAAGAAAGCGGCTCAAAAATATCAGGAAGTGCTAAAGAAAGAACGCAATCACAATCGTTGGGATTTGGGAGTCGGAACAACAACTACGGTGCTTACCGTAGTGGGCGCTTTCGTTTCATTTGGCACCTATGACAAAGCTGTTACGGGTGTTTCTCTTGGTTACGATGCGGGTTCAACAGCTATTCATGTTGCACGTTCGGCCACGCTTGATATTCGTAAAAACGCCTACGATAAGGCAACAAACTATCGAGAAAGCGTGTGTAAAGGCACAAAGAAAAAGAAGAATAAAGACGAATCGGAAAACAATGGAACTACGAACGGTGGCGGCTCTAATTCAGGTTGGTATGGGGAGCGTTCGGTTAATGCAAAATCTATTCTCGACCCATCAGGTATTGTGTATGAGGGCTTAGAAGACAATGTAGTAGAAGGTGCTACTGCTCAGGTATATACCAAAGGAATGTTTGGTCTTGGAGAAGAAGTCTGGGATGCGGAAGCGTATGAGCAGACCAATCCTCAGATTACGAGTAGTGATGGTGCCTTTGCTTGGGATGTACCTACTGGAGAATATAAAGTCAAGGTGACAAAGGAAGGGTACGAGGAGGCTTCTACTGACTGGTTGCCTGTTTTGCCAATCCAAACAGGACACAAGATTAGTTTGAAGTCAAAGGCTGCTCCTGAAGTGGCTCTCTCAAAAGCTAATCCAGACTATATCGAACTTGAATTTAGCCAATATATGAAAGCTAAGGATGATTTGGATGTCAGTGGGTTGGATGTTGACCATATGGAGTGGGTTAACCCTCAAGAGGCATCGGAGTCTGATGGCTACGGTATGCTTTCTAAGACGTTACGTGTGTATCCTAAGCAGGAATTACCACAAGGCTCGCAGATTGATCTTTGCATAAAGGGTGCTCAGAATTATGTTGGAACACAGTTAAGCAATGGTAATTGGCAAAAGTCCCTTATGGTTGAAAAGTATCCAAGTAAATTGGTAGCAAATTATGAAAATGCGGTTGTTCTGCAAAACGGCGAATCGGTGCAAGTTATTGCGTATGTTCGTTATGGTGACGACAGTGCCGTTTCCGGTCAAAAAGTTACCGCAAAATTGGAATCATCGAGTATCGCAAATATTGAGGGTAGTTCCTATGCGGAAGCGGTAACCGATTCAGAGGGCAAGGCGCAATTTAGTCTTAAAGGGGGTCTTGCAGGTCTAACCAAACTTACCCTTGAAGCTGAAGGTACGGGTCTTGCAAAAACGATTATGGTTCGTACCACTAATGATGCTGCCCAGCCTTCTCGTCCCGTAGCGAAGATTGGCGACGTGGTGTTTGATGCTACTTCGCCTAAGGAAAACAGTATAACGGTGCCAAAGGGTGCAATTCTTGATTTGAGTTGCGCAACGCAGGGAGCAACTATCTATTACACCACCGATAACACCTGTCCTTGTAAGACCTCTGAAGAAGGGGGTACCCGTATGGAATATACGGGGCCAATAACGGTAACGGAAAGCACGAAATATCGTATATGTGCCTACAAGGAAGGAATGTCGTTTGTCGACTATTCTGAGCGCTTAAATATTGATGTTACTGCAAAGGAAGACAACACTCCTGTTGAGCCAATCGTTCCTGATGTTCCATCAAACCCAACTACTCCTGATAATCCATCAAGCCCAACTAGTCCCGACAACCCCGATAGCTTGGGTACAGAATTAGGCCAAACGAAAGCAGGCAATACGAACGACACTTCTGCTTCTGCAACGACAGGTGATAGTTTATTTCCTTTTGCGTTCGCTACTTTATTACTGAGTGTATGTGCAGGGGTTGTTTTGGTTGCATTGAAGAGAAGGAACCGGGAAATTTAACACTCTCTTTCTGGGTGGTTACTTTATAGTAGGGGTGTAATGCCCCTACTATAAAGCTGGTTGTAACAATGAAAAAAGGTACAGTATTTTTCGACTACGATGGAACGCTTCATAACAGCATGCTTACGTATGGGCCAGCTTTTCGAGAGGTATATGCGGATTTAGTAAAAAATGGCTATCTTGAATATCAAGAGCTTACTGATGAGGAAATAAGTCATTGGCTTGGCTGGACTGTCGAAGATATGTGGAATACGTTTGCTCCTGATTTACCCGAACCTGTTTGGCGGAAAGCCTCCATGAAAATTGGCCGCATTATGGATGAGCGTTTGGAATCGGGCAATGCGGGCTTGTTTCCTGGAATCAAAGACGTGCTTATTCAGCTTCATGATGAAGGATACGAACTCGTTTTTTTAAGCAATTGTGGAAAACAATACCGTGATAAACATCTCTCTACTTTTGGTATAGCTCAGCTTTTTGACGCTGCCTATACCGCTGAGGAATTCAATTTTATTCCTAAGTGGCAAATCTATCAGAAGGTTAAAGAGCACCATCCTAAACCCCACGTGATGATAGGGGATCGCTTTCACGATTTAGAGGTTGCGACGCGTGCAGGCATTCCTTCCATTGGATGCGCGTATGGGTTTGGAAATCCAAGCGAACTCGAAGCGGCAGATATTGTTGTAAATAATCCTCAAGAAATTCCCGGGGCAGTTAAGCAGCTGATCGGATAAAACGGATTCCGTACCTTTTAAAGGATTGCAGGCTTATCTAATCTTGTAGAGCTGGAGCAGCAAGATGGGCTTAGGAATGTAAGGACTTAATCTTGGGTTTAGGGCTATAAGCTATAAGCCCATAGGAAGCTTAGAAAAAAGAAGCCATCGGTTGATGGCTTCTTTTCCGTGTACTTGCGAGATGTTTGGCTTTTGTAAAAACTAACCAAGCAATTTTTCTACGCTTGCCAGCTTTACGCAGCAGACAAACACCTTCATGGCAGCTTCGAGCTCTTCCAAAGGGGGAAGGGTAGGAGCAATGCGGATGTTAGAGTCTTTGGGGTCGTTCTTGTAGGGATAGGTTGCGCCAGCACCGGTCATGGTAACTCCAGCTTCCTTTGCCAAAGATACAATGCGCTTTGCGGTGCCCTCCGGAGCATTGAAGGAAACAAAGTATCCGCCACGAGGATTGCTCCATGTGCCACAGCCTGTGTTCGTTAAGCCCTCTTCGAGCATCTTTGCCACCAAAGCAAACTTTGGACGAAGGATTTCTGCGTGTTTTGCCATATGGGCGGCAATACCGTTGGCATCTTTTAAGAAACGAACGTGACGAAGCTGATTGAGCTTGTCGTGACCAATAGTCTGTACTCCCATGCGCTTCTTGATTTCGGCAATGTTGTCCGCGCTGGCAGCCATGGCGGCGATACCAGCACCAGGGAAGGTCACCTTAGAGGTTGAAGCGAATTTGTAGTAGCGGTTAGGGTTTCCAGCTTCTTCGCATGCTTTTGCAATATCAAGAAGTTGATCTTGCTCTGCGGCATTATCGAAAAGGTGATGAACGGTATACGCGTTATCCCAGAAAATACGGAAATCTTCAGCAGCACAGTTCATGGAAGCTAAACGACGAACAACATCATCGCTGTAAGTAACACCACCTGGGTTGGAATATTTTGGCACGCACCAAATACCCTTGAAAGAGGAATCGTTGGAAACGAGTTCTTCAACGGCGTCCATATCGGGACCGTTTTCGGTCATAGGAACCGTCAACATTTCAATGCCAAACTCTTCGGTTACACCAAAATGACGGTCATATCCAGGAACGGGGCAAATAAACTTTACCGTATCTAACGTGCTCCAAGCGGGAGACCCAAGGGTTCCAAATACCCAGCAACGCATGATGGTGTCATACATGATATTGAGGCTCGAATTGCCAAATACAATGGTGTTTTCTGGCTTGTCGTCAAGCATTGAAGCCATGAGTTCTTTTGCTTCTGGCAAGCCATCGACAATGCCATAATTGCGAATATCGGTTCCATCGGCACTCTTGCACTCATCTGAAGAAGGAAGAATGTCGAGCAACTCCATGCTTAAATCAAGCTGGTTGGCAGCTGGTTTGCCTCGAGCCATGTTAAGAGAAAGCCCCTGCGCACGATACGTTTCATACTCTTCAGTAAGTGCTGTTTTAAGCGTTGAAAGCTCCTCTTTGGTCATTTCGTCATATGTTGACATACCTCTTCCTTTCGTATTTCGCTCTATCACGCAAAAGTGCTCAAAAACGCGTGACGAATTAAGTATAATCCGACCTGCTTGCGTTCAAAAGAAAAGCCTTTGGAAAAATGAAAAGAGATTTGAATGATTACTCATGACTTTTGGGTTTTGCTTGCAATGCTCATCTACTTCATTGTGGTTGTAGTGATTGGCTTTGTGTATGCAAAACGCTCAAACCAATCAACCGAGAATTACTTTCTTGGTGGCAGAAAGCTCGGGCCGTGGTTAACGGCTTTATCGGCCGAGGCATCAGATATGTCTGGTTGGTTGCTGATGGGTCTTCCGGGCGTCGCTTATTTTACGGGTGCCTCTGATGCTATGTGGACTGCAATTGGTCTTGCTATCGGTACGTATTTGAATTGGAAGTTTGTCGCAAAGCGTTTGCGTAAGTATTCA
The DNA here is from genome assembly GCA_000434775.1 of Eggerthella sp. CAG:368. Classification (GTDB taxonomy): domain Bacteria; phylum Actinomycetota; class Coriobacteriia; order Coriobacteriales; family Eggerthellaceae; genus Anaerotardibacter. Next base: position 18,703 of record FR895469.1, on the reverse strand, counting down.
GAAGTGGCAAATAATTCAATTACGTTGCCTGATTTCTTTTCTAATCGTTTTCATGACAAGAAGAATATCTTAATGACCATAGCAGCTCTCATTATTTTGCTGTTCTTCTGTATATATGTAGGAAGCTGTTTTGTAACGTGCGGCAAATTATTTGCAACCCTGTTTGGACTTGATTATGCAACCATGATGGTTCTGGGTGCCTTGATTGTTTTCCTTTACACCTTTGTAGGGGGGTATCTTTCGGTTTGTACAACCGACTTAATTCAGGGCTCAATTATGATTTGCGCCCTAGTTATCGTTTTTGTTGGTTCTGTTGCCTCTGCTGGCGGAATTGACAACACGGTTGCTTTCCTCCAGTCGATTCCGGGATTCTTGTCAGGTACAGAAATCGCATCGCCTATTCTTGACGCTCAAGGAAAACAGGTAATAGAAGATGGTCAGCCTTTGTTTGGATCCGCTCTTGATTATGGAGCTATTACTATAGCTTCTGGTCTTGTTTGGGGACTTGGTTATTTTGGTATGCCGCAAGTTCTCGTTCGCTTTATGAGTGTGAGCCATTCGAGTCAAATTAAGAAAGCGCGTATTATTGCCACGATTTGGGTAGTGGTGTCTCTTTCGGCGGCGGTATGCATCGGCCTTGTGGGACGTGCGGTTATTCCTGCTCAGTTCTTGACACAGGCAAGCGCTGAAAACATCTTTATTGTCCTTTCAGAACTCATCTTGCCTTCTTTTGTATGTGGTCTCGTTGTTTCGGGTATCTTCGCAGCATCAATGTCTTCGTCTTCTTCGTATCTATTGATTTCGGGTTCTGCGGTTGCGGAAAATATTTTTCGTGGACTTATTAAGAAGGACGCGACGGATTCTCAAGTAATGATTGTTGCTCGAATCACTTTGGTGATTGTTTTGCTCTTTGGTATTGCAATTGCGCTTGACGAAAATTCCTCAATCTTTCAGGTTGTGTCGTATGCGTGGGCGGGTTTTGGTGCCTCGTTTGGACCCTTGATCCTCTTAAGTCTTTATTGGCGGCGCACGAATCTTCCTGGAGCAGTGGCTGGCATGATTGTAGGCGCAGCAACGGTTCTTATTTGGAATACATTCATTAAACCTTTAGGTGGAATATTTGCCATTTATGAATTGCTTCCTGCATTTGTTTTGAGTCTTATTGCTATTGTGGTTGTTTCACTGCTTACTAAAGAACCACCAAAAGAAGTTACTGACGAATTCGATAGCTACATGGAAGCGGATTGCTAAAGAAAAAAATAAAAACATTCGCCGAAAAATATTTTTAAAACTATCTTGTATTTTTGAGCTGTCAGTATAAAAAATGGCAGCTCATTTTGTGCAGTGTAGAAGGGAGATGGTGTATTTCATCAGGCATTTTAATAATGAGTAGGTTTGATTTTTGGGAAATTTATGAATGGATACACTCGGTGGCGTGTAAAGCGTTGACACAAAGGTTTTCATAGCGTATTATTCCCTTGCTTGCTTGAACCGCATAGCGAAGAAAAGCAGGCGGCAGCTTGAAAATTACACATGACACAAGCGAAATGGGAGTGTTCCAGAGCGGTCAAATGGGACGGACTGTAAATCCGTTGGCTCAGCCTTCCAAGGTTCGAATCCTTGCACTCCCACCAGTTTGCCCATATAGCTCAGTCGGTAGAGCACTTCGTTGGTAACGAAGAGGTCACCGGTTCAAATCCGGTCGCGGGCTCCACTTTCCGCCTTCAGTCGTACGGCACCACGCCGGTGTAGCTCAGTTGGTTAGGGTTCATACCCGTGGCGTCACTGGTTCGAATCCAGTCACCGCTACCAAATTCATTCGCTTACTATTTAGTGAGCTTACTTTTTTAAAAGAAAACTTGCCTAGTAATAGGCGCCCCTTTTAAGGAGGAAAAATGGCTAAGGAAAAGTTTGAGCGTACTAAGCCACATGTTAACATTGGTACTATCGGCCACGTTGACCATGGTAAAACTACGCTTACCGCAGCAATTTCTAAGACTCTTTCTTCAAATGATGGCTCTCATGGTACTGCAAATGCAGACTTCACCGCATTTGAAGACATCGATAAGGCTCCTGAAGAGCGTGAACGTGGTATTACCATTTCTATCGCTCACATCGAGTACGAAACTGACACTCGTCACTACGCACACGTTGACTGCCCAGGTCACGCTGACTACGTAAAGAACATGATTACTGGTGCTGCTCAGATGGACGGCGCTATTCTCGTAATCGCAGCTACTGATGGTCCTATGGCTCAGACTCGTGAGCACATCCTCTTGGCTCGTCAGGTTGGTGTTCCTTACATCGTTGTATTCCTTAACAAGTGCGACATGGTTGACGACGAAGAGCTCCTCGAGCTCGTCGAAATGGAAGTTCGTGAGCTTCTTTCTAGCTACGACTTCCCAGGAGATGACACTCCAATCATCCGCGGTTCTGCTCTTAAAGCTCTTGAGGGCGAAAAAGAATGGCAGGATAAGATCTGGGAGCTCATGGAAGCAGTTGATAACTTCATTCCTACTCCAGAACGTGATGTTGACAAGCCATTCTTGATGGCTGTTGAGGATACTATGACCATTACTGGTCGTGGTACTGTTGCAACTGGTCGTGTTGAGCGCGGTGTTCTTCATGTTAACGACGAACTTGAAATCGTTGGTATCAAAGAAACCACTAAGACTGTTTGCACCGGTATTGAGATGTTCCGCAAATTGCTTGACGAAGCACAGGCTGGCGACAACATTGGTTGCTTGCTCCGTGGTGTTAAGCGCGAAGAGATTCTTCGTGGTCAGGTTCTTTGTAAGCCAGGCAGCGTAACTCCTCACACTGAGTTTGAGGGTCAGGTTTACATCCTTACCAAGGAAGAAGGCGGACGTCACACCCCATTCTTCGATGGTTATCGTCCTCAGTTCTACTTCCGCACCACCGATGTTACTGGTGTTGCTCATCTTCCAGAGGGTACCGAAATGGTTATGCCTGGTGATAATGTTGAGCTTCGTGGTGAGCTCATCCATCCTATCGCTATGGAAGAGGGTCTTCGTTTCGCTATTCGCGAAGGTGGCCGCACCGTTGGTTCTGGTCGTATCACCAAGATCATCAAATAACAATCTTTTGTTAATGCATGTACGTGAAGC
>FR895469.1:0-15547 GCA_000434775.1 Eggerthella sp. CAG:368 | reverse complement strand
GCGGGCTTCACTGTCCGCATGTTCATGTGTAAAGCAAGCAATGCGAAAAGTAATTAAAAGGAGAATTCATGCGTACTTTGGTCACATTGGCATGCACTGAGTGCAAGCGCCGCAACTATACGACCAAGAAGAACAAGCAGAATAATCCTGATCGTATTGAGTTCAAAAAATATTGTAAATGGTGTGGTCATCACACTATGCACAAGGAAACTCGTTAAGATTAGGCAATATATAGGCCAGTAGCTCCAATTGGTAGAGCGGCGGTCTCCAAAACCGCATGTTGGGGGTTCGAGTCCCTCCTGGCCTGCCAGCTTGTTAATAAGCAGCTCGATGAAGCTGCTTGTTTGGCGTTATAGACTATTGGATTTCCAGAGCAGGAAGTTATATGGCAAAGAAGTCAAAAACACAGAAAGCAAAAGCATCTGCTAATCGCGCAGCAAAGAAAGCTCGTGCAGCTGAGCAGAGCAATGTTGTTCCTGTTGTTGAAGAGGCTCCCAAGAAAAGCTTCTTCGGCAAGAAAAATTCTGCGGAGACGAAGCCTGCTTCTAAGCCCGCTAAAGAAACTAAAAAGGCTCCTAAATCTAAGAAGCGTCGTTTTGGTTTCCTTTCCGATGTTCGCTCTGAACTTCGTCGTGTAACCTGGCCTTCCAAGCAGGAAGTGCTCCAGTGGAGTGGGGTTGTAGTTGTTGCACTGATTTTCTTCGGTGTTTTTGTTGTTGTTCTGGATGATTGGGTAGTAACCCCAATCTTGTTTGCAATTTCAAGCCTGGGAGCGTAGTTCATGACTAAGAAGTGGTACGTATTGCATACGTATTCTGGATATGAGAATAAGGTAAAGAAAAATCTCGAGAATCGCATTGAGGCAATGGGTCTTGAGAACAATGTTTTCGCTATCGAAATTCCTACCGAATCAGTTACGGAGATCAAAGATGGTGGTCGTAGGGTAGAAACCGAAAAGAAGGTTTTCCCGGGGTATGTTCTTGTTCGTATGGAACTTGATGACCGTAGCTGGGCTGCAGTACGAAACACTCAAGGTGTTACTGGTTTTGTTGGGAGTCAAGGTAATCCTTCTCCGCTTACTCGTGAAGAGTACAACAAAATTATGAAACGTACGAGTCATGAAGCACCAAAGAAAACTTCAACTAGTATTGAAGTTGGCCAGTCCGTTAAGGTTATTTCTGGTCCTCTTGCAGAGTTTGATGGTGTGGTATCCGAGGTGTCCCCTGAGTCAGGAAAAGTAAAGGTTTTGGTTTCCATCTTTGGTCGCGAAACCCCTGTTGAGCTTTCTTTTGATCAGGTGGCAAAAATTTAAGTTGATTACAATGCGTGTGTTTGCGCCTGCATGTGGACAGGGCTTCTCGCACCGCGCTTGTCATAGTAGAAATTAGTTTTCAGTCGAAAGGAACCACTGAGATGGCTGATAAAAAGGCAACGGGCTTTGTTAAGCTCCAAATTCCAGCAGGTGCTGCTAATCCTGCTCCTCCTGTTGGCCCTGCTTTGGGTGCTCAGGGCGTTAATATTATGCAGTTCTGCCAGGCATTTAATGCAGCAACGCAGGACCAGTCAGGAACTATTATTCCTGTTGAAATTACTATCTATGAAGATAAAACCTTCGATTTTGTTTGCAAAACCCCTCCAGCTGCTTTCTTGATTAAGGAAAAGCTTGGTCTTAAGGGTGGATCGGGTATTCCTCAACTTAAGAAGGTTGGCGAATTGACCGAGCAGCAGCTTCGCGAGATTGCAGAGGTTAAGATGCCAGACTTGAATGCAAACACCATTGAAGCAGCTATGGAAATCGTTGCTGGTACTGCACGCTCTATGGGTGTAACTATTGAGGGTCGTGCTCCTAAGAAGGAATACAAGATCACTCGTCGTCTTCAGGCAATTCTTCAGGGCGAAGACGCAGAATAACGTAGCGTAAGTGGCAGAGCATTTTGGCTCGTCATGACCACGAAAGGATAAATTTAATGGCTAAGAAATATGAAGCAGCAGCCGCAAAAGTAGATAAAGAAAAGCTTTATGCTCCTCTTGAGGCACTTTCTTTGGTAAAAGAAATCGCTCCAGCAAACTTTGATGAAACGGTAGAGGCTCACTTCCGTTTGGGTATTGATACTCGTCAGGCAGATCAGCAGCTTCGTGGCACTGTAAGTCTTCCTAATGGTTCCGGAAAGACTGTTCGTGTTGCTGTATTTGCTGAAGGTGAAGCAGCCAAGGCAGCTGAAGAGGCTGGTGCAGATATCGTAGGTTCTGATGAACTTATTGCTGACATTCAGGCTGGTAACATCAACTTTGATGCTACGGTTGCTACCCCAGATCAGATGGCTAAGGTTGGTCGTTTAGGTAAAATCTTAGGTACGCGTGGTCTTATGCCTAACCCTAAGCTTGGTACGGTAACTCCTGATGTTGCTAAGGCTATTAAAGAGCTTAAGGGTGGCCGTGTTGAATATCGTGCAGACCGTTTTGGTATTTGCCACGTTATCATTGGTAAGTGTAGCTTCAGCGCAGAGCAGCTCGCAGAAAACTACGGTGCTGTTTTTGATGAAATTATTCGTATGAAACCAGCTGCAGCAAAGGGTAAGTATGTTAAGTCCATTACCGTAACTTCTTCAATGGGTCCTGGTGTTCCTGTTGATGGTTCTGTTACGCGTGATTACACCTCTGCTGCTGAGTAGTTTTATTCTTCACTACTGTGACTCTAAAGCCCGCGGTTTTCCGCGGGCTTTTTTATTCTTCTCGTAGAAAGAAAAGTAGCTGCCCTCATCATTGTTCTTCAGCACACTTATAATGAAATTGGATATTTTTATAAAAATTCATAGGTTAATTCCAGATGAAAAAAATTGGATCGGAGGGTATTTGTGAGTGAAAAGTCACAAAATATTAAGGAACTTGCAGAGCAGGCACTAAAAAGTGAAAAACTCATGGCAGATTTGGCCGAGAAACTGGAAGGACCATCGAGACGCACCCGTCAAAATGCGGCTTCGGTTTTTGCTCAAATTGCAAAGGCTAATCCCGAAGCTTTACTTTCTTTTCTCGATGCGTTTGTCGATGCTCTCAACAGACCTGAGGCTCAAACGCGTTGGGAATCACTTGATATTCTTACTTCGCTTGTTCCTTTCGACTCTCGTGGTTGCGATAAGGCTCTTGTTGGTGCAGAAACCGCGTTGTTTGATGAGGATAATGGCTTAGTAAGGCTTGCGGCCATGCGTTTTCTCTGCAAGTTAGGAGCAACAACAGAGAATCGTTCGGAAAAAATATGGCCATTGCTTGATGAGGCAATTCAATGCTATCACGGTGATTTTGAGTATCAGGACATGCTCGTTGCCATTATTTCATTTTCCGAGGGGAAGCTGTCTCCTGCAGTCAAGGAAGGGCTTCGTGCTCGCGTTACCTTTGATGCTGAGCATGGCAAAGGCGCGCTTAAAAGAAGAAGCCAGCAGATAATTGATAATCTTAATTAGATTGATGTAAAACACTACAAAACAAGGAGTGATAATGTCGCAGCATACCGTAACTCTTATACCTGGCGATGGTATTGGTATCGAGACTTCCGCTGCAATGCAGAAAGTAGTTCAGGCCTCTGGCGCCGAAATATCGTGGGAGGTAGCTGAAGCTGGTTCCTCCCAGATGGAAAAGTGCGGTACGCCACTTCCTGAATCTACCATTGAATCAGTTAAAAGAAACAAAGTAGCAATTAAGGGTCCTATTACCACTCCTGTTGGCACGGGATTTAGAAGTGTGAATGTTGCGCTCCGAAAAACTCTTAATCTCAATGTTTGTTTGCGCCCTGTTGTGTCTATTCCTGGTGCAGGGGGTCGATATAGTGATGTTGATCTGGCTATCGTAAGAGAAAACTCTGAGGATCTCTATGCTGGAATCGAATTTGAAGAGGGTAGTGAAGGTGCTGCTGAATTAATTAACTTCTGTGCTGATAAAGAAGCAGGTATTATTCGCCCAGATTCAGGCATTTCTATTAAACCAATTTCTATTACCCAATCAGAAAAAATCGTTCGTTTTGCGTTTGACTATGCCATGAAACATGGATATAAAAAAGTTACTGCTGCTCATAAAGCTAACATCATGAAGTATTCCGATGGTCTCTTTTTAAAAACAGCTCGTGAGGTTGCTAAAGATTACGAAGGTAAAGTTGAATTTAACGACAATATTATCGATGCCTTTTGTATGAATCTTGTTATTGATCCTTCTCAGTTTGAGGTTATTGTTTTCCCTAATTTGTATGGAGACATTGCAAGTGATTTATGTGCGGGTTTAGTGGGCGGCTTAGGTATTGCTCCTGGGGCAAATATTGGTTCTGAATATGCTGTCTTTGAGGCTGTTCACGGATCTGCTCCCGACATTGCTGGCAAAAATATATGCAATCCAACGGCTGAAATTCTTTCCGCCGCTATGATGCTCGATCATCTTGGAGAACTTGAACAAGCAAATAAGATTCGTGAAGCTATTCGCCAAGTTTACTGTGAAGGAAAAGTACTTACTGCAGATATTCGCAAGGCAACCGCATCTTCTTTACCTGCCGCGTCATGTACTGAATTTACCGATGAGCTCGTCTCTATTCTTGAAAAAATGTAGCTCCATCATTTTTCAAGAATTACTACACATGAAAGGAAATAGCATGAAGCGCTCTGCAACGTTGAAGGTTGGCGATAAATCGTATGTGTATTATCCAGTTAGTACGATTGAAAATCATGAAAAACTACCCTATTCATTGACGGTTCTTTTGGAGAACATTCTGCGTTTAGCTGAAACCGACGAACGTGCAGCGGAGTTGGCAAAACGTCTAGTCGATGCAGGCCTTAAGGGGGAAGTGGGTAGTGAAATAGAATTTAGTCCTGCGCGTGTTCTCTTCCAGGATTTTACCGGTGTTCCCGTTTTTGTTGATTTTGCTGTAATGCGTGAAGCCTGTATTGATCTTGGTGGAGATCCGAAAAACATTAACCCTCAGGTTCCTTGTGATTTAGTTATCGATCATTCAGTTATTGCTGACGTTTCTGGTTGTGAAAGTGCTCTCGATAAAAATATGGAGCTAGAGTTCCAAAGAAATCAAGAACGTTATGACTTTCTGAAGTGGTCTCAAGAGTCTTTCCAAAATGTACGTATTGTTCCTCCTGGGGCAGGCATTTGTCATCAGCTAAATATTGAACGTTTTGCGTCTGTTGTTATGACTAAAGAGGTAGGCGAAGACGAAGTTGTCTATTTTGATACGCTTGTTGGAACCGACTCTCATACTCCTACTGCTAACGGAATTGGCGTGCTTGGTTGGGGAGTAGGCGGTATTGAGGCTGAAGCTGCTGCTCTTGGTCAGCCAGTTACCACGTTGGTCCCTCGTGTTATTGGCGTTGAGCTTAAAGGGGAGTTGTCCGAGGGCGTGAGCGCTATGGATGTCTCTCTTACGTTTGCTCAAATGCTTCGTGCAGAAGGAGTAGTTGGTTGTTTTGTTGAGTGTTTTGGGGAAGGGCTAGATAGTCTCAGTGCAACCCAGCGCGCCTGTATTTCCAATATGACGCCAGAATACGGTTCAACATGTACTCTTTTTCCTGTTGATAACAAAACATTAGACTACTTAAGGCTGACGGGTCGCAGCGAAGAACAAGTTGCTCTTGTTGAAGCTTATGCTAAAGCTCAAGGATTCTGGAATGATCCCACTGTTCAGAAGCGCAAGTATAGCAAAGTACTTACCCTCGATCTTTCATCGGTTGTTTCCAGTATCGCTGGACCTTCAAGGCCACACGATAGAAAAGACTTTTCTTCGATGAAAGAGGCTTTTGGTGAAATATGCGAAGCTCGAGGTGTTGATTTAAACAAGAGGGTTCCCGTAGATATCAACGGAGTTACTCACGAGCTTACCCATGGTGCATTGGCTATTGCGGCGGTAACAAGTTGCACAACTGCTACTGATGCATCCATGATGTTGGCAGCGGGACTTCTTGCGCGTAATGCCGCTAATCAGGGGCTGTCTCCAAAACCTTGGGTTAAGTGTATTCTTGCTCCAGGAAGCAGGGCGACGGAGTCTATTCTTGATTCGGCGGGGCTCATGCCAGGTCTTCGTAAGTTAGGTTTTTATACATGCGGCTTTGGATGCATGAGTTGTATTGGTAATTCTGGCCCAGTTTTACCCTTCATGCATGACATTGCTGACGATATCGAGTTGGCGAGCATCCTATCTGGAAATCGTAATTTTGAGGGAAGAATTTCTCCAGATGTTTCCCAGAATTATCTTTCGGCTCCGATGCTCGTTATTGCCTATTCTCTTGTGGGCACGATGGATTTTGATTTCGAATCTGAACCTTTGGGTGAAAACGCTCAGGGTGAAGATGTCTATCTTCGTGATATTTTGCCCGATCAGGAAGAAATAGAGTTTTTGCTCGAAAAATGTTGTACAAAGTCTATTTTCGAAGCTGCCAATGCATCGCTTTTTGATGGGGATGAAACATGGTGTGCGTTGAGTAGAAAGGCAAGTGACACCTTTGCTTGGAATGAAGACTCAACCTACGTGCGCAGGGCTCCCTACTTTGACGGTATGAAGAAAGAACCTACACCACCTGAACCTATTTCACAGGCACGTGTGCTTCTCAATGTTGGAGATTTTATTACTACTGATCATATTTCTCCCGCTGGTTCAATTTCAGATAACTCTCCAGCTGCGCGTTATTTACTTGATCATGGAGTGAAAGAAGAAGATTTCAACACGTATGGTGCTCGTCGCGGTAATCACGAGGTGATGATGCGTGGTACTTTTGCGAACGTTAAGTTAAGCAATAAGCTTGCTGATGGTAGAAAGGGCGGCTGGACAAAAGATTTCCTCGATGGAAACATCAAGCCAGTCTTCAATGCTGCAATGCACTATGGGGAAGAGAATATTCCTTCAGTTGTTTTTGCTGGAAAGATGTATGGTAGCGGTTCTTCTCGTGATTGGGCAGCGAAAGGCCCTTTGCTACAAGGAGTACGTGCTGTCTTTGCGGAAAGCTTCGAGCGTATCCATCGTTCAAATCTTATTGGAATGGGTATCCTTCCTTTACAGTTTGAAGAAGGGCAGAGCGTTGTATCTCTTGGATTGGATGGTTCCGAAGAGGTTACCATTGCTCCTATTGATTTTTCGCAGGGGCTTCCTTCACCTTCGTTAGGTGATATTAAGGCGGTAAAACCAAGCGGTGAAGAAGTTGTCTTTAAGGCTTTAGTAAGGATTGATACTCCAACGGAAGGTGCTTATTACTACAACGGAGGCATTCTTCAGTATGTCCTTCGTTCGCTGGTAAAGTAGTATTGTTGGTATTGTTTTTGAATCAAAGAGGCTGACTCGTTCGGTCTCTTTGTGTTTTGTTCTTTATTCTCCAACAAATAGTTAAATCATCTAACTTTTCTGTAGTATTCGTTTACAATTATTCCTCAAATAAATCGACTCGGAGGAATATATGAACAACCCGAATCAACACGGTCCAATTGATTGGTCTGATTTTTTAAAGCAGGCAATGGGAGGGTCTCCTCATACTGAAAAGGGGACTGGATTTGGTGGCTCAGGCTTTGATGGTGGAAATGCAGACTTCAGTCACCTTAAAAAACGCTTCGCTGAAATGGGTAAACGCTCACTTATCGTTTTAGCAATTCTTGTTATCTTGATTGCTGCTTTCTGTTATTGGTGGTTCCATCCTCCCATCAATATTCATAGTGATGACCTTTGGTGGTTTATAGCAGTCATTATTTTGCTTCCAAGTTTTATAGTGTTTTTCGTCTTCCGCCAAATCTATCAAAATGGTGCAGGTAAGCGGGAGGCAAGTCCAAAGAAGGCAAAGCTATTTAAATACCTTATGGCAATTCCTGTTGTTATCGCTCTCATTGGTGTTCTAGGCGCAGTAACATCGCTGTCGCTTTTCCCGGGAAATGCTGAGCGCTATTCGAATATCCTGCAAACTACGGAAGGAAACTTCTCTGAGGATATCGATGAGGCTGATTACAGTAAGATTCCGTTCATCGATCGTGATTCTGCGATTCTTTTAGGTAATAGAACCATGGGTACCATGGCAGATTACGTAAGTCAGTTTGAAATATCTTCTTTGTATTCGCAGATCAACTACCACGATGCACCCGTGCGCGTTAGTCCTTTAAACTATGCGGATTTCTTTAAATGGTGGGCAAACAAAGACGGTGGCATTCCTGCTTACGTAATCGTTAACATGAGTACTCAGGATACCGAAATCGTTCGTCTTGATAACCCCATTTATTACTCCGATTCTGATCCGTTCTTCAATAATGTAGATCGTCATGTTCAGTTAAGTTATCCGTTCTACATGTTTGATGAGAAGTCGTTTGAAATCGACGAAGAAGGCAATCCTTATTGGATTTATCCTGTTCAGGATAGAACCATTGGTCTTTTTGGTGGAACCACCATCCAGCGTGTTGTTTTATGCAATGCAAGTACTGGCGAAACCCAAGATTTGGCTATGGACGAGGTTCCTCAATGGGTTGACCGTGCTTATCCTGCAGAGTTGCTTATTCAGCAATACAACTGGAGCGGATCTCTCTCTGACGGTTGGATCAATTCTTGGTTGGGTCAGAATGGCGTGAAGAAAACAACACCGGGAACTAACGGTCAGCCTGGCTATAACTACCTTGCTCAAGATGATGATGTTTGGGTTTATAGTGGTGTAACGTCAGCAACATCAGATAACTCAATCATCGGCTTTGTTCTGATTAATCAGCGCACAGCAGAGTCAAAATTCTATCCTGTAGCTGGTGCAACAGAGGAATCGGCAATGAGTTCTGCTGAGGGTCAAGTTCAGCATTTGAAATATGTTTCCACGTTCCCTCTGCTCATTAATGTGGAAGGTCAGCCAACCTACTTTATGGCATTGAAAGATAATGCAGGGTTAGTAAAGATGTACGCGATGATTGATATCCAGAGATATCAAAATGTTGCAACGGGTAATACCTTAAGCGAGTGCGAGAAGTCGTATAAATCGCTGCTGAGAAGCAATGGAATAACTCCCGTTAGCGGATCGAATTCCTCTGCAATTGAGGGGTCGATAACAGGAAAGATCATTTCGGTTTCCCCTGTTGTACTTGATGGAAACACTCACTATTACCTGCTTATTGAGGGAAGTAACTCGATTTACGATTGTCCTATAGCAAGCGTGATAGATGTAGTGCGCTACAAAGAGGGTGATACGGTCACTTTATCCGTTGACGCATCAACAGGAAATCTTATAACGGTAAACGCAATTTCAGCTGCGTAGGGTTTTACAACAAGGGTCAAAAAAATTTGACCCTTGTTTTTTATTCGTGATGAAGTTGTGAAACGTAAAATACATGCTTGTAATGATTGACGGGTTTACTATAATAGACAAGCTGCTTTAAGAAGTAGCTACACGGAATACAACATGTTCCGCTGCCCAAGACAGCTGGTACCGTAAGGTTTAATCGTATACACGGCCCGCCGAGGTGGTCATAAAGATGTCTTTAGCCGACCTCTGCTGTCACGTGCAGTAGAGGTCGTTTCTTTTTAAGGCTCGACCCATCTGTTAAGGTGCGGAACCCGATGCTTTAAAAAGAGGAGGTGTAAATAGAATGCCAAGTGTACAGAACACTGAAAGACTTGAGGTAATCAAGTCTGATCTCGCTGACATCACAGCAATGTGGGTTGTTGATTATCGCGGACTTACCGTTAAGGAATCTCAGCAGCTTCGTCGTAACATTCGTGAAGCTGGCGCAATCATGAAGGTTCACAAGAACACTCTTGTTCAGCTGGCTTTGAAAGAACTCGACATGCCAAATGTTGATGAAATTCTTTCTGGTCCTTCTGCTTTTGTTTTTGCTGAGGGAGATCCTGTTGCTTCAGCTAAAGCTATTAAGGACTTTGCAAAGGGAAATGAGAATTTGGTAATCAAGGGTGGCATCATGGATGGTGCTTTCGTTGATGCAGAGGCAGTTGAGAAGATTGCTGCTCTTCCTTCTCGCGAGGAGCTTATCGCGAAACTTCTTGGTTCTCTCCAGAATCCACTTACGCAAACGGTACGCGTTCTCAATGGTCCAATGGAGGCTTTTGCTCGTTGCGTAAATGCAATTGCAGAACAAAAACCCGCTGCATAAAGCTAACTGCTTTAAAGGGAATGAAGCTTGTAGCATAGGCTACAAATAAAAGTATTGAAACGCTACTAATGCGTACTAAAAAGACAAGGAGTCATATCATGGCTGTAACTCGTGAAGAAATCGTAGAAGCATTAAAAGAAATGCCTGCTCTCGAGCTTTCTGAGCTCGTAAAAGAACTCGAAGAGGTATTCGGTGTATCCGCTGCTGCTCCTGTAATGGTTGCTGGTGCTGGTGCTGCTGCTGCTGAGGGTGGCGCAGAGGAAAAGACTGAGTTTGACGTTGTTCTCGAAGGCTTTGGTGACAACAAGATCGCTGTTATTAAGGCAGTTCGTGAGATCACCGGTCTCGGCTTGAAAGAAGCTAAAGAACTCGTAGAGTCCGCTCCTGCTCCTGTACAGGAAGGCGTTGCTAAGGATAAGGCTGAGGAAATCAAGTCTACCCTCGAAGACGCTGGTGCTGCTGTTACCTTGAAGTAACTTACACTTCGAAAGTGATATATAGGGCGTTTTCAACAAGTTTACGCCTTACTAACAGGGAGCGTAATGCTCCCTGTTTTTGTTTATTATTGGATAAAAATCATGTAAGCAATAAGGAGTTTGATCGCATTGCAAAAAGGGTACTTTGCAGCTTCATGGGGAGATATTATTAATTCTCCAGGGTGGTTTTCTAAGTTTCTAAAACTCGGTCTTCTTTGCTTCATTCCTGTTTTTGGCGTCATTGTTGCCTTTGGTTATCTGTATGGATGGGCACGTGAAATTGCTTGGAATATACACCGTCCAATGGGTGAGCGTATTTTCGCCAATGAAGACGGAACCCTTTATAAACGTGGTTTATATATTTTTGTCATTAGCTTTGTTTTTAGCTTAGCACCAACGTTCTTCTCGTTTTTATCCAGCTTTATTACTGGAGTTTCAATCGGAGTAGGTGTTTCTCTGAGTAGTATTGGTGGAAGTCTGTTCTTGGTTATTCTTACAACTCTTGTTGGTATCGTTCTTTCTTTACTTGTTGAGTTCTTTGTATATGTGGGCTCTATGCGAACCTCAATATATACCACTCTCTCGTCTGGGTTTCAGCTCGGTAAAATTTGGGCGATGATTCGCTACGACTTTACCGGTCTTTTGAGGATCTTGGCAATGTCGATTGTTGTGGGTCTTGTGGTAAGCGCAATAATCGGAATAATTGCGGTTGTTTTAGTTCTTTTGGGAGTTTTTGCAGCGACATTAGTGCATGGTAGTGAAGCAATCATAGCTGTTATGTTCCTGGGTATTCTTTTTGTTGTATTTGGTTGTCTTGTTTTCTTTTTTCTTTGGATGTTTCAAGAAGCGCTTGTGGCTCGTGCTCTTGGGTATTGGATGAGACAATTTGAGGTTTCTTCTTGGGGTGGACAAGAAGATCTCATGCCTTTTGAAAAGCAATACTGTGTTCCTCAGGTTCAGTATTATCAGCCTTATCAAGACGTTTCATTTCAACAGGGAGGAAGTGTTAATGAGGCAACTTACTCAGTGCAGCAATCGCAGCCTGTTCCCGTTCAAAATGAAGCCCACTTTCAGCCTCAAGGTGGCACAGAAAATACTGCGCCTTGTAGTAATGTGGTAAATCATCCTGAAGCGTCAAGTCAGGCGAGCCAGCAATCATCTTCTGGGAATCTTCCTTCGAATGATTCTTCTGATGTTTCTAAGTAGATAGCTTTCTGCATGGATTCTTTTGTTTCCGAGAACGCCTCTTCGTAGATACCGCGCTAAGGATTTTAGGTATTACGCAAGATTGCTTCGGGTAATACCTAAAACGTCCTACAGATTTCTAGACAGATCTTTATCGATCTCGAAGAATCATTTAGATTATCTACTGTAAATTACCTTACCTATAGAGTTTGTTTTGATGGGTGAAAATAAATAGAGACCCTCTTGGGTCTCCATTTATGTGTGTTTGCTTGTTGGATGTAATCTCTAGAAAACACAGAAACGAATTATCAGGTAAACACAGGCTATAGCTGTGCAAAGAATCATGATGGGGAAGCCTATTTTGGTGTATTCCATGAAGGTGATGGGATGCCCATTTCTATCTGAGATAGAAGCCATAACTACGTTTGCTGAAGCGCCAATAAGTGTTCCGCATCCTCCAATACAAGCGCCTAGAGATAGTGCCCACCAAAGAGGCTGTACATCAATTCCTGCACCGCCCATAGTGGTAATAATCGGGATCATCGTTGCGACAAGTGGGATGTTGTCGAGAACCGAAGAGATAATTGCACTTGCCCAAAGTAAAACAATAATGGTAAGGAAGGTGTCGCCATGCGTAATATCAATGAGACCCTGTGCAAGCATGTTTATTACGCCTGTTTCTGCCATGCCCCCAACCACTACAAAAAGACCTGCAAAAAAGCCAATGGTTGACCATTCAACCTCGCGAATTGTTTGTTCCATGTCCGCACCGCTAATCACAAGCATAACGGCGGCAGCGGTGAGAGCAATAACGCACGGTTCAATTCCGAATTGCCCATGAACAACAAAAGCAAGGGCAACAAGGAAAATCATAACAACGCTCTTACGGAAAAGCTTTTTGTCATGGATAGCGTTTTCTTCGATTAAATCTAATACTGCTTCTCGCTTTTTAGGTGCTACTGAAAGCTTGCGTCCATACAGGAAATAACACACCACGATTACGGAGATAAGCATAAGAAGAACAGCGGGAGTATCGTAGTTTACGAAATCGATGAATGAAAGATTTGCCGCTGACCCAATCATGATGTTAGGCGGATCGCCGATAAGTGTTGCGGTTCCACCAATATTTGAAGCAAGGATTTCAGTTATAAAGAACGGAACGGGGTTAATTCCTAATAACAGCTTACAAACAGTATAGGTTACAGGACCGATCAGAAGAATTGTTGTTACGTTATCGAGTAGAGCAGAGAGTAGGGCAGTAATAAGGACGAATACGATCATGATCATCCAAGGATTACCCTTAACCATTTTCGCTGATTTAATGGCTAGGTATTCGAAAATACCTGATTCCTTAATTACCCCAACAAAGAGCATCATTCCAACAAGAACTCCAAGTGTTCCAAAGTCAATGTGAGAAACACTTGTGTCGAAATCGATGATTCCGAAAAGGATGAGCGCAACTGCACCGCAGAGTGCTGCTGTAGTTCGGTGGATTTTCTCGGAAGCAATGAGAACCATTACTACCACAAAAATGATGATTGATAGTATCTGTGCTGTAGTCATAATATTTTTATTTTAGTTATTCTTCTTTTAATATGAATCCTTTTTTACCAGTTGGTAATGATTGGCTATTTAGTCGCACTGAATGGGCGTAAGCTCACCTGTTGTTGAGTCGATGATAAATCCTCTAACATCAAGAGATTTAGGCATGAGTGGGTGATGTTTAATAGTGTTTACGGTTTCTTTTACACTCATTTCTCCATTTTCGAATCCCGCCAACCATTTTTCAAAATCAATTCCACAGTAGTGCATGAGGTCTATATGATCCTGAGGAACTCCTGAGTTAATCATATGGCGACACATTTCTTCAGCGTTCATATGCTGAGCTCCGCAGTTACTGTGCCCAATGACCATAATGGTATTTACGTCAAGTTCAAATACGGCAACAAGAAGGCTTCTTATAACACTTCCGAAAGGATGGGATATTACTCCTCCAGCATTCTTGATAATTTTCGCATCTCCATTTTTTAAACCTAAGGATGCTGGCAAAAGTTCAGTAAGGCGTGTGTCCATGCAGCTTACGATGGCGAGTTTTTTGTCAGGATACTTCGTTGTTTCGTATTGCTTGTATTCTTCATTTTTGACAAATGTTCTATTGAACTGAAGAATTTCATCTATGGTGTTCACTGTTTCTCTTTTCGTTTTGTTTTCTTATTAGGTGTTGAATAGCCATGATGGGATGATGAAATATCATGCGTGGACCGCTAAAGGCCATGACTTCGCGAATTTTTTGCCGCATTTCAGGTTTGTAGCATTGTATGGAGCAAGTGTCGCAGGTTCCTTTATGCTTGTGTGGACAGGCATATGTTTTTGCGAAGGCGTAATCTATGATTTCTTTGCACTGTGTACACAGTGCTTCATTTCTCTCTTTTATATGGTTATGGCCACGGCAATATATTTGCGCCATAGCCATAACGGTTTTGTTGTCTCTTTCGAGTCTGCGTAGATCTGCTTGAGTGTGATCTTGTTTCGACATCGGAATTAGCCGTAAATCTTTTTAAATTCCGCGTAAGCATTATCCGCATCAGCCATTATGTCGCTGATAATCTGCTTAGTAGGCTTGGTTTCTTTAATAAGGCCAGCTATCATTCCTGCAGAAAAAGCGCCACGCTCAATATTTCCGTCACGGGCAGCACTTACCGTGCCTCGACAATACTGGTCGAGCTCTTCACTGCTTGCTCCTGAATCATGAAGTTTCCAGTATGCTTCAGTGAAAGGACTCTTTACGCAGCGTACCTGCTTCTTTCCATATTCGCCTGTCAAAACGGTATCGTGATCAGAAGCATCGATAACAACCTGTTTATAAACAGGACTGATTGGGCATTCATCTGCCACAAGGAAAGCGGTTCCCATTTGAATACCGACAGCTCCAAGCATAAGCGCAGCTATAAATCCTTTTCCGTCAGCAATTCCTCCTGCGGCAATAACAGGGATGTCTACCGCTTCAGCAACCTGGCGAACCATAGGGAAGGTGCACATACGTCCAATGTGTCCACCACCTTCCATGCCCTCAGCAACAACAGCAGTGGCGCCAAGATCTTGCATTTTCTTTGCGGCACGAGCATGAGGAATGAGGCATATTACTTTAACTCCACCTTCAACAAGAATTGGAACAATCTTTGAAGGATCTCCAGCGCTAATTGTGCAAATAGGAACTTTTAATTCAACGCACATACGAGCACATTCCTCAACAATGGCGCTTTCCATGATGAGGTTTACGGCAAAAGGTTTATCGGTGATTGAACGAGCAATTTCAACTTGTTCTTTTACCCATGCTCCATCATGGAGCGTTGAAGCTATAACACCTAATCCACCTGCTTCACTAACGTGAGCAGCAAATTGACCGTCAGAAATATGAGCCATTGCGCCCTGAATAATAGGGTATTCAATTCCCAATACGTCACAAAGTTCTGTTTTCATGCTAATTCCTTACCATTTATTGAACAGATATATCAGTAATAAGCGGTATTAAAACTGATTCAACCTATCGTAAAGTAATTTGAAAGTTTGAGGTATCCAAATATGGTAAATGCTTCCACTTATTACTGATGTATTTAGCAGAAAAAGATAGGTACAAACATAAGGATCGGAAAGAACTACCCGTAATTAATGCCAAGGTTTAGTCAAAGAGAATCGATGTGACAGGAAAGAGAGAATGGCTTTAAGGAAGAAAAGAACGAATTATTTCAAGAAATGCGACACGAATCTTAACTTTTTTAAAAGAAATT
>FR895468.1:15040-21103 GCA_000434775.1 Eggerthella sp. CAG:368 | reverse complement strand
GTACTCACTCATCGTTCGGGCGAATCCAAAAGGTATAAGACAAAATACAGACTTAATCGTTTTTTGTGGGCTGATCTCTAGTTTTATTGCTTGAAAGTGAATTCAATAGACTCAACTAAATGTTCCGTTGATGTTGTTAAATACTGCCAGTTTGGCGGCCTAATGCCTTGCGTTGTGGGGGGGGGTAGCGCTAGAATGACTTAGTCAGTAGTGGGGTAAGGTGTGCCTACGTGTTGTCTGTCTTGCTACTACAGAGTTTATCTATTTGAATGTTTCTTTTTTATTCAAAGAGGAAAGGATGGTTTATGGAAAAGAGAGGAATGCGCTACGGCTTTGTTGCAATGCTGTTTAGCATGCTTATTGCCCTAGCTGCCTTTGCGCCCTCAACTGCATTCGCGGATGTTACGGTCAATAATAAAACTGATTTACAGCAGGCTCTTGATAACGGTGGAGAGGTAACGCTCGGCGACAATATTACAGGTAGCGTAACGGTTCCATCCGGTAAAACCGTTACATTAAATCTTAATGGTCATACTTTAACTGCTGATCAAAAATATGCAGCAATTACCAATAATGGCACTCTCACCATCGCTGGTCCTGGTGCAGTCGACGGATCGAATCTTAGTCAAACAGCTGCAATCTATAATGCTCCATCTGGTGTAGCTAATCTTAATGGTGGAACGTTTACTGGTTCTAAATGGTATGTCATTAAGAACCTTGGTACTATGACTATTGATGGTGCTAGCGTTGCCCAAGGTGATGCTGGTTCAAGCGCTATCGACAATGGATATTATGGAAATGCTGGCAATGACTGCGGTGTTTCTGAGCCTTCTTCTGCTACTGTTTCGCTTACCATTATTAATGGCAGTTTTTCTGGTGGCATGAATGTGGTCAAGAATGACGACTTCGGTGTTCTTTCTATTACGGGGGGCACTTTTACTAACACCGATGGTCCTGCGGTTCTCAACTGGAATAAAGCAACCATTGATGGAGGAGATTTTTCTGTAAATAATTCTGCTTCTGGTGTCATTGCAAATGGCTCTTACGGTGCAAATTCTCCTGATAAGGGTGAATTGATTATTAATGCTGGTACCTTTACTGCTCCCAATAATGGTTCTGGGAATATTTTTGCTCAAGGACAGGGTGGAACTTCTGGAGGTACTGCTGTAGTAAGTGGGGGCAGCTACAATGGTTCGCTCGACAACCTCAATAACCTTAATGTTGACGTAGAGGTTTCTGGTGGTTCGTTTACCGATGCTGCAGTAGCTAAGTATGTTAAATCTGGCAACGTTGCTATGAGTGCAAATCAGGGTAACGGCTTCCAGGTTGTTTCTGAGGAAACCGCTGAGGCCAATGCAGCTGCAAAAGTTCAGAACGGTGACTCGGTAATATACTTCGCTAATATCGAAGATGCGAAAAAATTTGCAGAGGATAACCACATCGACCCTAGCTTTGTTGAACAGCTTCGCTTTGTGATTACTTACGTTGATGGTTTGACCGACGCTGCTTATGGATCAACTTGTACTGTTCCAGCAGGTCAGAAACTCACTAAGGCAGCTATTGACACTCCTGATGGTGAAGAGCTTGTTCCTGCAAAAGAAGGCTATACCTTTACTGGCTGGTATTTGGATAAAGAGCTAACTCAAAAAGTTACATTCCCCTTTGAACCAAGTAGCGACATGGAACTTTATGCCGGTTTTTCAAAGAATGATCCAGCGGTAAATCCTTCTCAGGGTGACAATAAGACAACTACCACCACTACTAAGACTTCCTCCGCAAAGACAGGAGACAATCTTGCTCTCTTTGGTGGATTGTTAGCTTTGATTGCGGCTGCTGGCGCAACAACTGCTGTTGTGGCTGTTCGTCGCCGTAAGAGCGAATAAAGCAAAATATAAATACCTGCTTTTTGAAGTGTGTATCTAAATTGGGTCAGGGATTTTCCTT
The DNA here is from genome assembly GCA_000434775.1 of Eggerthella sp. CAG:368. Taxonomy (GTDB): domain Bacteria; phylum Actinomycetota; class Coriobacteriia; order Coriobacteriales; family Eggerthellaceae; genus Anaerotardibacter. The sequence continues at coordinate 19,159 of FR895468.1, read as the reverse complement.
GGCCCAATTTGTTTTTTTGCGGGGTTAAATTTTGAGCCTTTGGACTGTTACACTCGGTAAATGTTTGTCGTCGGCGCTCATATCGAACTAAATAAAGTTGGATGGTATGTCTAGGTAGGAGTGTTCTGGGTGTGTCGACTATCGTGATATATATGTGCGTGTGATGGGTGAAGAAACCGCTCTCGGAGTAAATAGTATCGGTCAGTAAACAGATGATTCTTGCGGGCCTGTTTCATAAAAAATGAGCGATAAAATCTAGTTATTAATTGATCAGCATTAGTTATTTGTTTGCCTATACTTACTTTAGACTTGTAGGTAAAAGTACTGATCAAAATTGTTGGTAATTTGTACCTTGGATAGTAAGTTAAAGCCCTCAGTTCATTAGATATTTTCGCCTGCGTGACTCGTGAAAACATAAGGTGATATTTGAGACTTGTGATTTACTCCGCGAGTTATTTCACTCTGGTAAAGGGGAGCGTTATGTCTATAGAATGTAGCGTTGTTTCGAAGAGCCGAGTTTTATATTCGGGCGAAGTGTACTCTATCGTTCTTCCAGGAATTGAAGGCGATATCGGCATCTTGGAAAACCATGAGCCCTTTATGACATATCTTAAAGATGGTGTTATCTGGGGGCGTGTTGACGGCCCTGATGGTGCTATTTTGAGCGCCGCTAATATGGGTGGTTATGTCCAGGTTATTGGTCGGCGTGTATTGGTCCTTTGCGATAAAACACGGTACCTCAACGAGATAGATCTCGATTTACTTCATCATGATATTCCGCTCATCGAAGCACGTCTCAAGACTGCCAAAGAAAATGATTTCGTTGCGCAGTCCTATCTTTCTCGAAAGCTGCATTGGTGCAATGTTCAGCTAGCAGGCAAGCTTAAAGAAGACAAATATCGCTAGTAGGTATTCTTTACTTTTGCCCGAAATAGCTGGCTCTCTCCTCTTTGTGAGTTTCTATACCCAGAAGAGAAGATGTACGTATCAAAGCTGAGGGCGCGGTCAAATAGTGACGCTTAAACATGACAAGTAGTACGTCTTTCTATTCCGTGTGAACATCTTGTGCACGCTTCCTAAAACGATTGTAATCCGCTCGTGTTCCATTACACTTCCAATAGTTAGTTAATCAAACTATTTAATTAACTAAGCTTTTTATCCGTGAAGCAAAAAAGGAAAAAAGAAACATCACACATATTTCCCTAATGATATTCAACAGATATGCAAAATAAGTGGAATGAATAGTTCCTGCTAAGCGGACAAATCGGAGTTTATTTGCATTTCTTAAAAAAAATATGATAAACAGGGATAATCTTGTGCGGTAACGGTTGATTTGAAAGGGGTGTTTGCAGTTATGGAAACGACGGACCAAGCATTAATTGACCAGAACATAAAAAAGTTAGTCAATGAGCTTTTTACCGATACGTTCAATTCTGTTCTTCGCATAGAAGAGTTCGCCTTGAAAAATCGCCTTACCGAAGGGCTTTCGATTTCGGAGCTTCACACTATTTGTGCAGTGGGAATGTATGAAGAAAACCCCATGAAGGTCGTTGCGAATAGGCTTGACGTAACGCTCGCCACACTCACCGTGGCTATCACTAAGCTTGAGAAAAAAGGCTACGTTAAACGTACGCGTAGCGAAGTTGATCGTCGTCAGGTGCTTGTTGCGCTTACTAAAAAAGGGAAGCAAGCATATCGTGTGCACGGGCTGTTTCACAAAAGGCTTATTGGTAACGCGCTTGAGGGGCTTAACTCCGAAGAAGAAACCGTTCTTATTCGTGCATTATCTAAGGTTAAATTCTTTTTTGAAGAAGAATACGAAGCGATGAATGCTGAATATGAAGCGAATAAAAAAGAAGCTAAAGCAAGCGTAGAAAACTGAAAGGAAAAACATGGCTACAATCGACATCATCAAGAACATTCTTAACGAAAACCTCGACATCGAGCCAGAAATTGTTGTTGAAGAGGCATCTTTTGAAGAGCTTGGCATTGACTCTTTGGATATGACTGAGCTTATTTGTGCAATCGAAGACGAATGCGAAGTAGACTTTGGCGAGCCAGAGGGTCTTGAGACTGTAGGCCAGTTGGTTGAATATATTGACTCTCTTTAAAAAAGGTATGCAGTAAAAAGAGGGAATGCCTTTGATTTACATCAAGGCTTTCCCTCGTGTGCTCATCCCAGGGTCTAAAAGGTTTTAAAAAAGCCAAGAAGGCTATTCTTTAACATCTTTTAGGGCTTGGATTGCAAAGTATTTGATGGGTGAATTGAAAGCATGAATAGCGTTTTGCTCATGAGGTACATTTTGTGTTTCATGTTCACGCTTAAGCTATGTTTACGATAGGTAAGAAAATGGATCAAACTCAAACTTTTGAACCAACGGCAGCGCCGCTTGATACTCGCGTAACTCGCTTGTTGGGCATTAAATATCCCATTATTCAAGGTGCTATGGCATGGATCGCTGATGGAAAACTTGCCGCTGCAGTAAGCGAGGCAGGCGGCCTGGGCATCATAGCTTGTGGTTCTGCGCCAACGGAGTGGGTTCGTGAACAAATCGAATTAGCGCGCTCTCTTACTAAAAATCCTATCGGTGCAAATATCATGCTCATGAACCCAAACACGCCCGAGCTTGCTCAACTTTTAGCAGATATGAAAGTTGATGTTATTACTACGGGTGCCGGCAGTCCTTCCCCCTATATTCAGATGTGGAAAGAGGCGGGATGTAAGGTGGTGCCCGTTGTTGCTTCTGCTGCGCTGGCTAAGCGCATGGAACGTTTGGGTGCTGATGCAGTTGTTGCTGAAGGATGTGAAGCAGGCGGTCATATTGGTGAACTTACCACGATGGCACTTACCCCTTCGGTATGTGATGCTGTTTCTATTCCAGTGATTACGGCTGGTGGCGTAGCTGATGGTCGTGGGTTAGTTGCGGCGTTTGCGCTTGGTGGCGAAGGGGTCCAGGTTGGAACGCGTTTCCTTACCGCATTTGAGTGCGGTATCCACGATGCTTACAAGCAGAAAGTCATTGGAGCAAAGGATTCCGACACTATTGTTACAGGTCGTCCGAGCGGGCATCCTGTTCGTCAGTTAAAGAACCGTTTTGCGCGCGATGTACGCAAGATGGAAGGCGACTCCGACGCTTCGGTTGACGAAATTGAGCAGATGCTTGCAGGTTCGCTTCATCGTGCAGTAACGGGAGATGTGGAAATGGGCTCGTTGATGTCTGGTCAGGTTGCATGCTTGGTTCATGATGAAAAACCCGCCGCTCAGATTGTAGACGATCTTATGAACGAAGCGTATACCTGGTGCGGCAAGAACCTTACCGATATGGCTGCAAAAAATGCCGAACGCGCTTGGGAAGAGGCGTAAAACATGGCAGTTTTATTGTGCTCTGGTCAGGGGGCTCAGAAGCCTCGCATGGGTGAAAGCTTGCTTGAAGTGCCTGAAGTGGCCGAGGTATTTGCTCGTGCAAGTAAAATTCTTAATCTTGATTTGCCTGACCTTGTTCGCAATGGCAGCGAGGAAGATATCAATAATACCTTTAATGCGCAGGCTCTTACCATGGCGCTTTCCGTAGGAATTGGTCACGCTCTAGGAACTCGCGGACTTGCTGTTGATGCCGTGATCGGTTTTTCTCTTGGCGAAATTAGTGGGTTGGCGCTTTCGGGTGTGCTTTCTGTTGAAGATGCCTTTTCCCTTTTAAATGTACGTGCACATTCTATGGATGAAGCATGCGCTAAGCGCGCGGGCGGCATGCTTGCTCTTTTGGGAGCTGATGAAGAAGCAGCCCGCGAAATTTGTGAGACTGCTCTAGTGGCCGGGAAAGAAGCGGGCGTACAGATTACAGATGCTTGCGGAGCAGCCCAAAGCGAAGTGCTCGTTCCTGCGAATTATAACTGTCCTGGTCAGATTGTTCTTTCTGGTGACGTTTCCGCTATTGAACGAGCGCAAGAGCTTTGCAAAGAACGTAAAATGCGTTGTACTCGTTTGGCAACGGCGGGCGCTTTTCATAGTCCGCTTATGCAGTCGGCAAGTGATGAGGTGCGCGAGTTTTGCGCAACGCTTTCATTTAGCGAGCCACGTATTCCGCTCATTTGCAATACCGATGCTCAGCCATTTGTGGC
>FR895468.1:9831-15019 GCA_000434775.1 Eggerthella sp. CAG:368 | reverse complement strand
CTGAGGCCACTGATCGTTTGGCGAAGCAGATTATCTCGCCAGTTCGTTATGAACAGGGCGTGAGATATTTGATTGATGCTGGCAATACCGAGTTTGTTGAAGCAGGTTTTGGAGGCGTTTTGTTCAATATGATGAAACGCATTGATAAAACGGTTACGCGCCATAAGGTGAGCAACTTAGATGAGCTCAATGCGCTGTTTGAAGACTAGTTGCATAGCGAGAAAACGTCGAACAGCGAAGCAGAAAGTTAGTGCGAAACGGTAACGCGGAAAGAGGTTTTATGAATACACAAGACGCGCTTGAAGATGTGCAGCGTGTTGCGCTCGTTACGGGTGCGAGCCGCGGCATTGGTGCAGCAATCGCAAAGAAGCTTGCAAGTCAAGGATATACGATTGCGGTTAACCATTCTGGTGAGCACAGTGCTGAAGCGGCGCAAAAACTTGCTTCCGAATTAACCGAGCTGTATGGCGTTGAAGCAAAGGCATTTCAGGCTGACGTTTCAAAATTTGATGAAGCAAAAGAGCTGATCAAGAACATTAAGAATGAATACGGACGCATTGATGTATGCGTGAATAATGCAGGCATTACGCGTGATGGATTGCTTCCTCGTATGAAGGAAGAGGCGTTCGATGCGGTAATTGAAGTAAACCTCAAAGGAGTTTTCAACTGCATGCGTCACGTTTCGCTACTCATGATGAAGCAGCGCTATGGTCGCATTGTTAATATTTCAAGTGTTGTTGGCATCTCGGGCAATGTTGGTCAGGTAAATTATGCCGCATCAAAAGCAGGCGTTATTGGCATGACAAAAAGCGCAGCTAAAGAACTTGCTCCTCGTGGGGTAACCGTGAACGCGGTGGCGCCTGGTTTCATCGACACCGATATGACAAGTGGACTTGGTGAAGATATGAATGAGTTCATTCTGAATCGCATTGCAATGGGGTCTTTCGGACAACCTGAAGACGTTGCAAATGTGGTTGCTTTTTTTGCAAGTCCCGAGGCTGGTTATGTGACAGGACAAGTGCTTGCCGTTGATGGCGGCATGGCGTTATAAAGAGAACTATCAAGATTTACCGAAAAGGAAGGTAAAACGTGGCAGCAGAGACAAAGAAAACGGTCGAGTTAAACCGTGTAGTTATTACGGGTATGGGGGCAATTTCTCCTGCTGGTTTTGGCGTGCAGACTCTCTGGGATAAGCTCATGGCAGGCGAAGGTTGTATCTCCGAGCTTCCTGAAGAAGAAAAGGAGCGCTTTGGCATTTCGGTTGCAGGGCGCATTCCTGGCTACGATGCTATGGAGGCGGGCTTTACCAAGAAAGAATCGCGTCGTTTCGCTAAGTTTACGCAGTTCTCTATTCTTGCTGCCGATGAGGCAATGAAGCAGGCTGGCATGAACCTCGAGGAAGAAGATCTTACGCGTTTTGCCTGCATTTTTGGCACTGGTATTGGTGGCATGGAAGTTTTTGAACGCGAAGCGGTTGTTCTTAACACAAAGGGCGCTAAACGCGTGAGCCCTTTGTTTATCCCTACCATGATTCCGAACATTGCAGCAGGCAATATTGCTATTCGCTACGGATTAAAAGGTGAGTGCTTCACCATTGTTACTGCATGCGCAACGGGTACTCACTGCGTTGGTGAGGCATACCGATTAATTCGCTATGGTTTGCAGGATATGGCGCTTGCGGGCGGTGCTGAAGAAGGCACAGCCCCTATGGTGCTTGCCGGTTTTGGAAACTTGGGTGCGGTAACGAAGTCGAGCGATGTTGCTCATGCTTCTTGTCCGTTTGATATCAATCGATCTGGCTTTGTTGCGGGCGAAGGCGCAGGCGCTTTGGTGCTTGAATCGCTAGAGCACGCAAAGGCTCGTGGCGCCAACATTTTGGCAGAAATTGTTGGGTATGGCTCTACAGGCGATGGCTATCACATTACAGCACCAGAGCCAAGTGGCGAAGGTATTGCGCGCGCTATGAAGCAGGCGCTAGCAGAAGGTGGCTTTACCCTTGCCGATGTTGGACACATCAATGCTCACGGCACTTCAACGGCAATCAACGACAAAACGGAATCTGTTGCTTTGCATGGATTAGCTCGCGAAGAAGGCCTTTCTGATGAATTTGCTGCCAATGTACCTGTTACTTCACTGAAGGGAACAACGGGGCACACGCTTGGTGCAGCAGGTGCTCTCGAGGCTATTGTTACGGCACTTTCCGTTGCAGAAGGTGTTGTTCCTCCTACGGTTGGTTTCGAAGAACCAGATCCAGAGTGTGCTGTTTCTGTTTCTAACCAGGCACGTAAGACAGGACCACAAAAGGTTGCCCTGTCTAATTCTTTGGGTTTTGGTGGTCACAACGGTTCATTGGCAATTGCTCCTTTTGTTGAGTAATTGTTTAAGGAAGGGTAAAGATGATTGACGGCTCAACATTAAATGTTTTAGATTTACTCCCGCATCGCGATCCTTTTGTCTGGGTTACGCGCATTATTGAGGTTGAACCAGGTGAATCGGTTGTTGCCGAACTCGATGTTGATCCAAACCTCCCTTTGTTCAAGGGTCATTTCCCCGGTCAGCCCATTTTGCCAGGCGTTATTATTATGGAGGCGCTTGCCCAAGCTGCGTCGTGCTGTCTGCTGATCGAAGAAGGTCAGGCAGGGCGTATTGGTTATTTGGCGGGCATTGATAAAGCAAAGTTTCGCGCACAGGTTAAGCCAGGAGACACTATTCGGCTTGAAGCGAAAATGATAAAGAAATCTTCCCGTATGTGCATTGCGGAAGTTCGCGCTTTAAAGGGCGATAAAGTCTGTGCGCAAGCGGTTCAGAAATACATCATGGGGCCTTCCGCTTAAATACGGGTCCTACGTGCAGCTTCGATATGTTCTAGGGAAGGTTTTGAAGCTGCCAAATACAATGCGGTTGAAAAAAGCAAGGGTAGCAACAGTAACAGTTGCTGGATAAAGGAGGTTTTCCGAAATGCTCGGAGACCAGAAAAAGTATGTAACAGTTGATAGCGGAAACGTTGGCGAAAAGGCAAGCTACAGTGTTGAAAAGGCTGAAAAGGCACCAGAAAAAAAAGTGCTTACTCCTGCGGCGGACGTTACTGTAACGCATCACCTTTCCTCTATTGCAGAAATCACCGCGGGCTCCTTGATGGTGGTTGGCTATGGAATACGAGCCAAGGGAGCGGTTCGTGCTTGTGCACAAATTAAGTGCGAAGATGTCTGGGTTACAGGCACGGAAGACAAAAAACGTGGCTTTTCTTTTTCGGGTGCTGCCAAAGTTGCTATGCTCGGAAAAACATTTGACCAGCGTCTTTTCTCAAATACCTATGCTATTCTTTCGGCGGTTCACGAATGTGGCGCGAGCGCTCTTCTTGTGGTCGATGATCAGGCCGCTGACGACGAATTACTCTCTCTGCTTGCTTATCAAGAGGGCTTGAATATCTATGTTCCGTTTGAAGGGGACAAAACATTCCAGCTCTGGGTTCAGGTTTTACCAAGTGAAGAACTTTTGGCAGAAAAGGCAAATTATCAGGTTGAATGGGCAAAGTGTCCTGTTTGCAAACTAATGCATGACAAACATGCTGTTTTGTCTGATCACGGTATATGTCCCACGTGTCATGGACTATATCGTTTGAATTCTGATGAGCGAATCGCAGAAACCTTTGACGAGGGTTCGTTTGAAGAATGGAACGCGGGTATTCCGGAAACTGACCCTCTTTCATTTCCTGATTTCGATGCGCTTATTGAGCGAACACGCAAAAAGAGCGGTCTTGAAGAAGCTGTTCGCTGTGGTAAGGCAAGTATTGTTGGTATGCCAGTTGCTTTTTGTGTTATGGAGGCAACCTTCATGATGGGCTCTATGGGTACGGTTGTAGGCGAAAAAATAACCCGTACAGTTGAGCGTGCAACGGCCGAGCGTTTGCCGTTGGTAATTTTTTCAGCCTCGGGTGGTGCGCGTATGCAAGAGGGCTTGTGTTCTCTTATGCAGATGGCAAAAATTAGCGCTGCGGTTGAACGCCATGGTGAAGCTGGCCTGCCTTATATTTCTGTTATCACTGACCCAACTACGGGTGGCGTTACGGCGTCGTTTGCAATGTTGGGCGACATCATTGTATCTGAGCCCCATGCCCTGATTGGGTTTGCGGGCCGTCGAGTTATTCAAGACACTATTAAACAAACGCTTCCTGATGGTTTTCAGACAGCTGAATTTGCGCTGGAGCATGGCTTGATTGATGCAATTGTTGATCGTAAGAATTTGCGTGCGTATCTTGCGCAGGCAATCGCTCTTCATATGGCAACGGTTTCATCTATGGGACCTGAAAACGCCGAAGGCGAAGAGGGCATTCTGTATGGATACGCTGCACTCGAAAAGGAATTTAGTGGGTCACTAACGGTTCATCCTTCGGCGCTTAAAGATGCCCAGCATGCAGATCAGGGTGATCGTTTGAGGCGCTTTTTCTCGCGTAATGGCAAGGGTGGCTTAAGTGCTGCTGCAAAAATATTCCCTTGGCTTGCTAAGGAAAACTCGCCTGCTTCAATTAGGCGTGCGCTTGATAGGCGTGGCGTTGCAGACGCTCCAGGTGTTAAACCTCTCAAAGAAAAAGATAGTAAAGGTCAAGGCACAGAACAAAACCTTGCATGGGAAAGTGTTTTATTAGCGCGCAATGTTCATCGTCCTACGGCGCAATACTATATCAATTCTATGGTTGATGGCTTCTTGGAACTCCATGGTGATCGAGCCTTTGCTGATGATGGTGCAATTCTTGCAGGAATTGGTTGGATTGCGGGTCAGCCTGTTACGGTTTTGGCTGAGGAAAAAGGAGCCGATTTACAGCAGCGCATTAAGCGTAACTTTGGCTGCCCTCAGCCTGAAGGCTATCGTAAAACCATGCGTTTGATGAAGCAGGCTGAAAAGTTCGGCCGTCCTATTGTGTGCTTGGTTGATACTCAGGGTGCTTTCTGCGGCATGGAGGCAGAAGAGCGTGGTCAGGGTAATGCAATCGCAGAAAACTTAGCTGCAATGTCTGCCTTAAAAGTGCCGGTAGTTTGTATTGTGTTGGGCGAAGGCGGCTCAGGCGGAGCACTTGCTTTAGCTGTTGGTAACCGTGTTGCTATGCAAGAACATGCCGTATATTCGGTTCTTTCTCCTGAAGGCTTTGCTTCTATTTTGTGGAAGGATCGTAGCCGTGCGGCCGAGGCTG
>FR895468.1:0-9813 GCA_000434775.1 Eggerthella sp. CAG:368 | reverse complement strand
CCGTTATGAAGATGAGTGCAGCAGAGGCTTGCGAACTCGGCTTGATTGAGGAAGTTCTTCCCGAGGGCGATGCAGGTGAAGCAGCGCACGAAACTCCGGAAATTGCGGCACGCAATGTGCAGGAATTCGTTGTTCGCTCTTTGCGTGAACTTGCTCCTATGAGTGAGCAGGAACTGAAAGACGACAGGTATCGTCGTTTCCGAGCATTTTAAACTTGAGTTCTGCTTCGTATCTTGCCGGCTTGATGTTGGTAGGTGAAGGTTTGCGAGATGCTATCTGTCATGGCGAATGACGGCGAATGATCTCAAGTAAGCTTGTTTTCAGACAGTTCACAGCAACCAAATAAAGGCTATAAGGTAAAGCGAAGGCCGCGGAGTTGTTATATGTGGCTCTGTAGCCTTCGCTGATGTCTTGTTTATATATGGGTATGATTAGCGTTTTTCGGTACGCCCTGTAAGTTTTCCGCTGTTACGTTTTTGTCACCTTGGCATTCTCCCTTATCTTTACGATGCAGACTATGTTTGCGAGGAGCAAGCTCTTTTTCGGTAAGTGTACTGGTTTCTTTCAGTGTTTTTCCAAGCGTTTCTGGTGCAAATGCCAGGGAAACTAAGAGTGCGAACAAAACAAGGGCTGCCCCTGCAAGCATGGTGGGGCCAATACCGAACTCAACCAAGCACCATGGCAAGATAGCCGTTGAAATAATGGTACCAATACGACTAAAGCCAATAGCTACACCAACAGCGGTTGCGCGGATTTCTGTTGGGAATAGCTCGTTGGGGTAGAGCCACTGCAAAATGCCCGGCGCACCCGAAAAGAATGCATACAAACTAAAAGCAAACAGAATAATCCAAACGGGAGCCTCGGGCCAAATTCCCAAAATGAGCAAGCCAATACCCATGCAGACAAGGCTGACAAGGAGTGTTTTTCTGCGCCCAAATTTGTTGAGCCAATGCATAGCAGGAACGGTGCCTAACAAGAATATAAGGCTGATAACCGCTTCGCCCAAAATAGAGTCGTGTCCGTGATCGAGCCCGAAAAGATTCATGATGTTGGGGCCAAACGTGTAGATGGCATACATGGGAACGACCTGACACAAAATAAAAATGCCCATAAAAATAACGCGACCCAAATAACCTTTTTTGAAAAGCGTCGAAATGCGCACGTCGCTCGGTTCTTCGTAATCGAAAATAACATCGGAACCAAAAACGGTATAAACAACCTCTTGTGCCTCATTTAGGCGGCCCTTTCGTGCAAGCCACATAGGAGATTCGGGGATTCCGTGGCGACCAAGGAGAAGAAAGATGCTTGGAACAACGGCGCTACCAAGCATCCAAGCCCATCCTCCATCAAGACTGTAAAGGAGATAGCCGACAATAGCAGCAGCGGTTGCGCCTAAATACCAGGCAGCAGAAACCGTTCCCATGGTTTTTGCTCGGTGGTGTTTGGGGGTATATTCCGCGATAAGCGAGGTGGCGATGGGATAGTCAGCTCCAACGAAAAAGCCAATTAAAAACCGTAAGATAACAAGCTGAATAGCGCTATCCATAAACATACAAAGGATAGATAAAATGCCAATAGCTATAACGTCGAGGGTGAACATGCGCTTGCGACCGATGATGTCGGTGAGGTAACCGCCTAAGATGGTGCCAGCAAAAATACCCGCGAAAGCAGCGGTACCAATAATGGCTGTCCAAGCGGCATCGAGATTTAAAACTACCGTTAACTGAATAAGCGCAACGCCAATGATTGACAAAACATAGCCATCAAGAAAAGCTCCACCGCTTGAGAAAAACGTGACCTTTTTTACGAACGGTGTAAGTGATAGGTCTTCAAAGTGCTGAGACATGGTTACCCCCTTATAAAAGAGGGGAATTATTAGCGCACAGGCAAGTGAGAAGCTCTTAGAATGAAAGCTACACGGCAACGCTTTTCTTTGTTTTTTGGCCGAATGAGGCGAATAAACGTGATATCAAAAAAGATGCAAGATGAGCGATATATGCCTAAGACGCGATTTTAAGGTTTTTGTTTCTTTTGAGGCTCTTGATAAAGCCGCTTAAATTCCCCTCTCCCTATTTGAACAGCTTAACAAAAAAGAAAGGCAGTTCATCATGAATGGGACGTTGCGTAACCTTTTTGTGAAAAAAGTATGGACTTTAGGCTTCTTTTGAGTGGAATATGAAACAAAGTTTGGCTGTTTGCTGAATAGTGCAGAAAGGTTTGATGAGAAATAAGCCTGTTCACACTAATTATTAAAGGTCAAGTGCTCGACCGAAGCTTAAAACCTGCTTCCTTTTTATTTCCCTATAACTAAAAGAAGTACACCTGTTTTCTTGGGGAACTAAAAGTTAAGTTATATACTCATTGTAACTATGCGGTAATCAAGAAAACGAGTTCATATTCCGAAGGGAACGTTCATGGAAAACCATTACGATTATCTTGTTGTTGGGGCAGGCATTACGAGTGCGGTGTTTGCGCACGAGGCCGCAAAAGCTGGCAAAACCTGTTTGGTAATTGATCGACGCAATCACATTGCAGGCAATATTTATACCGAGGAAATAGAGGGCATAAATGTCCACAAGTACGGAGCTCATATTTTCCATACGTCGTTGAAGCCTGTTTGGAGCTATGTAAACCAGTTTGCGGAGTTTAATAACTACGTTAATTCTCCCGTTGCTGTTTATAAGGATGAACTGTACAACATGCCCTTCAATATGAATACCTTCTCAAAGATGTGGGACATTAAAACTCCTGCTGAAGCAAAGGAAATTATTGAGCGCCAAAAAGCAGAGGCAGCGAAAGAAATTGGAGATGGTGATCCTTCTAACCTTGAAGAACAGGCTCTTTCGCTTGTTGGGCGTGATGTATACGAAAAGCTCGTAAAGGGCTACACCGAAAAACAGTGGGGTAAGAGTTGCACTGAGCTTCCCGCTTCTATTATCAAGCGTTTGCCGGTGCGTTTTATTTACGACAACAACTACTTCAACGATCGCTGGCAGGGCATTCCTATGGGTGGTTACACGGCAATGGTTGAGCGCATGTTTGGGGATACGGAAATTCTGCTTAACACAGAATATCGTGAGTTTATTGCCGAACACAAAGGTATTGCCGATAGGGTTATTTATTGTGGCACCATTGATGCGTATTTTGATTATCAGCTGGGAGCGCTTGAGTACCGCAGCTTACGTTTTGAAAGCGAGCGCGTTGAGTGCGAAAACTGGCAAGGTAACGCGGTGGTTAATTACACCGAACGTGAAATTCCCTTTACGCGCATTATTGAGCATAAACATTTTGAGTTTGGCAAGGATGCTCAGGGTAATGAAATTCCTGTTTCCATTATTACGCGCGAATATCCTGCAACATGGGAACGTGGAGATGAGCCCTATTATCCTATTAACGATGAGCGAAACAGCGCGTTGTACGACGAGTACGTTAAGCTTGCTGAACAGGAGGGCAACGTGGTGTTTGCAGGTCGTTTAGGTGGCTATAAATATTACGACATGGATAAAGCGATTGATGCTGCGTTTGATTTGGTTAAGGCAGAGCTAGGCGTTAATTTGAAATAAATGACGAAAGCCCGTTTCTTACTAAAGAGGATAAGGGACGGGCTTTATTTTGGTGAGGGTCCAAAATGAGGCAAGAAGACGAACAGAATAACGCGAGGAGTTCGGCTGCATCCGGGGGGCGTGTGCCGAAACAGCTATCAAGCCAACGCGTTCGGCGTCACAGGTTTGAGGAGAACATTCCTTCGGTTTGGGAGGAAGAGCCGCAAAAAGATGCTCGTGTACGAAATCGCAGAAAAGCGGATCGCAATTTGGTCGATCGCGAAATCTATGATTATTCTCATGCGGCTATTCGGAGCGATTGGGGTTCGCAACAGGCCGAGCGGGCAGCTCGTCAGGCGGCAGGAAAATTTGGTGATGCGGGCGAAAAATCGCGCGTTCAACTAAGGAAGGAATCGGAATTTCCTTCGCATGTTATTGATGGCTCGTCTAGCGTCTCAAGAGAACGCAGTGCATCGCGGGAGCGTGGTGCAGATGGCAGATTTGGAAATGTTGGTGAATTAGGTTTGGCGGGCAGGCGGAAATCCCAGTCTGCTCAAAGAGACTCGGACTTTTCGTATGGATTTATGGAAGAAGAAGACTCTCGACAGGTGGCCCGCGAGCGCATAGCTCGTCGCAGGGAAAGAAAAGCTGCCAGCGCAAGCTCAAGAAGATCTTCGGATGTTTCGTCGGGTCCAAGTGCGGAGAGATTTACGAATGCTGATAGTTCGTATCGCAGGAGGGCTTCATCGCGTTTTGCAGGTATGGGCACAGCATCAAGTATGGCGCCTGCTTCGCATTTGGCAAGCTCGAAAAGCGTGGATGCTCCAGATACGGATGGGGACTCTTATGGCTTTTCTCACAATTCTGCTTTTGATGCTCCAGCATCGTATTCGCGAGATGGTTACGGAAGAGCCTCGCGAAAAGCACAGCATCCCCAAAAGAGGGGCATTAGTCCTCGTGTGTTGATAGGAATCATTGTTGCGGCGGTTCTTTTGGCGGTAGGTATATTTGCGGCTGTTTCTGCTTTTGCTGGATCGGGTGAAAATTCCAGCACGGATTCTGATACCCAAATGCCAGCTGAAGACTCAAAACAGGCAGTCGCGCCGAGTTCAGGCAATCTTGTTATGAACTTAAATGGCGACGCGGAAACTGTAGTTCTTAAAGGGGAGGACTATATTGAGTCAGGATGCCACGTTATCAATAAAAAAACGGGCACGAATCTGACAGACAAGGTAAAAACGGAAGGCAATGTGGATACGTCTAAAGCAGGCGACTACACCATTACCTATTCTGTTAGCGACGATGATGGCGCTACACTTTCGAAGGAACGCACTGTTCACGTGGTTGACAATATGGATGCGGATACCGATGGTATTTCGGTTTTGATGTATCACTATGTGTATACGGCAAACGATACTCCAGACGAAGTCAATGGCAATTATGTTTTAGATACCGACTTAGATAAGCAGCTGGAATGGCTGCAGACCGAGGGTTATTATTTCCCATCTTATGAGGAGCTTTCTGCCTATATTGCAGGCAAGCATTCTCTGCCTAAGAAAAGCGTCGTTGTTACGTTTGATGATGGCGAAACTGGCTTTTTGAAGTATGGCATTCCGCTGTTGGAAAAGCATCAGGTGCCAGCAACTTCATTTGTTATCGCAAGCGATTCTGATGCCGCAGATAAGGTGGAGAATTACGCCAGCGAGTACGTGAGCTTCCAGTCTCACTCGTACGCAATGCATCAGGCGGGTAGTAACGTTGGTCGAGGCGGGCGTATTCATGCCATGACCCAGGCAGAAATTTTGGACGACTTGCAAAAGGCGGCGGCCATCGTTCAAAACAATGAAGCTATGGCGTATCCGTTTGGTGACAACAACGAAACCGCTCATGCGGCAATTCGCGAAGCGGGCATTTTATGCGCGTTTACAATCAACAATGATCAGGTGCGTGTGGGTGATGATCCAACCTGTCTTTCACGTGTGAGGATTTCAGGCGAGTATTCGCTCGACAGCTTTATCTATAGCGTCGAAAACGGCGTGGGCTAGGTTGTTTGGTGAGTGTTTGCGATTGTCTATCGTTGCCAGTAATAATTATTGCTGGCAAGTTATCTTCCTAGTTCAAAATAAACGAATAGTGTCCTTGTTTTTGGTGACGGTACTGTTTCGATGCCGTCATTTTTTCGAGCTGTAAGGTATGCGAAAGTGGTTCTTCTATACGACATTCGAACCATATAAGTAATTATCTAATAAAGAAATTTCTATTTTCGCAGTCGAAGTGCGGCAGAGTTTTTATTTGTGCGTTTTTTTGACACCGTACGTAGTATGTAATACGTCTTTGAAATGAAAACCCTAAATATATTCAATTCGGTAATTAACCTGGGGAAATGCCATCTTTTGAAGGGTTTATGAACGTGTTTTATATATGATTAGCATCATGGATGCTTTGAGTTTTGAATTAAAGGACTTGAAGTTAATGGCCTATCCATAAAGTAGAGGAGAAGAAGACTTGGGGATTGTTTGGGGGGAATTTTATGGTTGCAGAAAAAATTGCCAGACAAGGATTAACGATCCGTCATGTTGGTGTAGTGATTACTATGATGCTAGCAATGCTTACTGCTACGGGTATTGTCTTTACGGCGGCAGGATTGTGTTATAGACCAGTTGCTCAGCATTTTGGGGTTCAAACGTCTCAGGTGGCACTTTACATTACTTGTGTATATTTGGCTCAAGCTATTGGTGCAACTCCAGCAGGGTGGTTGTTTGATAAATTCAATCCAAAGGTTGTTTGCGTGATAGCTTCACTTATGATTGTTGTCCCTTATTTTGGGTTTGCTTTTTATCCAGCGATTTGGTGCTATTGGGTTGCTGGCTTTGTTATTGGTCTTGGTTTGGTCTGCGTTGAATTCACTATGACCGCAGGTATTTTAAGTCGCTGGTTCCATACGAATTACGGCACAGTTACTGGGATTGTGTTTGCTATGACAGGCGTTGGTGGTGTTATTTGGAATCTTATAGGTCAGTTCGTTCTTGGTCCTGATTTGCAGGGCTGGCGTGACCTATATTTATTCTTTGGTACTTGCATTGCTGTTGGTACTATTCCATTAATTCTTGTTTTTGTAAAACGTACTCCCCAACAATGTGGAACTCTCCCTTATGGTATGCCTCTTGAATTGGCAGCTGCTCAAGCGGAAGAGGCTAAGATTGCTGGAGCTGCAGCTCAGGAACCTGGGTATAAAGCAAAAGAAGTTCTTCGCATGCCTTTCTTCTGGACATTGCTTTTGGGTGCAGGTTTATTAAACACTATTACTACCATGTCGCAGCTCTTTGCAACTTATGTCCAGTGGTTGGCTCACGATGGCTGGGGAGGAATGGCTCTTGTGGGGCTTTTACTGCTTTCCGGTACACTTGAGGCTTTTGCTTCAGCTGGTCAAGGTGGCGGAAAGGTTCTTATTGGATTTATTGAATCACATTCTGTATTGCTCGCTCAAGCAATTGGTTATGCGGGTGGTTGCATTGGTCTGCTTATGATGTGGTGGATTCCTCAGATTTTCGGAGAAGCAGGTATTTGGCCCATGTTCTTTGGTGGTTTGTTTTATGGCTTGGCCTATGCTTGTTCTACGGCAATGCTTCCTTATATTTGTCGAGAAGTATTCGGAACACATGACTTCGATCGTATCTATTCCTGGATGATTGGAGTGTTTAATCTTATTGGCGCAGCGGGCGCAACAGGTTGGGCTCTTGTCTCCGAAGTGTTTGGTTGGCACGGATTCTTTATTGGAGGAATCATTGTCCTCACTATAACGTTTGGACTTTTGTGCTTCACGTGGGTTGCGGGAGATCGAGCCCGGAGGAAGACGTGGTATACCCCTGACGTTGAAGCTGTTAGGGCTGAGAATAAAAAAGAGGCTGCTGTTTCATAACCTCTTATTAATTTGCAAGACAACAACTAGCGCACCGATTAGGTATCTTAGGGGGGATGTAATCCTCCCTAAGCCATATCGTCAATAGGGAAGAGAGAAAGTCATGGAACAGAGTGTAGGAACTGCCGGGAAGATCAATTTTGAATTTTTATTGCATATTTTAAATCCTGCTCTATTTGTTATTCTTGCAGGAGGTTTAATTCTTGGCTTTGATTTGGCGCCATTAATTATTGTGGGCATCGTTGGATATACAATTTGGGGAATCCTGAATATCATTTTGCATCGAAAAAAGCGCAAAGAATTATTAGCGAATCAACGAGGAAAAAACAAGATAAAAGCGCCCTTTGATTACGGTTTAATAGCGTCTTTTCTTAACCCCGCAGTTCTTTTCGTGCTTATAGTTGGAGTAGTAAAGGGATGGGATCTTTTGCTTCTTGTTTCTGTTGGAGCATTAGGTTATGGTCTCTGGTTCTTTCTGAATTATAAAGAAAGAAGAGCTCGAGAGGTGTTATATAAAAATAGACGTCGCAGGTAAACTTAATATTTCTAGGTTGAATATCAGGCGGATCATTCGTGGTTTGAAAATGTGCGATTACTATATGTCATGCGACGAGAGTTGATCTTTATTGGTTTGGCTAGGCTTGTTGGTTTCCCTATGATTTTGACTCATTCTTTTAGGGCTGCGAGAAAACCTATTGGTCTAATTTGTTACATTCACCGCAAAGCGTCAATATAGTTACACTCTGTATCAACTGGCAGAAGTGTGATTAATGAGTCCTTGTGTCAATTGTTCAAGTCTCCTTTAAATGCGATTGTGAAAACAATAAGAAAAGCGATTCCGAAATTAATCGAAAGCTACAAAACGGAATTAAAGTTCAGCAGTAAGGAGGACGCCGAAATGAGTACTGCATTTTTCGATGATCTTATCGTTCTTGATCACACCCGTTATTTAACAGGAGGATATCCAACTCTGCTTATGGCTGATCTAGGTTGCGAAGTGATTAAAATTGAAGAGCTCACAAAGGGCGACTTTTGCAGGCATGAATTTCCCTTCAAAAATAATATGGGTTCGCATTTTGTCGCAATTGGCAGGAACAAAAAGAGCCTTACTCTTGATTTGAAATCCGAAGAAGGAAAAGAAATATATCTTCGTCTTGCAGCTCAAGCTGATGTTGTGGTTGAAAACTATCGAGCCGGAACAATGGATAAGCTCGGCATTGGATATGAAGAAGTCAGAAAGCTCAATCCAAAAATTATTCACTGCTCCATTACGGGATTCGGCAAAAATGACGATCGTAGCCGAAAAGCTCTACATGACTGCAATTTGCAAGCTCTTTCTGGTTTTCAAGACATCAATCAAGGAAAAACCACTCCTCTTCATCTGTGTGATCTTTCTACTGCTATGGTTGCCTCACAAGCCATTCTTGCCGCTTTGTGTCAACGCAGCAAAACAGGAGAAGGAACTTATTGCGATGTTAGAATGTTTGATTCTTTTGTTTGGTGGCAGGCCTTATTGTATCAACGTTGGCAATTTAACGGATATAGTCAGACGTTTAACGATATTGAATACCCAGCAGTAGCCTACAACTACTACACCACAAAAGATGGTCGCAAGTATTCAATAGGAATGGTTGAAAAGAAATTTTTTGAAATTTTTTGTAGAGAACAAGGCGTTGAAGAATTAATAGACTGCCATCTTAAGCGTCAATGGGAAGCACCTGAAGCTTTTGAGAAAATGGAAGTCTTATTCAAATCTAGGACTTTTAATGAGTGGGAGGAATGGTTTAGTACTCAAGATATCTGCTCTGCTCCAGTGCTTACAATTGATGAAGCGGTTGATTACTTAACTAGCAACAATCCAGATTTGGTTAACTATGTTTTGTTCCCCGCAACAGGAGAAACGCTCCAAGTTAACTCCCCTCATCATATTGAGTCTATTCCAATGAGTCTTGATGAAGCAACTCCTCCACCTGTGCTTGGAGAGAATACCGCAGAAATACTATTCCGACTTGGATTCAGTGAAGCAGAAGTAGCCAAATTTCTAAAAGAGAAAGTATGCACTTGTTCACCATTTCTTAATGACACAACAGATCATGTTGCTTAGACGACACGAGAAGCAGAAGAAAGGCGGTCGTATCTACTCTCAATAATCAAGACATCCGAGTTGCAACAAGCTTATAAGCGAATTGAGGTTTAATGCGCTTTCTTATAACTCAGGTGTTTCAAATAGCAAAGGAATATTTCTTAGTCAAAATAATAGTTTAGAAGTGTTCAATAAAAGATTCGCTATGACCCTTTGCTTAATATCAATTCAGTAAAAGGAGGTTTCATTATGAAAGGCTTAGAGGGTGT
>FR895467.1:883-2624 GCA_000434775.1 Eggerthella sp. CAG:368 | reverse complement strand
TGGCTTCCTCTTCGAGTCGCTGTGCATCCACGACCTGCGCGCCTACACTGCTTGCCTGCCCGACGCTCACCCGGAGTCTCTGCGCCACTATGGCGACTCCGATGGCTTGGAAGTCGACGCCATCATCCGCTTCGACCAACCAGGCTCGCAGATTTCCATTGAAGAAAACGCCTCAATGCCGAAGCATATAGGCAATGCAAAATTCGAGATCATCGGCAAAGCAGAGAAGATTGCCGTAACGTTGGCAGCAGAGAGAGGCCGCGAACAAGACGCGAGCTCTCAGAAACAGCGGGGATTGGAAAAATGAAAGCCGTCCAAACCCTGAAAACCCTTGCCAGTAAAGGTGTGCTGACGTGGGTAGGCAAAAGCCAGAACGACCCTCATCAGTATTACCGTCTCCCTAGCAACGATTAAATCTACCGTCCGTTACTGTCCACTACTGTCAAACCAGTAACGGACAGCAGCTTTCACCAATAGCGAGAAAGCGGGCAATATAAAGTCGAAATACAAGGAAATGGCCCAGCAGATGAGGGCTGACGGCGTCAGCGAAACGATGATCGCTAGGTTCATCGTGAAGGAGATGGAGGAAGACGAGTTCCGCCGCAGCAAAGGCGTCACGGAGATTGAGGCTTTACGAAAATGGAAGCAGGTTCCCGAGCATGTTCGCGAGCTGTTGCTCGCCAACGCGTTCTGTCGCAACTGCGGCAGAACTGAGTTCGCACCCAGCTACACACTGCACATGCGCCGCGGCTGCGTACTTATCGAGGGTCATTGCGGAAAATGCAGTGCTGAGATCACAAGGCTCTGTGATTAACCTAATACTATTCTCTAGATGAGCTCGAAGGCTGTTCGAGCATCTGAAGGTATTTGCATCCCAAAGAGGTGATCTTATAGGAATCAGAAGAATTGACCCTTTCGAACCTAGGCAGTTTAACCGCCTTGGGCTTCTTCGCTGACTGCTGCTTCACCAATTCGATTACAGCAGCTTGAAGTGATGCTTGGTTCTTCTCCCTCTTCAAATCGTTTTTTCGGCTGAGTAAGCCGAATCGAGCCAACTTCTCGCGCACGAAACGATACTGAGCATCGTCGATTCCCTCTTCTCGCATTAAGGTAATCGGATCATCACCTTCACTAACATCGTCAAGGTAAACCGGCTTATATAGGCGGAGGGTTCTGATATCGAGCATGTTCAAGTCAGCAAGATCGCCAAACAACGTGAAAAACATGTCCTCGTTCGATTCGGAAACACCCATTGAGTTCACGAAAGCCCACGTGCAACACCGAACTTTTTCTTCCTGGTTCTCGTCCACAATCGTGTCGAGATAGGCATCCCTATATCCGCCGGAATACTTGCAGCGGTCTTGCTCCTCCAGCGTTTCCAGACGAACGTTGATTTCGTCCATCGACCTTCTCAGCTCAAACAAGGCTGTACGAATGTTTCGCTCGGTCCTCCTGTTTTTGTACCCTTGAACAGCAGCATACGTCCCAGGTACCAGTGCGCCCAAAATCCCATCAGCAACAGTAAGCGCGGCGCCATCAAAGGCCAGATCGCTTATAAAGGAGGCAATCTCCGGCACATGGTCGGCGCCCTCCTCGCAAATAGCGTCCGCTACCGAAAACGAGATGTCTTTAGTAATGGTCAATGCCTTGTTATCGCCCATTTTCGAACCTCCACGGAAACACCGTCAAAATCAATTAGCCATCCACGATGGGGACGTCGATTCTCGAACGAGCAACGCAG
>FR895467.1:0-871 GCA_000434775.1 Eggerthella sp. CAG:368 | reverse complement strand
CCTTAACCGCATAGCATTCTACGAAACGAGGCCCGACGAAATCGGTCCGCTCATTCCAGCTGCGACCGCCCTTCTCAATGCTTCCCCTTACGCAGTGCCTGAAGTACGCAACTTCCCCGCAGTTCCTGACCTTCCAGTAATAATCGCATCCAGCAGGAAGGTTTACAGACGAGACGAAAAACCTCAGCTTTTTTCGACGCAGAAGGGGAAAATGACCCCTGAGCATGTCCCCCAGGAAGCGAGTCCTGAAACCATCTTGCGTGACTTCGCAATCAATCGACATCGAATAGGAGATGTCAACCCTGAATTTATCCTCTACGAATTGTTCATTCGGGCTATACGCATACTTCTTTACCCACGCCCTCTCGCAAGAGGAGTCAGAGGGATCGACAACGCAATTCGAAAAGACTTTGCCGAAAACATCCCTAAGGGCGTTCTCCTTATCTTCCGAGCTCAATACTCCAGACAAGGTTCTCGCAGCCTTTTTGGCTTTCAGCACAAAAGACCCTCTGTCGTCGTTGACGATTAGCTGGTTGCTGCCTAGAGCATGCCAATACGCCTTCTCCCTGTCCTCGTTCGAGATGAACTCAATAGCCCAGTCAGTAGCTCATAATAACCATCCGGCAAATCTTCCGATTTGAAATATCGCGCCACAAGGGTGTCCATCAAGAGGCCTTTAAAATGTAGACCGATGTTGTTCTTCCATACCCTCGGCGCATTGCACGACTTAAGGGCAGCGCCGCCCGTTGCGACGAAAAGCTCCGCGCATGCCTCCTGCTCGGGGACAGGGTCGGTCTTTTTCCACGATCCGCCTCCATGGGTGTCCGGATATTTGAACGACCCGTCGCTTTGGGCGAAGGCCGGCACAAGG
>FR895466.1:42973-49854 GCA_000434775.1 Eggerthella sp. CAG:368 | reverse complement strand
GACATAGAGAATAAGGCTCAGCACCCATCCCGCCTCTGATGCGGGGTTACTGCCGGGAATAAGAGCCGAGCGCGAGGCGATACAGGCCAAGCGTCACAGGTGAAACAACGACTGACGAAGCTCCGCATATGGAGAACGAGAAGGACCGGCTGAACGACGAGGCCGACGAGCACAAACACGATAACGAGAGCCAGTATTACTAAGACTTACATAAGAATTATTGCACTTAGAGTCATTCCATGGCATAACAGATTCATATATGAGCGATTTATGTCTGGCGGTTCCCATGGAAGACGGTAACAAGAAAGAGAAGCGCGTGTCCGTGTCGATATCGCTCACGGACAGTGAGCGCGAGTTTAAGAAACGTGAATCAGGAGGATTAAGCATGGGATGTTCTGCAACACAACGTATTAAGCAAGTAAAACAGCCAAGGGGCGATTATATCAAGCCAAAGGAGTTCAAGCGGGAGTCTTTAGGTGAAGGCGCAGAGGTATTGAATCCGGAGGAGAATGTTCATGCAAGCCTAATGGGCTTGGCGGTTGATTATATGACCCGTTTCATGTCAGGGGCATCTACAGAAGATGCTTTCAAGATTTCGATGATGGGAGCACAACTTATAGGGGAGGATACTAAGGCTTCGAAGCTAATGGCGGGTATTAAGGGCCTTGACGATGGTTCCCTTACGAATGCCTTGAAGCTGTCAGGATTCTATGTCTGTTTCCGTGCCGGAGTCATGGGCTATAGGCCGGTTGATAAAATCAATCCTGATAAGCCGACAATTCAGAACGCAAAAACGATGGTAGAACGTTCACTTCATTTCCTTGACGCCTATGGGCCAAAGGTACTCGATGGATTTACGTTTGATGGTGGGTATACAGATACCGTAAGCGCGGGAGACGGTGATTTCACAACTTCGGATACTCTCTGGGATTTCAAGGTGTCGAAGATGCCTGTGAAAAAGGAACATACGCTTCAGTTGCTCATGTACTGGCGCATGGGGCTTCATTCAATTCACCCAGAATTCCAAGACATGAAGTATTTGGGCATTTATAATCCGCGTCTCAATGAGGCTTGTCGAATTGCCGTTGATGATATACCTGAAGACGTGATTGCCGAAGTTGAGACGGAAGTAATAGGCTACGGCGTGCAGTGATGGCAAGGCAGAATAAGTTCAAGCAGAACGACAACAACATCGCCATAGCCTACTACCGCTTCTCGTCGCACAGCCAGAACGAGGCCTCCATCGACCAGCAAAGGGAGCAGGCGCAGGCATTCGCCGAGGCGCACGGCTACCGCATAGTCAAGGAGTACGAGGACGCCACCATGTCAGGAACGACGAGCGACCGTCCTCAGTACCAGCTCATGCTCTTCGAGGATGAGCCTCAATAAGGGCCTATTACGACAGGTTCCTCCATGCGGACTTCGACAACGCGGAAGTGAGGGACTCCGTCATAGAGTGCTTCGTCGATAAAATCCACCACCACGAGGACAACCGAGAGGTTCCCATGGAGGTGCTGGAAGGGGAGACGGAAGACCCTTTTACTGAAGAGGAGGCCGTCAAGTTCGATTGCTTCCCCTCTGGCTCCACCATAGAAAACGAGCAGGTATGAAAGCATGCCTGCTCACATAAAAAAGCGAGCCCGAAGGCTCGCTTCACATAACCCCATATTCATTAAACAGCTAAATAAGCGGTTCCTTAGCAGCTTCCTCAGCAACGGGCGCAACGGAAGTCTCCTCTTCGGCATCTTCCTCAATAAAAGCGCCAAAGATTTTTTCACCATTCTGACTAAGCTCAACCATTCCCGTAAGAACATCAACATACTGATAAGACTGACGTGCAGAAGCTCCTCGTTTACGCTGAACTTCCATGATGAAAAGCTGAGGATGAACCTGCATCAATACGCCTTCTGACTCGACGATCTTAGAACGACCCATGTTGGCACGAACACGCAACTTCTGACCCACAAATTCAGTCAACGTATCATGAATAGTAGTAATAATCTGTGCTTGCTTAGCTAAATCCATATACCTAATCCCCTTTTGGACACAATTAAACTCATGTATTCTAACATGCAATTTGATTAGATTATCAAAGAATCTGCAAACGGCATATCTTCCTTACTTGCATTACGAATCAAGATTCTTATAGCACCGGTCATTCCTAAATACTTTTCTTTACACAAGGAAGCAATTTTGAAACAAGGACGGGCTAAAGTACTCTTAAAAATGCTGAACAAAATCTAAATACGTCTTACCCAAACACAAAAACTCTTCCTGAGACAATGATTCACCACGCACGTTTTTGTCGATTTCTGCCTGCTCTAAAAGATCAGGAATATAAGAGAGTACGGCTTCGTTTCCTGTCTGAGGATTACTGAAATACGTTTTCATGGAGTTTGAGATAGTCTTCCGACGGTTAGCGAACGATGCATCCGCCATTACCATGGTCGCCTTGCGAAGATCAGAAGGAATGGGATCTTTTTTTCTGTCAAGCCTAATCACAGCACTCTTTACCCTCGGAGGTGGAAAAAAGTTTCCTTCAGAAACCGAAAAACGTGAGACATAATCACAAAACAATCCGAGTTTTACCGTATAGGCACCATAGTTTTTTGTGCCTAACGTGGCACACATTCTGTCAGCAACTTCCGCCTGAACCATCACCGTAGCGCTTTGGATAGTAGAAAACCGTTCAAAATAATCAAGAACAATCGTAGCGGCAACCGCATAGGGCAAATTGGAAACAAGTTTATTGGGAAGAACTAGAAAGTCGGATTCTTTTACCTCGAGCGCATCCCCTTCAATAAGCGTAAAACGATCGAGATAGTGCTCACAGGTTTGCGCCAAAACGGAAGGTAGGTCCGCATCCCGCTCAATAGCAATAACCCTACCCGACCTCTGAAGAAGAGCAATACTCAACGTTCCAATACCAGGGCCAACTTCAACAACCACGTCTTCTTGCGACAGTTCCGCAAGGTCACAGATGCGAGAAACTACGCCATCATTGATCAGAAAATGCTGCCCTAAGGCTTTCTTGGTCATAAGACCAAACGATTCCAAAACGGCGCGAGTTTCGGATACCGACGCCAAATACGAAAGTTTTGTCATGAAAGATCCTTTGGAATGATAAGATCGGACGCTTTGATTTTTTTAGGTGAATCATAGCCGATGAAATCCTGCATCAACGAAACGCGTAAGTCTGCAAGAGCAAATGACGATGCCACCTCAGAAAAAAGAGACTGGTATCCATGAGGGTCGCCCCCACTACCTACTACGTACAAAAAAGCGGGCCTTTTCCGAGGGAGCGGCTCTCCACTCTTCTTTATTGCAAGCCTACGCCAAAAAAGAGGCTGTAATCTATCAAGCACTGCCTTGAACTGCGAAGGTGCGCCAGAAAAATAAACAGGAGAAACAACAAAGACGCAATCTGCCGTCAAAAGATCTTCAATTAACTGCGCCATTTCATCTTGAATAATACATTCTCTTTCGGCTTCGCAATAATCACACCCATTGCATCCCTTAATAGCTATATCGGAAACATCAAAGCGCCGAATACTTAATTCAGAATATTCCTCCTCGAGACGCTCAAGCAGCAAGCCCACAACATGAGAAGAAAAACCATTGGGACGAGGAGAAGCTTGTATGACTACGATTTCTGCCATGCAGTCACATCTCTATCCAAAAGCGAGCGAGCATTACAATAGAGCCGAGGCAATACCTGCTGTTCAAAACGAGAAACATCACTCACATCATCTGAATCCGCCAAAACTTCAACCATTTTTTGAGCCGTAAAAATGGTATGTTCAGGACCACACTCCATCCCCCGCATGGGCTCTGGCGTCATGTAGGGACTATCTGTTTCCGTAAGAAGATGATCAATCGGAACCGAAGCAGCTGATTCGCGAACTTCATCGGCATTTTTGAACGTTAAAGGCCCACCAAAAGCAACGTAACAACCTAAGTCTAGCCACGGCTTCAAAGTTTCTTTATCAAGGTTATAACAATGCAAAAGCACTCCTGCGGAAGGCACTCCCTCATCAGACAAAATCTCAAACCCCTCATCATGAGCTTCTCTCATATGTAAAAGTAGCGGAAGGCCCGTAACGTGGGCAAGTTGAATCTGTCGCCTAAAAACCTCACGCTGAACCGGGCGAGGTGAAAAATCGTAATGATAATCGAGTCCCACTTCGCCAATAGCGCAAACGAGAGGATTCTTGAGCGCCCGCAATAACTCATCTTCAACTGTCGGAGTATAGTCTTTGGCGTTATGAGGATGACAACCCATAGCAACGCGAACATGAGGTACTTGGCAGACATATGCTTCAAGACCGTGATTCAAGAGCAACGAACGAGCTTGCTCTTGCCACCGAGAAAGATGAGTCAGTGTTGTTTTGGAATCCTCGACAGGATCGGTAATGGAACAAATAAAACGAACGTTCCAAAAAGCACAACGAGCCAAGTTTAAAGCGGGTTCATGAAGCATTTCCAGATGCGCATGAGTATCTGCTATTACGGAAGAAAGCCGAGGGGCTTCTACAACTCTCACTCTTCCCTTTTTACGTTTCTGAAAAAAATCGAGAAAAAAGCTTGTTGCTTGTTCAAATTCTTCTGCAACAAAAGTTTGACCAGGAGCATATAAAATGCCCTGGTCAATAAGTTTTTGCATCTGTTCTAACTCGGTAGGCAACATATACTGTTACTCGATTGAGAAATCGATCGCATCAACATCCAAACGGGGATACAGTGGATCGCCAATAGTAATTTCTAAGCCAGAAGCAAGCTGACCCCATTTTGACGCCGCTTCAATATCGGTAATATCGAACACATTGCCCAAACTCATACGATTAAAAACCTCAACAGACGTATTAGGCATGAAAGACGCCATATATAAAGCAATGATTCGAATAGCCTCAAGCGAGTTATAGATTACCGCAGCAAGCTCATCTGCCGTCTCTTCACTCTTGGCCAAATTCCAAGGAGCGGATTCTTCAACGTAGAGATTTACGCGACCTGCAAGCTTCTGAACTGCAGCAGCCGCGCCCGAAAAGTCAACGTTGGTCATGCAGTTATCAAATTCAGAATACAACCCCTCTGCAATCTCTTTCAAAGGATTGCTTTCTGCATCGAGAGGCACCGAGGGAACCTTAGAGCCGAAATATTTCTTTGTCATATTGAATACGCGAGAACAGAGGTTTCCCCAAGTGTTTGCAAGATCAGCGTTATAAACCTGCACCATGCGCTCAATAGAAATAGAGCCATCATGGCCAAATTGCACATCCGAAAGGAAATAGTAACGGTACGCATCAACACCAAAGACTTTAACCAAATCTGCAGGTTTTAACGCATTGCCTTTAGACTTAGACATCTTCTCACCCTTCGTGAGCAAGAAGCCATGTCCAAATACCGTATGCGTAACAGGCATACCAGCCGCCATAAGCATTGCAGGCCAAATTACACAATGGAAACGCGTAATATCCTTGCCTACAAAGTGATATTGCATAGGCCAACGCGCATCAAATTCACCTTCACGCTCAGGATCTCCGTAGCCAATCCCAGTAAGGTATGCCAGCAAAGCATCCGCCCAAACATAGGCAACATGCCCATCATCAAAAGGCAGAGGAACACCCCAGTCAAAGGTAGAACGAGAAATAGAAAGATCCTTAAGACCGCTCTTAACAAACGAAACAATCTCGTTCTTACGTGTCTCAGGACGAATGAAATCGGGATTTTCCTCGTAGAAAGCAAGTAACTTATCCTGAAAGTCAGACAATTTAAAGAACCAGTTTTCTTCGCCACTAGCCTTTTGAACTGGGCGCTTGCAGTCAGGGCAAACTAATTCACCCTCTTCGTTTTTCTCCAGGTCAGACTCGGCATAATAGGTTTCTTCATGAACGCAGTACCAACCCTCATAAGAACCCTTATAGCAGTAACCCTTGTCATACAAGTCCTGCCAAAACCTCTGAACAGTACGTGCGTGTCGAGGCTCAGTAGTACGAACGAAATCAGTGTAGGTAATATCGAGCATATCCCAAGCATCACGAAATGCAGTCTCCATAGAGTCGCACCATTCTTGAGGATTCATACCCTTTGCCTCAGCCGTATCCGCAACCTTTTGACCGTGCTCGTCCATGCCAGTTACAAAGGCAACGTCGTAGCCGTTGAGGCGCTGATAACGAGCAACAGCATCAGCAGCAATGGTGGTATAGGCAGTTCCTAAATGAGGTGCCGCATTTACATAATAGATAGGGGTCGTAAAAGAATAGGTACCCTTCGACATAATAGTCATGCTCCTTTTCTGCCTCAGACAAATGAAATCTTTGGCGGATAGCGATTAAACGCACCCTTAGGTGCGCTTCGTAACCAAATACGTTTTCGTATTCTACCATGCGTAAAGAATATGATCTGATGTTTTTCGTGATTAGAGATTATGAACTAAATCATAGGCACTATTGCGTGACAAACCAAGTTCACGGCGCAAATAAGAAACAATTTCTTTCTTGGTTAAGGTCCCTTCAGAAAGAAGCCTCCGAGCAATTTCCTGAGCATCTTCTTCCTGCTCCTGTTTTTGGGAAATGAACTCTTGCTCACAAGGCGCATCGATTACAAGAACGATTTCCCCCTTTAGACTTCCTGCGTTTTCGCGCTCAGAAAACACCTCATACAACTCTTGAGCGCTCCCACGAACTACCTCCTCATGAAGTTTAGTGAGTTCGCGACAAACGGCAACTTTGCGAAACGGAAGAAGAGAAGCAATGTCTTGCAAAGCCGATACAAGGCGCTGGGGACTTTCATAAAAAACAAGCACTGCTTCTAATGCACGCAAGGACTCCAACAAGCGCATTCTTTCCCCAGATTTACGCGGAAAGAATGCGCCGAAATAGAAG
>FR895466.1:14475-42906 GCA_000434775.1 Eggerthella sp. CAG:368 | reverse complement strand
GTTCCCCCGGGAAGAACCTCAACGTTTTGTCCGGCTTCATACACAGCAGCAATTAAACGCTGACCGGGATCGGATACTCCAGGCATACCTGCGTCGCTACAGTAGGCGATGGTTTCGCCCTTGGCAATGCGGTCAACTATTCGAGAAGCTTGATGAGAAATTGTTTCCTCATCAAGTCTCTCTAGGCGCTTTTCGATTCCAAGTGCAGAAAGAAGCTTGCCCGTAACACGTGTATCCTCGCAGCAAACAACATCGCAGGCCTCAAGAGCCTGTAAGCATCGCTTAGTAATATCCCCCAAATTACCTAAAGGAGTTGGACAAATAACAAGCTTTCCCACCGTTACCTTCTTTTGTTTTTAGACTATTTCAGCAGCGACAATGATTTCAACTTCAATAAGAGCACCCTTTGGCAAGCCAGCTACCCCTACCGCAGAACGCGCAGGAAGATGATCGGTAAAGTACCGACCGTATACCTCATTAAAAGCCGCAAAATCTTCGATGTTCTTCAAAAAACAGGTGGTTTTAACCACGTGATCAAATGTTGCATCAGCAGCTTCAAGCAAACCTGAAATGTTTTTCATAACCTGTTCAGCCTGCTCTTCGATCGTTGTGCCCACCATTTCCCCTGTCTTAGGATCAAGGGCAATTTGGCCAGAAGCAAAAAGTAGTCCGTTAGTTTTAATAGCCTGCGAATATGGTCCGATAGCGGCAGGTGCTTTGTCCGTTGAAACTGTTTGCATTTCGTCTCCATTCGATGACTTTCAATTGCATAAACTTTATAGGGTTTTAGCCCAAACAAACAACTTGTAGTATAAACATCAATACGTAAATAGCGAAAGATCAACCTAGTAAAGATCCGAGGATTCTATGCTGACACTGGAAACATTCGAAGAAGCGGCAAAAAAAGTAAAAGAAGTAACACAAGAAACGAAGCTCATTTATAGCCCACATTTCAGCAAAGAAACCAACAACGAAGTTTTTCTCAAACCAGAAAACATGCAACGCACAGGAGCCTATAAGGTTCGTGGTGCCTATTTCAAAATTAGCACCCTCACTGACGAAGAACGTGAACGGGGACTTATCACTGCCTCTGCGGGTAACCACGCACAGGGTGTTGCATACGCCGCTCGCAAATATGGCGTGAATGCCACTATTGTTATGCCAACCACCACTCCCCTCATTAAGGTTGAACGCACCAAGGAGCAAGGGGCAACCGTTGTTCTTGAAGGCAATGTATATGACGAATCCTACGAACATGCTCTTACCCTTGCCGAAGAACAGGGTCTGACCTTTATTCACCCTTTTAACGACCCCATTGTTGCAGCAGGTCAAGGAACCATTGCAATGGAAATCATCCAAGAGCTTCCCCTGGTTGATATCATTTTGGTTCCCATTGGAGGCGGCGGATTAGCGACAGGCGTTTCAACCTTAGCTAAAATGCTTAATCCTCGCATCAAGGTTATAGGTGTAGAACCAAGCGGAGCTGCATGCATGAAAGAATCCCTTAAAGCAGGACATGTTGTAAAGCTTCCCTCGGTAAGCACTATTGCAGACGGTACTGCGGTTCAAGAACCGGGAGATACCATCTTCCCCTACATTCAGGAAAACCTTGACGATATCATCACGGTAGACGATGACGAAATAATTGTTTCCTTCTTGGATATGGTCGAAAACCATAAAATGATTGTTGAGAATTCAGGCCTTCTTACTGTAGCAGCGCTCAAACACCTCAACGACCACGGCAAAAAGGTTGTTTCCATTCTTTCAGGTGGCAACATGGACGTAATTACTATGTCGAGCGTAGTTCAACACGGTCTCATTCAGCGTGATCGCATCTTTACTGTTTCAGTTCTTCTACCCGACCGTCCTGGCGAACTTGTTCGTGTAGCTCAGACTATCGCAGAATGCAACGGTAATGTTATCCGTCTTGACCACAACCAGTTCATCACAGCAAATAGAAATGCTGCTGTAGAACTCCGTGTAACCATTGAAGCCTTTGGCACTGAACACAAGCAACAAATTGTTGAAGCGCTTGAACAAAAGGGATTCCGCCCAAGACTCATTCAAGCAAAACTGTAAAGAATCGCAAAAAGGGTTGCAGAGTTTTTACTCCGCAACCTCTATAAACCGCTTCATAAACGTAACCTATGAATCAGGGAGCCAAATGACTCCCTGATTTTTATTTTGCCTCTTTCGTTTCGAACTTGAGCTCTTCAATCTCTGCTTCTGTGCAATACGTTGAACAGCTCATTTCATCACAGCTTTCCTTGTTGGCAGGACGAGGAAGGGAATGAGCCTGTTGCTTCTTTTCCGCTTCAGCCATATTTGCCTTCGCCACTGAAATCATCAACTTGATACGGTTGAGTTGGTTAACCTCAGAAGCGCCAGGGTCATAGTCAACAGCAACGATATTCGTTCCTTTATAACGACGACGAAGCTCTTTAATAACCGCCTTACCAACAACATGATTTGGAAGACAAGCGAACGGCTGAGCGCAAACAATATTAGGGGCACCACCCTTAATGAGTTCGACCATTTCAGCCGTGAGTAGCCAACCTTCACCCATGGAATTACAATGGCTCAAAATTCCATCAGTGTACGAAGCAAGTGTCATAATATCAGTCGGTGGCTCAAAACGACTCGATTTCTTAAGCGCATCATTGCAAGGTTTGCGGATTTTAGCAATGGCAGATAATGCAACTTTTGCACCAAACGCACCTTTTTTCGATTTGCCTACAGGGTCTTTCTGTAGGATCGAATTCGCAATAGCAAACAAGAAGAATTCGATTAAGCCAGGAACAACCGCCTCGCAACCTTCAGACTCAATTACATCAATAAGCTGGTTGTTGGCTGTAGGGTGGAACTTAACCAGAATCTCACCAACAACGCCAACACGCGGCTTAGTTCCTTCACCTTGAAGGGGTAAGCTGTCGAAATCAGAAATAATAGCACGAACGGTCTTTTTATAGCGACCCATTTTCTCGCCCTCTGAAACTTGCTCTTTACACTTAGCCATCCAATAGTTGAAAAGATTATCCGCAGACCCTGGCTCGCACTCATACGGACGAGTTCGATATAGACACTGCATGAGCAAGTCGCCATAAATCAACGCAAACACCGCGTTATAGAGCATGGTTGCCGAAATATGGAAACCAGGATTTACTTCGCCTAAGTCTTTAAATGATAAGGCAATAACAGGTACATGCGCCAAACCTGCAGCCTTAAGAGCTTTACGAATCAAGGAAATGTAGTTTGTAGCACGGCAACCGCCACCTGTTTGAGTAATGATTACCGCAAGTTTATCAGTGTCATAGCGACCAGAAAGAACCGCTTCCATAATTTGACCCGTAACCAAAATGGAAGGATAACAAATATCGTTATTAACATACTTCAGACCCGCATCAACCGCACCGTGGTCAACAGAGGGCAAAAGCTCAAGGTTGTAGCCGTTTGATCTAAAAATAGGAATGAGTAGTTCGAAATGAATAGGCGCCATCTGGGGACAAAGAATCGTATACCCCGCTTCTTTCATTTCCTCAGTAAAGGGCACTCGATCAAACTTCGTTGACGCAGCCTCACGACGAATATTTCGAGCAACAACTGCACCCGCTTCAGCTTCTCGTTCACCCGTCTTAGCTTCTATGCGCGCCTCGACATCTTCACGCAGCGCATCAATCTTAATATCCGCAACTGGACAACCACCCTCAACAACATTGGCTTCCGCTTCTTCATCAGCTTGATCTTTAAGCGCCGCCAACAAAGAACGAACACGAATACGTGCCGCACCTAAGTTAGACACTTCGTCAATCTTTAATACGGTATAGATTTTGCCTGAATCTTCTAAGATTTCCTGAACCTGATCAGTAGTAAGCGCATCAAGCCCACAACCAAAGCTATTGAGCTGGATAAGATCAAGATCGCGACGCTGGGTAGCTACCTTTGCTGCCGCATACAAACGTGTGTGATACATCCACTGATCAACAACACGAATAGGTCGTTCGACACTGCCAAGATGCGCAATAGAATCTTCCGTTAACACAGCAAGGCCAAAGCTGGTAAGCAATTCAGGAATAGCATGATTGATTTCAGGATCCAGATGATAGGGACGACCTGCTAAAACAATGCCATGAGTTCCTGTTTCTTCCATCCATTTAAGAGTTTCGACGCCCTTATTATGGCAGTCCTGCTTGAATGTAAGATCTTCCGCCCAAGCAACCTCAACCGCTCTATTGATTTCTTCTTGGCTTGGCAGACCTGCTTTTCCTCCCATAAGTTCAGGATATTCTTCAACAAGTTCAACAAAAAGACGTTCTTTCAGATTTTCCTTTTTGTCGTAGGGTAACCAAGGGTTCAAAAACTTAATGGGGCTTTCCTTTAGCTCATCAATGTTGAGCTTTAAAGCTTCGGCATAGCTTGAAACAATAGGGCAATGGAAGTGATTTCCCGCCGTTTCATCTTCTTGTCGCTCATAACGCGAACAAGGCATCCAGATGAAGTCGATATCTTTCTGAAGCAGATTCATCACATGGCCATGAGATAGCTTTGCAGGATAGCAAACACTTTCACTTGGCATAGATTCAATACCAGCTTCATAGGTTTTCTTTGTTGAAGGATCCGAGATTTCAACTCTGAAGCCGAGTTCGGTAAAGAACGTAAACCAGAATGGATAGTTTTCATACATATTGAGCGCACGAGGCATGCCAACCGTACCTCTGGTAACTTCATCTTTTTCCAGAGGTTTATAGCTAAATAGACGATTGGTTTTCCACTCAAAAAGATTGGGAACGTTTGACTTTTCGCTTACGGCGCCAACACCCTTTTCGCAACGATTACCCGTAATAAAGCGACGATGTTTTCCCGTGATGTCATCAATACCAAAATCATTGATAGTGAGCAAGCAGTGATTCGAACATGCCTTGCAGCGAACAGAGCGATGCGTTGGCTCGAGGTTTTGAAGAGCTTCTGCGTCAAGCATGGTGGTGTAGACCTCATGACCTACGCGCTCAACTTCTGCCTGATGGCGATCACGCGCCAGAAGCGCAGCACCAAAAGCACCCATATTACCTGCAATATCAGGGCGAACAGCCTTTGTTTCACTCAGCTGTTCAAACGCACGCAGGACCGCATCATTTAAGAAGGTTCCACCCTGAACAATAACCTTATCGCCTACCTCACGCGGGTCACGAATTTTAATTACCTTGAAGAGCGCATTTTTAATAACCGAAAGAGCCAGGCCGGCAGCAATATCTCCCACCGTTGCGCCTTCCTTCTGAGCCTGCTTAACACGACTGTTCATGAACACGGTGCAGCGACTGCCAAGATCAACCGGATGTTCTGCGCTGATGGCACTCTGGGCAAATTCAGAGATTTCCAAGTTTAAGCCCGTTGCAAAGCTTTCTATAAACGACCCACAGCCTGAAGAGCAAGCTTCATTAAGCATGATGTGATCAATGACTCCGTCTTTAACACGCAGACATTTCATATCCTGACCACCGATATCAAGAATAAACTCAACACCTGGAAGCATTTCCTGAGAGCCACGCAGATGCGCAACGGTCTCAATCTCGCCCGAATCAACTCGTAACGCCTCAAGCAGCAGTGCTTCACCATACCCTGTTACGGTAACATGGCCGATTTTTACCTTAGGTTGACCTTTTTCATCTTTCGGAAGAACGATATACAAATCTGCAATGGCGCGTTTCGCACATCCCAATACGTCACCTTTATTGTTAACGTAAGAACTCCAAAGCAAGCTGCCATCTTCAGCAATAAGAGCCGATTTAAAGGTTGTAGAACCAGCATCTATACCCAAATAGGCAATACCCTCATAGGTTTCCAGATCTGCGCGAGCAACCTTTTCTTTGTCATGGCGCGCTTTGAATTCCGCATATTCTTCCTTAGAAGCAAACAAAGGATCGAGACGCACAACTTCGCTGCCTTGAACATCACCTAAGTTTTTGAGACGCTCAACAACACTACTAAGAAGCTCCGCCTTACCTTCCATACTTGCAAGAGCGCAGCCACTCGCTACAAAAAGATGGGCGTTTTCAGGAACTATGATGTGATCATCATCAAGCTCGAGCGTTTCGTAAAAACGTTTACGAAGTTCAGGAAGATACTGCAACGGACCACCTAAAAAGGCAACGTTACCCCTGATAGGACGACCACATGCAAGGCCTGAAATAGTCTGAGTTACCACCGATTGAAAGATAGAAGCCGCAATGTCTTCCTTCTTGGCTCCTTCATTCAAAAGAGGCTGAACATCGGTCTTCGCAAAAACACCACAGCGCGATGCGATAGGGTACAAAATAGTGTGATGCTGAGAAAGTTCATTTAAGCCAGAAGCATCAGTATCTAAAAGTGAAGCCATCTGATCAATAAAAGCACCCGTACCACCCGCACAGGTTCCGTTCATGCGCTGCTCTATGCCGTTATCAAAATAGATAATCTTGGCATCTTCGCCACCAAGCTCAATAGCAACATCGGTCTTAGGGATAAAAGTTTCAACAGCTGTTTTTGAGGCAATAACCTCTTGAACAAATTCAATACCGAGCCACTGGGAAAGCAATAAACCGCCAGAACCTGTGATTCCTACCGTAAATTCCTGTATTGGAAACTTCTGAGCTGCTTCAGTTAAAACTTCAAGAACCGTAGCTCGAACATCAGCATGATGACGACGATAAACGGAATACACGATTTCATTCTGTGCATTTAAAACCGCAAGTTTAACGGTAGTTGAACCAACGTCAATACCGATATGTAGGGTATCGTTACCCATTATGACCTCCATTTACATCTTTATCGATTCGCCGGGCTTTATAAACAGAAGGCGCATGGCAATGCGTGCCATATCTTCTGAAGATTCCTTCATCCCGGTTTCAATCCAACGCATGATTACCCCCAAATAGGCAGATGCAAAAAACGAAACATAATACTGAACCAACGGATCATTACTCTTTCGATATCGCTCATGCAAAATGCTCTGAATTAAGTTGGTACAAATCGAATCACGCAAGCGTGGCCCAAAACGAATGTCGCCCCCTGGACCTAATACCGCATGCAAAAAATCGCCCTGCAGACGAAGATAGTCAAACAGAGAAACCAAAAAAGGAAGCGGTTTTTTTGAAATCACATAGAAGGAAAGAGAAGTCAAGCTTACCTTTCTCATTTCCTCTTGAAACGTAACAAGATCATCCATAATCTCATCTTCAAGAGCCCAAAGAAGATCCTCTTTAGTTTTGAAATGATTATAGAACGTACCGCGATTCAAGCCCGCTTTAGCACAAAGATCATTAACCGTAACGTTTTCAAAGCCCTTTTCTTCCATCATGGAAATAAGAGCTGATTTAAGCGCAAGCTTTGATCGTGTTATGCGACGATCTTCACATGCCTTCGCTTCTTGAGCAGGCTTTTTAACCGCGCATAACTCCTTCTTATTGTCCTCTTTTTCGCACGCAAGATTATTTGCTCGAGTACCCAAATAAATCCTTTTGTCTGATTTGTACTTCACGTATTTCAGATTGTTAAATAAATCAACATCGTGTTGATTATCACATAATATCAATCTGACTACCAAAGAGCAACTAAGAAAGCGTATGTAATCCCCATATAACGCGGAAGGGTTATATATAAATTAGCTATACTAAACAGGCTAACAAATTTGATTAATGCCAGCAGTGCATACATGGAGGAACGATGCAGATTACGCCAGAAGAAATTGCTGAAACGCTTGCGATGGTAAGCAAACAGCACCTTGATATTCGCACTATTACCCTTGGACTCAATCTCCGAGGCTGCACTCACGAAAATGTTGACGTTATTGCTCGTAAGGTCTACGACCGCATGACTACCGCCGCAGAAAAGCTTGTTCCCACAGCAGAGCAGCTTGAGCGCGAATATGGCATCCCTATCGTCAATAAGCGCATTTCCGTTACCCCAATTGCTGAGGTATGCGCAGCAACTGATGCAACTGATCTTTCCCCCATTGCTGTTGCTATGGATAAAGCAGGTAAAGCTGTTGGCGTAGATTTCGTTGGGGGATTTTCCGCTCTTGTACAGAAGGGTGCCTCACGCGCTGACATCAACCTTATGAATTCAATTCCTAAAGCACTTGCCGAAACCGATAATGTTTGTGCTTCGGTAAATGTTGGTTCAACCCGCGCCGGCATCAACATGGATGCCGTGTTAAAAATGGCAGGTATTATCAAACAAGCAGCAGAAGCTACCGTCGATAAACAGTGCATTGGTGCTGGTAAATTAGTTGTTTTTTGCAATGCCGTAGAAGACAATCCCTTTATGGCAGGTGCTTTCCATGGATCAGGCGAAGCAGACGCCGTTGTAAATGTTGGTGTTTCGGGTCCTGGAGTTGTTAACGCCGTTTTGTGCGGAATGCCGAAGGATGCAGATCTCACCAGCATTGCTGAAGCAATTAAAGCGACTGCATTCAAAATCACACGAGCAGGCGAGCTTATGAGTCGCGAGGCAAGTAAACGGCTAGGCGTACAGAAAGGCATTTTGGATCTTTCTCTGGCACCTACTCCTGCCGAAGGTGATTCTGTTGCTGAAATCCTAGAAGCAATTGGCGTTGGCACGTGTGGCGGTCCTGGCACAACAGCGGCTCTTGCCATGCTAAATGATGCCGTAAAAAAAGGTGGCGTAATGGCTTCCTCTTCAGTTGGTGGTCTCTCAGGTGCCTTCATTCCCGTTTCTGAAGATGCCGGCATGATACGCGCCGCAGAAGCGCAAGCATTAAGTCTTGAAAAACTCGAAGCAATGACCTGTGTTTGCTCTGTTGGTCTTGACATGATTGCTATTCCAGGCGACACCAGCGTTGAAACCATCTTCGGCATCATTGCAGACGAATGCGCTATTGGTATGATCAACAATAAGACAACTGCCGTTCGTCTTATCCCTGCAATTGGAAAGGGTGTTGGCGAGCGTCTCGACTTTGGTGGATTACTTGGATATGCACCTGTTATGCCCGTTAATACCAACGCAGGTTCAGTGTTCGCTCATCGTGGAGGCAGAATGCCTGCTCCCCTTAATTCCCTTAAGAACTAGTAATACACGAATTGCCGTTTAGAGTTTCCAGGCGGCAATTCCATCCACGGTAATATCCTTAAGGCCCAAAAAGCTCCTCAAACCAAGCGAAACTTCTTCACCATATTCAAGCCCCTTTGAAAGGATGAGAAGTTCTCCCTGAGGAGCTTTTATTGTTCGACAGCCTTTAGCCTTGTATTGTTCTGCCGCCTTGTCAGAAACAAAAGTAACAAGCAATTCGGTGCTATCTGCGCAACATCCTTTTGGACTAATAGACTCAACAGAAATAAAGGAATACCCCTTCTTTTTCATGTATGCAATAAGTGCCTCTGAGTAAACAACTTCCATTGTTTATCCTTTGTTCTTTTAACTCATCTTTCTAAATGTGCTCACTACTCGGATTAAACGTTGCACGAATTAGATATTCGATATTTCCCTCGGGACCTTTAATGGAAGACGTTACGACCCCATCAATACTAAAGCCAGCCCCGACAAGCGATTCTTTAACTTCTTCAATTACGCGCTGCCGTACTGCTTCGTCTTGCACAACACCACGTTCAGTTTCTTCATGCTTACTTTCAAATTGAGGCTTAATAAGACCCAGAAATACTCCACCTTCACAACATAAGCTTGCAAAAACTGAAGCCAACTGAGCAATTCCAATAAAGCTCAAATCACACACAACCAAATCGAAGGGTGCACCGAGTTCTTCAGGATTAGCAAGACGTATATTGGTTCGTTCAAAAACGCGAACGCGAGGATCAGTCCGAATACTCCAAGCAAGTTGACCGTAATTGACGTCAACGCACACCACTTCCGCCGCACCTGCCTTCAAGAGACAATCGGTGAACCCGCCTGTTGATGAACCCACATCAACGCAGCGAAGACCTTCAACTTGCTCATTGAAGTAATCAAGAGCGCCCTGCAGCTTGTGTCCGCCACGTGATACAAAGGTCTTGGCGTTCTTGACAAAAATATCTGCGTCGGGCTTTATTTTCAAAGCAGCACTCGATACATACACATCGTCAACGCGTACTTCACGGGCAATAACTGCTCGCAACACCGCATCTTGATCGGGGAAATATCCCTGATCGACCAAATAATCATCAAGTCTTACTTTTGCCATACTATTAAACGTCCAAGCCTAGTCCAACACTGGCATCGCCGGTACTCACTTGAGGAGGAATGCCGGTTTCCAAAAGCGTCACCAAATCGCGCTCATTCAGTAGAGGTACGCCCAACTCTTCAGCCTTCAAACGTTTAGAACCGGCCGCTTCGCCACAGATAACAAAACTCGTTTTCTTGGAAACACTTGAAGAAACCTTCGCGCCAAAAGCCTTTAGTCTGCTCGCCGCTTCATCACGTGTCATACCCGTTTCAACCAAACTTCCCGTAAGAACAAAGGTTAACCCTTGAAGAGATTGCGGCACCGTCGATTCTTCCGCAGCAGATTCCATAGTTACTCCTGCATCTGCAAGACGCGCAATTACGCGAAGATTATCTTCAGTTCTAAAGAAAGCAAAAATACTTTCAGCAATGATTTGTCCAACACCATCAATCAAAGCTAAATCTTCCACTGTTGCCGCTTTAAGGGATGTCATAGAGGGGTACCTTTTAACGATAGTTTCTGCGAGTGTTTTACCCACGTGTCTGATACCTAGGCCAAAAACAACACGCGCTAAACTTCTGGTTTTGCTCTCTTCAATGGCGGCCATGAGCTTTTTTGCAACCGTAGCCCCTAAACGAATCGGCTCACCATGAACGGTAACTCTATCCATATCTAGGTTTTCGAGTGCCTCAAACGTGAGTGAATAGTAATCCGAGACATCTTTCACCAAACCAAGAGATAGCAAGCGCGCAATAATTTCCTCGCCCATACCTTCAATATCAAGAGCTCCGCGACTCGCCCAATGAATCAGGCGTTCATGAGCCTGAGCAGGACAATCGATTGCCACGCAGCGATAAGCCGCCTCGCCTTCTTCACGTACAATTTCTGAACCACAACTCGGGCATATCTTCGGCATATGCCACGGCTTTGCATCAGAGGGACGTAACGAAGGAATAGCGGAAAGGATTTCAGGGATAACATCTCCCGCTTTACGCACAATAACCGTATCGCCAATACGCAAATCCTTGCGCTTGATTTCATCTTCATTGTGAAGTGTTGCTCTCGAAACAGTTGAACCCGCAACCAGTACAGGATTGAGCTCAGCAACAGGCGTTAGAGCTCCCGTTCTTCCAACCTGGATAGTAATGTCGCGCAAAAGCGTTGTTTTTTCTTCGGGTGGAAACTTATACGCAATGGCCCAACGTGGAGCACGTGCCGTATAGCCCAATTCGTGCTGTAGAGCAAAATCGTTAACCTTTACCACTACCCCGTCTATTTCGTAGGGCAAATCAGCACGACGTTCAAGACATTGCTTACAAAACGCAATAACCTCTTTTCGGCTTGAACACAAACAAACATCGGGGTTTACGTGAAAACCACACGCTTTAAGCCACTGCAACAGTTCAAACTGACCCTTTGCCTGAATAGCGGAATCGCGCGCAATGGCATACATAAAGGTAGCAAGTTCGCGTTCGGCGGTAACGGCAGGATCTTTCTGGCGCAAACTACCTGCAGCAGCATTGCGCGGATTGGCAAACGTGTTCTTCTTTTCAGACAGAGCCTGCTGATTAAGTGCCTCAAAACTTGTTTTTGACATATATATTTCACCACGAACTTCTACCGCTGAAGCACTTGGTGCAATTTGAGCACGACCTTCATCAAAAAGCGTGAGGGGAATATCACTCACGGTTCGGACGTTAACTGTTACATCTTCACCAGTTGTTCCGTCTCCGCGCGTAGCAGCCTTAACCAAATAACCATCTTGATATGTAAGCGCAAGCGATGATCCATCAATTTTCAGCTCACACACCAAAGGAACAAAAGAACCAAACGCCTGCTCAACACGATCCATCCAAGCTTCTAGCTCATCAAACGACATCGCATTATCGAGCGAATACATACGTTGCTCATGGACAACGGGAGAAAACTGCGAAGACACAGCTCCTCCAACACGCTGTGTCGGAGAAGCAGAAGAAGCAAATTCAGGATGTTCCTCTTCAAGCTTTTTCAATTCCCTCATCAGCGAATCAAAAGCTGCATCAGAAATTGCGGGATCATCAAGCACATAATAGCGATGCGTGTGGTAATCGATTTCTTTACGAAGTGCCGCTATGCGACCATAAACGTCAGAATCCGCTGATTGTTTTTCAGCCCTTGTAGCCGTTGTGTTCTCGGCAGATTCTCCCGCAAAGCGCGAAGAACTCTCAGAACGAGAGGAAGAAGTATCCTTTGTCATCAACCGACAATCTCCTTATGCTATAAAAAAACAAAAATCAATCCATCTTCACTGGATGGTCTCTACGTGAAGTAAACGAGGGTTTTGCTGTGCCTGTTTTATCACACAAGGCAACGCCTCAACCACTTCTTCAGCACAAACACTAACCATTCCGTATTTCTCTGATGCCCTATTTCCCGCATCGGCATGAAGAGACACACCCATAACGGACGCCAAAAAAGGAGAGATTCCCTGGGCGAGAAAAGAACCAATAATACCCGCTAACACATCTCCCGTACCCGCTTTAGCAAGTGCTGCTGTTCCATGAGTAACACGACACACTGATGCGCCATCAGAAATAACCGTGTCCTCACCCTTTAACACAACAAGGCACGCATAGACTTGCGCGAG
This sequence comes from Eggerthella sp. CAG:368, assembly GCA_000434775.1. GTDB lineage: Bacteria > Actinomycetota > Coriobacteriia > Coriobacteriales > Eggerthellaceae > Anaerotardibacter. The sequence continues at coordinate 30,133 of FR895466.1, read as the reverse complement.
TTCACATGCGAAAGATTCCTGGCTCTTATTTGTGAGGGAAAACCCTGCTGCCAAACGCGCTGCCTCGCCACCATGCGGAGTGAGAACCGTTTGAAGTCCTCGCTTTGCGCGAATGCGCAAGAGTTCACGAAGATAGTCTTCAGCAAGAAAACCAAGCGCTCCCCCATCAATAAGAAGTGGTGCTTCACTGAAGCGTACCGCCTTGATTAAAACGTCGCGTGCTTGTCTATCACCCTGGTCGACACCAGGTCCAACCACACACGCAAACGGATAATGTCCGCCAGTTTTCAGGCTTGGCATAAACACATCAAACGATTTCACGACGAGCGATGGTCTGAATAGGCGGACTTGCGAAAGATTATTCTCGCAGGTAAAAACTTCCGTATAGCCCGCACCAGCATATTCACTTGCCCAGGCAGAAAGACAAACGGCTCCAGGATATGCTTCGGATCCTCCACAAAGAATAAGCTTTCCACGTGAATACTTGTGAGCATCAGAGGAAGGATTATGGGGGGAAACCTTTATAATCGTTTCTTCGCATTCCACAACAATCACTCCCTCGAATCGTTAAAGGATTGATTATCAAATAAGCTTGTCTGAATGATGGGTTTTTTAGATTCTGAATTGATTTCGTCAAGCATCTGACGAGCTTCTTTAAATTGCCTTGTTAATTCTTCGGTAGGATTAACTTTCTTTTGGGTGCGCAAATCAGAATCTGCGGTTAACGCAAGAGCGCAGGCAACCGCTTCGGAATGCGTGTACGAAAGAGAAATAGGGAGCTCGGTTACCCCCTGAGCAAAAGCTACTTCTGCAGCTTTTCGATACAACTTAACATGAGGCTTTCCCTTTGCATTAAGCACTACTTCAATATCACGAGGACCAATACCTTGAGAAAACCCTGTGCCCAGCGCCTTTAATACCGCTTCCTTCGCCGCAAAACGCGTTGCATAGTGAAAAACAGGAGAAGATGTTTTGTTGCAGTATGCGCGCTCATTTTCAGAAAAAATCCTGCGCGTAAAAGAAGGCGTACGTTCCAGAATTTTTTTCATGCGAGAGATCTCGACGATATCAACACCCATGGAAACCGAGTCGGGCAACGTAATATGTTCTTGGGTTTCTTCGCTCATACCGCGTAGCTACTCAACTGTAACCGATTTAGCCAAATTGCGAGGCTGATCGACGTCGCACCCTCGAGCAACCGCAACAGCACGCGCCAACAGCTGCAAAGGAACGCTTGCTGTGATAGGCATAAAGGCATCACGAACCTTAGGGATATAGATGACATGATCGGCAACTTTAGTGATATCGGTATCGCCTTCGGTTGCGATAGCGATAATAGAAGCACCACGCGCTTTGGATTCTTCCAAATTTGATACCGTTTTGTCGTAGGTTGGACTCTTTGTTGCAACAGCAACAATAGGGAACCCATCATCTAACAAGGCGATAGGACCATGCTTCATTTCACCTGCAGCATAGGCTTCTGCGTGAATATAGCTAATTTCTTTAAGCTTAAGAGCGCCTTCATAACACGTTGCCTCGCCCAAACCGCGACCGATATAGAGCGTAGAATCGTGTCCTTCAAAGTATTTAGCGGCCTCTTCAATAGCTGAAGTATCATGCAAAATATCTTCGATCTGAGCAGCAGTATCGGCAAGCTCAGCAAAGAACATACGGGTCTGGGCTAAATTAAGTTTGCCTTTAACGCGACCGAGAACCAACGCAAGCAAAGTAAGACTTACCACTTGACCTGTGAAAGATTTCGTCGAAGCGACCGCAATTTCCTTATTTGCTTTGGTATAAATTACGCCATCGGATTCGCGGGCAACTGGCGAACCAATTACATTTGTGATGCCGAAAACCTTCGCGCCTTTAATGCGCGCATCTCGAATAGCTGCTAACGTGTCTGCTGTTTCACCAGATTGAGAAACAGCAACCACAAGAGTGGTAGGGGTAATAATTGGATTGCGGTAACGGAATTCACTTGCCACTTCTACCTCGGTAGGAATACGCGCCCAGGCCTCAATAAGGTTTTTAGCAATGAGGCCAGCATGGTAGCTAGTTCCGCAACCAATAATATATACACGATCAACATAATTGAGTTCTTCGCGCGAAAGCGTGAGCTCATCGATAACGATTTCCTGGCCCACCAAACGACCTGCAAGCGTATCACGAACAACACGAGGCTGTTCGTGAATTTCTTTCAGCATGAAATCGGGATAGCCACCCTTTTCGGCAACATCAATGTCCCAATCGATATGCGTAATTTCAGGTTCAATCTCGCTACCACGCTCATCAAAATACCTAATGCCTTCGGGCTTCATTACCGCAAACTGATTATCTTCCAAAATAACAACATCTCGCGTTGCATCAATAAGCGCAATAATGTCTGAGGCAACATAGCTGCCATCACTTCCAACACCCAAAACAATAGGTGATGCCTTGCGCGTAACCACGATGGTTTGAGGATCTTCTTCAGCAATAACAGCAAGACCATATGCACCAATCAGACGAGAGGTTGCTTTTTGAACCGCCTGTAAAAGGTCACCGTCGTAAGCATCTTCAATTAAATGGGCAACTACTTCGGTATCGGTGTCAGAACTAAAGCAGTGGCCACGCTCAGTGAGTTCCTTGCGCAACTCAGCAAAGTTCTCAATAATGCCGTTATGAACAACCGCAATATCATTCGCACAACTGGTGTGGGGATGAGCATTTCGTTCACTCGGAGAGCCATGCGTTGCCCAGCGCGTGTGACCAATACCACAAAAACCTTTACAATCCTGTTCCCCAACAGCTCCAACAAGCTCAGAAACTTTACCTAAACGACGAACTACCTCGATGGAATGTCCGTTATAAACAGCAATGCCCGCAGAATCATATCCGCGATATTCGAGTCGTTTTAATCCTTCTAACAGAATGTTCTTAGCTTCAACCGAACCAGTAAAGCCAACAATTCCACACATATAATCTCCTGTAGATTCACGTTTACGAGATATTTATTTTACCCCAAAAGCATATGGCAACCTTAACCCCCATAATATGAGCGCACCTCTAAAACACTTCTTTTTTGTAGTATCCTCGCAAAACAAGACTTACAATGCAGCGCGATAGATTACTCGCGCATCATCAGCCGTAAGCTTTTTAAAAGCACCAAATACTTCGCCTTTGTTTTCAATAAGCGTCGGAATCATCTTTTCGACATCTTCCTCTTTAATGCTAAAATCGGCCAACGACTTAGGCATGCCGAGTGAAATAAAGAATTCCTGTAGCGCATCAATACCGAGCATCGCAGCTTCTTCATACGCTTCTGGTGATTCATCTGCAGGTGTGATACCAAACACTTCATGAGCGAACAAAGCAAATCTCCCCACATCAGCATCACACACATAACGCATCCAGGCTGGCATTATAATTGCAAGACCCGCACCATGGGTAATCGAAGTATCAAGAGCAGAGAGTTCATGTTCCAAGCCATGACTCGACCAGTCACCCACACGTCCCCCTATGCCACGACCAATACCTGCAATACCGTTGTGCGCCAGCGTGCTTGACCACATAATATTTGCCCGAGCGTCGTAGTTAGTTGGATCTTCCAGAACAATGGAAGCTTCGGCCATGATAGCGCGAATTAAGCCGACCGCAATATTGTCAGTAACAGGAACAGCACCGACGCCGCTGAAAAAACGCTCACAAATATGCGCAATCATATCGGTGATGCCAGCAGCGGTTTGATAGGGTGGCAAAGTGAATGTGAGTTCAGGGTCCAAAAACGCAAGTTTCGGTCTAATAATGTCGGAATTCATACCGCTCTTAAGACCCAATTCATCATTGCTGATAACGCAAGAATCTGATGCCTCAGATCCTGCTGCAGGAATAGTAAGGACACAAGCAACAGGCAATGAATGAGTGATGGGAGTTTTTTTGGAAGAGAAATCCCAGGCATCCCCTTCGTAGTCATACGCAACACCAATTGCTTTTGCGCAATCGATTACACTGCCTCCGCCAATGGCAAGAATAAGATCTATATCAAATTCGCGCGCTTTTGCTAACCCCTTACGAACGCTTCCAATTTCTGGATTTGGACGCACACCGCCTAACTCAACAAACGAAATATGCTCCGCAGCAAGCGAATCAGTTACACGCTTTAAGGTTCCATTAGAAACCACAGAGCCTTTGCCATACACAACCAAAACACGATGTGCGCCAAACTCAGCAAGATGAGCGCCAACACTATCGGTAACCCCTTTGCCGAATATAAACTTAGTAGGAGAAAAGAAAGAGAAATCGTTCATGATTAAAACATGTCCTTTCGGTCATTGAATACGAACAGCACACATAATAAAAAGAGTAAATTACTTGAGACTTTTGCTTAGCCCGCTAAGCATTATATTCTCTTCATAGTGAAAGAGCCTTAAAAACCCTATGACTACTTCGTTTCAACCCACTAACAAAAATCAAACACCCTCAGCTAATAGTTCCCCGTTCAAACGATACGGCATCACCTTGGCCTTGCTTATACTCTTATCCTCTACCACTCTTCTACTCAGTGGATGCAGTGAATATGTGAGTCCGTACAACTTTGACAATCTTAAAAACGAACAGGGAAGATTTTCCTATTACGAAGAAGGAAATCTTGTTTCTCAAACTGCCGTAGACGTCTCGGACTTGCAAGGAAAAATTGATTGGGAGCGCGTAAGTGAAGACGGAATTGACTTTGCCATGATTCGTCTCGGACGCCGCGGCTACACCGAAGGAAACATTTACTTAGACAACTATTACTATGAAAACGTTTCTGGGGTTCAATCGGAAGGAATGCCTTTTGGCGTATACTTTTTCTCACAGGCAATCACTGAAGATGAAGCTATCGAGGAAGCAAACTTTGTTATCAAACACCTCAGTGGCTCTGGCATAAGCTACCCGGTGGTATTTGACCATGAACCCGTAGAAAGCGCAGACGGTCGCGCTAATAATCTTTCAAAAAACGAGCTCACGCACATCACTAAGGCATTTTGCCAGAAAATTGAAGACGCAGGCTACACACCTATGATCTATGGAAATGCTTTCGATATGGAACGGCTCAACTTGAATGATCTCAAGGGAATTGATGTTTGGTATGCCGAATATGAAAGTAGCCAGCCAACTGGCCAGTTCGACTTTGCCATGTGGCAATACTCTTCTACTGCAAATGTTTCGGGTATCAATACTCAAGCTGACCTGAGTATTCTTTTCAAGCCTCTTGATTCTGCTCGCTCACAATAATTCAGGACTCCTTAGGGAGTCCTGAATTATTCGTCAATCTGTTCACCGTTACCTTATTTTCGAGAAGCCTGATATTCCTCAATAAGTTTCTTCTGAACATCATACGGAGCAGGCTCATATCCATTAAGTTGAACAGTGTAGGTTCCGCTGCCACGTGAAAGTGCCCGTAAATCCTTGGTATAGGTAAGAATTTCAGCATAAGGAACACGCACCACAATAATGGTTTCGCCTTCATCATTGGAATCAGTTCCCACAATACGTCCGCGACGCGTAGAAACATCGCCCATTACTGCCCCAGCATAAGCCTCACTCACCGTAATATCTACATCAGCCATAGGCTCCAAGATAATAGGATCAGCCTGTTCACATGCTGCTCTAAACGCAATACGAGCTGCCGTTTTAAAGGCCATTTCGTTCGAGTCAACAGAATGATACGACCCGTCAAATACCACGCAGTCAATATCAACTAAAGGGTATCCCGCTAAAAAGCCCTCTGACATGGCTTCCTGAACACCCTTATCAACAGCAGGAATAAGCCCCTTAGGAATACGTCCGCCCACCACTTCACTTTCAAAGGTGTAGCCACCACCAGGATTTGGAGTGAGTCTTAACCAGCAATCACCAAACTGACCCGAGCCACCCGTTTGCTTCTTATGGCGTCCTTGCGCCTCCGCGGTTTTTTGAATGGTTTCTCTATAAGGAATGCGAACAGGAACAAGCTCGACATCGATATTAGCCTGTTTTTGCAAACGATTGAGCAACACATCAACCTGCATATCTCCCATAGTGAAAATAACAAGCTGATGGGTTTCATCATAGCGAACTAGCCTGATAGTTGGATCAATTTCCGCCTGCTTAGAAAGGAAGGTGCCCAGCTTGTCTTCATCCTTCTTGTTCTTTGCTTGAATGGCAACAGGATATAAAGGAACAGGCATCGGTAGTGGGTCGACCTCAAGCTCGCCTGATACGGAAAGCGTATCGCCAGTTTGAGTTTCGTTCATTTTAGGAACAACGATGATGTCTCCCGCTTTAGCGCTTTTAACATCATTAACTTCTTTGCCCATCATCACGTACAGATGGCTCAAGCGCTCTTTTTTCTTTGTTCGTGCGTTGGTAAGTTCCATGCCTGGCTCCAAATAGCCCGACAGCACTTTCACAAAACTCATGCGCCCAACATAAGGATCTGCAAGTGTTTTAAACACAAATCCAGCGGGTTCGCCCGTTTCATCCACAAACAACTCATCACCATTGGCAAGATAGAAAGGACCATGAGCTCGTGGATGAGGAAAATAACTCGCAATGTCTTCCATAAGACCCTTAATTCCCTGTTTGATGATAGTTGAGCCCACAAACACAGGGATAAATATTTCCTGAGCAATTGCTTTATCAAGAAGACTTTCAAGTTCTTCTTGGGTAAGCTGCTCTTCCCCATCAAGATACTTCATCATAAGCTCGTCGTCAGCTTCAGCAACTAAGTCGCAGAGCTTTTCACGCGCAATATGTGCCGCATCAAGATATTCTTCGGGAATTTCTTCTATTCGCTCGTCGTCACCTTCAAAATAACGAGCCTTCATGCGCAAAATATCGATAACACCCTTAAAGTCTTTATCGACACCAATAGGAATAGTTACCGCACCTAAACGTGAACCAAAACGAGCATGAAGCGTTGCCATAGCAACATCAAAATTAGCGTGTTCCCGATCAATATGGTTAATGAACACGCAGCGACACAGCCTCATCATTTCTGCCTCATGCCACAAACGCGTTGTCATGACCTGCGGTCCTTCAACCGCGTCAATAACAAACATCGCCATTTCAGCTGCCTGCATGGTTGCTAGCGTATCGCCTAAAAAGTCTGGCTGCCCAGAAGTATCAAGCACGTTAATTTTGTAATCCTTATAAGGAATAGGAGCAATGGAAGTACCTAACGTAAAACGACGACGGATTTCTTCATCGTCGTAATCTAAATACGATTTTCCATCGTGCGTTGTTCCCATACGAGGCGTTTTGCCTGATACGTGCAACATTGCTTCTGCCAAAGAAGTTTTGCCAGCACCATCCTGGCCCACAAGAACAATGTTGCGCACATGCTCAGTTGCAGGAGCAGCCATACTCATCACCTACTTTCTCATCTGGCTTTCCCAAAGAGCCAGAAGGTCGCTGCCGCAATATAGCCCTCATATATCGCGGGAGGTCATACTAAGTGAACATGTTCACTGCAATAAGTTTAGCGTAAACAAAGAACGAGCGAGACGACATTTATGCAAAGAAATACAGAAGGGCGCCAAAACTGACGCCCTTCTGAGTCATGGTATATAACGTGGTATTAGCAAATGCCCTGAGCAAGCATTGCGTCTGCAAGTTTCTTAAAGCCTGCAATGTTAGCGCCAGCAACATAGTCGCCTTCAACGCCATATTCACGAGCAGCATCATCTGCCGCATGGAAAATATTGATCATGATGCCCTTAAGCTTTGCATCAACCTCTTCGAAGGTCCAAGAAAGACGTTCAGAATTCTGAGACATTTCCAAACCAGAAGTTGCAACGCCGCCAGCATTGGCTGCTTTACCAGGCATAAATACAACGCCATTTGACTGGAGATACTGAGTTGCATCCATGGTGGTAGGCATGTTTGCGCCTTCGGCAACAATCTTTGCACCATTAGCAACAAGAGCCTTAGCATCGTCGATAAGAAGTTCGTTCTGGGTTGCGCAAGGAAGAGCAATATCAACAGGGATAGTCCAAACGCCGCGACCCTCATGATATTCAACGCCTTCAACACGCTTTGCGTACTCAGAAATACGTCCGCGCTCAACTTCTTTAATCTGCTTAACAACATCGATCTGGATTCCATTAGGATCATGAATCCAACCCGTTGAGTCAGACATGGTAACAACCTTAGCGCCAAGCTGCTGAGCCTTTTCGGTTGCATAAATTGCAACGTTGCCAGAACCAGAAACCGCAACCGTCTTACCCTCGAAGGAGTCATTATTACACTTTAAGTATTCTTCAACGAAGTAAACTAAGCCATAACCAGTAGCTTCGGTGCGAGCCAAAGAACCACCAAAAGAAAGACCTTTACCAGTAAGAACACCTTCCCAAACGTTGCGAATACGCTTGTACTGACCAAACATGTAGCCGATCTCGCGAGCGCCCGTTCCAATGTCACCCGCAGGAACATCAGTATCAGCACCAATGTGCTTACAGAGCTCAGTCATGAAAGACTGGCAAAAACGCATTACTTCAGCGTCAGACTTGCCCTTAGGATCAAAGTCAGAACCACCCTTGCCGCCGCCCATAGGAAGCGTGGTCAAGCTGTTCTTGAAAATCTGTTCGAAGCCAAGAAACTTAATAATGCCCAAGTTAACAGAAGGATGAAGACGAAGACCACCCTTATAAGGACCGAGACAGCTATTGAACTGTACGCGGAAACCACGGTTTACCTGCACTTTACCCGCATCATCTACCCATGGAACACGGAACATAATAACGCGCTCTGGCTCTACGATGCGTTCAAGCAAGCCAGCTTCTTCATACTGTGGATTTGCATCAATAACGGGTTTAAGGGAAGTCAAAACCTCAGTAACAGCCTGAATGAACTCTGGTTCATTTGAGTCTTTGGCCTTAACCCTTTCGATTACGGAATCTACGTAACTCATTGGACCTCCTATGTATGGTACTCATTGGTTTGAAGGTTACCAAATCGAAACTACCTTGTTAAGCACCAGACACACCTTCGTAACACATTAGAAATAAAAACCCTCAAGCACTAAACACTTGAGGGTAAACAACATCTTTGACACTAAATATTGTATCAAAGAAAAATAAGGGAGTTTCGCCAGCTAACTCCCTTATTTTTTAGATAATTACATTTTTTCCGGAGCAGAAACTCCCAATAAGCCCAATGTCAAAGAAAGCGTGATGCGAGCAGCGTCTACAAGGTTAAGACGCGCTTTCATAAGAGCTTCATCTTCCACCAAAACATGGCAGTTGGTATAGAAAGAGTGGAACAAACCAGCCAAATCCTGAGCATAGTGCGTTAAACGGAAGGGAGCTCTGTCACGCGCAGCACCCGCCACCAAATCAGTAAAATCATCCATCTGCTTCATAAGAGCAATTTCGCTTTCATGGGTCAGAGAGCTTAAGTTTGCACCATCTAATCCAAGAGCTGTAATAATATCCTGAACAGTCTTGCCTTCCGCAGAGCCGAAAGATTCCTCATATGCTTTGCGAAGAATTGAGCAGATACGAGCGTGAGCATACTGAACATAGTAAACAGGATTTGAAGAGTCCTTCTTCTTTGCCACCTCAATATCAAAATCAATCGACTGATCGCTCGAGCGAGAAAGCATCATGTAGCGTGTTGCGTCAGCGCCTACCTCATCAATAAGCTCACGGAACGTGATCATTTCACCCGTTCGTTTTGACATACGAACAACCTTGCCATCACGATAGAGCGTTACCAACTGACCAAGCATGATTTCAAGAGCACCAGGATATCCCCAGGCGCTCATCATTGCCTGACAGCGAGGAATGTAGCCATGATGGTCGGCTCCCCAAATATCAATAAGATGGTCATACCCACGCTGCATCTTGTCATAGTGATAAGCAACGTCACTCATAAAGTAGGTAAGTTCACCATTCTGCTTAATGAGAACACGATCTTTTTCATCGCCGAATTCAGAAGATTTGAAATAAGTGGCACCTTCTTTTTCGTAGATAAATCCACGTTCTTTCATAGCGTTAAAGGCATGCTGAACTTTATTGAGGCCGTCTTCTCCAGGAACAAATAGAGAATGCTCGGAAAACCATGTATCAAACGTAGTGCCGAACAGCGCAAGCGTTTCTTTAACGTTATCAAGCATCGCCTTGTATCCACGCTCGCGAAAAGCCTGCAGACGTTTTGTCTCATCAACGGAAAGCCACGTATCTCCATCTTCGTCAATTATCATTTGAGCGAGATCACGCACATACGAGCCACCATAAGCCTTTTCGGGCATCTCAACATCTAAGCCCAACGCTTGCTGATAACGCACTACGATAGAATTCGCGAAAACATTCATCTGATTGCCTTCGTCGTTGATATAGAATTCCTCATCAACAACATAGCCCGCATGACGCATTACGCGTGCAGTAGCATCCCCAAGAGCCGCCCAGCGGCCGTGTCCTACATGCATAGGACCCGTTGGATTAGCTGAAACATACTCAAGGTTTACCCGACAGGGTTCAGGCAGTTCGCTTTTACCAAAGTTTTCCTGTTCAGAACGAACCTGAGCCACCACACTCTGAAATGAAGCGGGAGTTAACGACAAATTGATAAAGCCAGGACCCGCAATTTCGCACGTTGCAATAAGATCGTTTTCAGGAATATGAGACACCATTGATTCCGCGATAGCACGAGGATTCATATGAGCCTCTTTGGCAAGACGCATGGCAATCGTACAAGCCCAGTCTCCGTGAGATTCTTCACGAGGGCGCTCGAGCGTTGGAACGGGTATCTCACGTAACGGCAAATCTCCCGCCTCAACAGCACGTTTTAAAGCCTGATGGAGCACGTCTTCTAATTTATTACGAATAGTCATAGGGCGTCTTTCTGTTTCCTTCAGTAATTAGCGAGTGTGATTGTATAACTTAGTTCCTTTGGTGAGCTGCAATATACTCATTAAATTCATCATTAAGCGCTGATTGAATACGATGAAGAAGTTCGCGATCTTTTCCTCCAACTTCTTTTCCATCAATAGAAGATACTCCTTGAGCAAAGGTGCTTGAAGCAGAAACAATTACCTCATCAGCGTTCATAAGTTCTTCTTGGGTAAAGGGACGTTCATCAACGGGAACACCTAACGCTTTACAGCAACCAATCAAATGGGCACGCGCGATACCTGGCAAAATAAGATTATCGGCAGGATGGGTAACGAGCGTACCATCTTTAAGAATATGAACGTTACTGTGCGCACATTCTGTTACATATCCATCACGAATAAAAATTGCCTCCGCGCAACCGTTCTCGTGAGCAGCTTCAGCTGCTAAAACATTAGGGAGCAAATTGAGCGTTTTTGCGTTGCAATGATAAAAACGAGTGTCTTTAACACATACCGCCTTAGCATCTTTAGAAAGATCCTCGAATTCATCAGGCGTAATCATAATCCACAAGTTAGCGGGAGTGTTCGGAAAGTCATGATGACGCAAATCGGTACCACGAGTAACTTGCCAGTATAAAAAGGTGGTAGATGCATTCACATGGGAAACCATTTCACGCAGAATGTTGGTTAATTCCTCTTTTGTTTCCTCGATTTTTATCTTCATAAGCTCGGCGCTGCGATAAAAACGATCAACGTGTTCCTGCTCGTACAAAATAACGCCATTTTGCGTCATTGTTGCGTCATACACGCCATCGCCGTAAAACGATGAGCGATCAAGAAAGGGAACCTTCATAGCTTCCAAAGGACCCCATTCACCATTAAAGTAACCAAGCTTTTCTACTTTTTCCATACCAAATATACCTATCCTTTTTACAAAAAAAACGATGTAATGATGCCGTCCCAACAACTAACAGTCAAGGTAGTTTGATCAAGGTGAATCAAACAAGGTGGTTTGCTACCCACAAGCAAGCAGAAGGGACAAAACCGTGGCCTAACTACAACTCTTAAACACACAGCGAACCCCTTGTTTTGCCCTCTACTGAACGCTGCTTATTCAAGCACTCGCATCAGTTAGCAAATGTTTATAGACTCGCCCTACCGCATCAATACCATCAACAACACAACCACGTTAGTCATCTTTAAGTGTTGCCAACACAATGGCTTTAATTGAATGCATGCGGTTTTCTGCTTCATCGAAAACCTTCGATTGCGCGGATTCAAATACCTCGTTTGTAACTTCCATTTCAGTTAAACCAAACTGCTTTTCGATATCTTGAGCGACCGTGGTTTCCGTATCATGGAATGCTGGAAGACAATGCATAAAGATAGCGTTGTCTGCTGCATAAGACATAACCTGCTCGTTAACCTGATAAGGGCTCAAAAGCCTAATGCGCTCTTCCCAAAGGCTTGCCGGTTCACCCATAGAAACCCAAATATCGGTATAAATAATATTTGCACCCGTAGTTGCTTCTTTCACGTCAGACGAAAGAATGACCTCGCAACCGGTTTCTTTTGCAATAGCACGACTAGTTTCAACTAAACTTGCTTCCGGCATACACTCTTCAGGACCGCAGGCAACAAACGTAATGCCCATTTTCACGCAACCAACCATAAGAGAATTTGCCACGTTGTTCTTTGCATCACCCATGAACACAAGCTTCAAGCCCTTGAAAGAACCAAAGTTTTCTCGAATAGTAAGTAAGTCAGCAATGAGTTGCGTGGGATGACATTCGTTGGTGAGACCATTCCAAACCGGAACGCCCGCATATTCAGCAAGCGTATCAACGATTTCTTGACCAAAACCACGATACTCAATGCCGTCAAACATACGACCAAGCACCCGTGCCGTATCCTTAATGCTTTCCTTGTTCCCCATCTGTGAACCATGAGGATCAAGATAGGTAACTCCCATGCCTAAATCATGACCCGCAATTTCAAAAGAACAACGAGTGCGCGTAGAAGTTTTCTCAAACAACAATACAATGTTTTTACCCTCGAGCTCCTTGTGAAGAATACCGTGCTTCTTTTTTTCTTTAAGCTCTTGAGCCAAATCAACCAGAGAAAGAACTTCTTCACTGGTAAAGTCCTGAATGCGTAAAAAATTACGTCCTGAAAGTGAGCAGGCCATTTTTCCTCCTGAAAAGCGAAACGCGCGGCAAAACCGCGCTGCTTATTTACCTCATTCGTGAAGCTACAATTATATATAAATGAACTCTTCCAATAAAGAAGAGTTCACTGATTAAACGGTAATGGTATTCAGGATACCGTATGTTGCCGCTTTAGTTCTGAAGACAAAAAACTCTTTCAAAACGAATCAATCTTCCCTCAAAAGAAAACATTAGCCCACACGAACAAGATGCTCGCTTTTTCGGACCTTACTCTTCCTTTTAAAAGAACGATTTATTCTCTGCCGTATCCTTCCTCAGGCTGCTCAATCCCTACTTTATTTCCCTTATGAATTCCCGTAATAGCATATTCAACCCATTCGGCAATATTGACGACATGGTCTCCAATGCGCTCAAGGTATTTAGCAATCAGCAGCACCTCAAGCATGTAGTTTTCATCAGAAGCATGCGTGATAATGTGATCGAGAATTTCTTCTTTTGTTTGATCGAAAAGCGTATTGATTGCTTTGTCTCCTGCAATGCACTCTTTAACTGTTGCAAGATCTAAGAAAACATATGAGTCGATCGCTTTCTGAACTTGACTGTATGTTTTTGATGCCATTTCCGAAAGTGAGTCAAAGCCAGAAAGCTCTATGCCCTCAGGCAATGTAGTAGTTATTTCGCAGATTTCAGCAGCTTGATCTCCAATACGCTCAAGATCAGTAATCATTTTTAATGCCGCAGTAATTTGGCGAAGATCAGTTGCAACGGGCTGTTCGCGCAGTAGCAATGAAATGCACAGACTTTCGATTTCACGTTCTTTTTTGTTAATGAGCACGTCGTTTTCGGAAACCAAATACGCCTTGGTTTTATTGTTTGAACGAACCGCTTCAAACGATCCATCAATCGCTTCTTTAACCAACTCCCCCATCTCAATCATTCCTTGCTTGAGACGCGAAAGTTCCTCATCAAAATATGGTCTCGCTGCCATACTATCCAAACCTTCCTGAAATATAATCTTCGGTACGCTTGTCTTCGGGAAGCGAAAACACCTTTTCCGTGGGGCCACACTCAACCATTTCTCCTAAAAGAAAAAATGCCGTTCTATCCGAAACACGTGTTGCTTGCTGCATATTGTGCGTAACGATAATGATGGTGTAGTTATTTTTTAGCTCCCCTACCAACTCTTCAATCTTTAACGTGGAAATGGGGTCAAGTGCACTTGTAGGTTCGTCCATCAAAAGTACTTCGGGATTAACCGCAAGAGCGCGCGCAATACACAAGCGCTGTTGCTGGCCACCAGACAAACCAAGCGCATTTTTCTTTAAGCGATCTTTGAGTTCGTCAAAAATTGCGGCTTTACGAAGAGAATCCTCGACAATTTCATCCAATTCAGCCTTCTTTTTAATTCCATGGGTGCGAGGCCCAAACGCAATGTTGTCATAGATTGACATAGAAAAAGGATTGGCCTTCTGGAAAACCATTCCTACCTTTTTGCGGAGAATATTTACGTCATACTTGTTGTAAATATCTTCTCCATCAAGGGTTATTTTCCCTGTTATCTTGCATCCTTCAATCAAATCATTCATACGATTAAGAGATTTCAGAAGCGTAGATTTACCGCAACCAGAAGGTCCGATTAGCGCGGTAACTTGATGTTCTTTAAATACAATGGAAATATCATGCAGCGCCTGATAATCGCCATAGAACAAATCCATGTGCGACACTTCCATTTTAGAAGCAGTGTTATTCATACGATATAGATCCTTTACTTATTTTGTTAGCAACGGCCGAAGACGCAAGATTGACAATCAATACGAATACCAGCAGGACAACCGCCGTAGCATACGTGGCATCGATATGCAATCCCTCACTTGCAAGCAAGTACATATGAACGGCAAGGGTGCGAGTGGAGTCGAAAACTGACGTTGGAATTGCAGCAATTGAACCCGCCGTGTAAATAAGTGCAGCAGATTCCCCTACCGTTCTACCAATAGCTAAAATAATGCCGCCCAAAATGCCGGGAATTGCGGAAGGGAGAACAATTTTAAATACGGTACGAAACCTTCCTGCGCCCAAACCAAAAGAACCTTCTCGATATAAATCAGGCACCGCCTGAAGAGCCTCCTGCGTAGCACGCATGATAATCGGAAACGTCATAATTGCCATGGTTGCAGCACCCGACATAAGCGAAAGACCCCATTGCAGGTAATACACAAAGAACAACAAACCAAACAAGCCGTACACAATGGAGGGAATACCCGAAAGCGTTTCTGTTGCAAGCGCAACTAAGCGAACAAACCAGTTCCCTCGATTGGTGTACTCATTCAAGAAAACAGCAGCACCAATGCCGAAAAGCGAAGACACACTCACAGCAAGCACGATCATGATAAGCGTATTAAACAGCGCAGGCATAAATGAAACGTTGGTTGAGTTGTATGTCAGCTCAAACATTTCTGGCTTAATTTGAGGAATACCCATAACCAAAATGTAACCAATGATGAAACATACCGCTAAAACCGTAAGTACAGTAGCTGTATACACGCATCCTCGAAACAAACAGGAAGACATGCGCGTGGGCTTTTGTTTCGTTAGAACCTTATTGTTAGCCATTCTTGTTCCTCCTCTTTATCGCGGAAAAACAAAAATTGATAAT
>FR895466.1:6403-14443 GCA_000434775.1 Eggerthella sp. CAG:368 | reverse complement strand
AGAGCACACATGCTGTACCGATAAGTGCACCGCGATGCAAATCGGCAGCATAGCCCATTTCAAGCACAATGTTTGCCGTCATGGTACGAACACCTTCCGTAATAGCTCCAGGAAGCTGAACCTGATTGCCCGCAACCATAATTACCGCCATTGTTTCACCAATAGCGCGACCAATTGCCAAAATAATAGAGGCCATAATGCCCGAAACGGCAGCAGGTAAGACAACGCGCATAACACTGCGCTCATGGTCGGCACCGAGCGCAAGCGCGCCTTCGTAGTAGGTTTGCGGAACGGCCTTTAGAGCAGATTCAGAAAGCGTGATGATGGTGGGTAAAATCATGATGCCTAAAACAATCGATGCACAAAGGACCGATTGACCCGTCCCACCAAGATTAGCCCTAATGAAGGGAACCAACACAACCAAACCGAAGAAGCCATACACAACCGAAGGAATACCCGCAAGCAACTGAACACCTGCTTTTGCAACCTTCGCCACCCTGTTGCTTCCAAAATTCGCCAAGAATATGGCACAAAGAATTCCTAAGGGAACTCCAATAACGAGTGCCCCCGCCATAACATAGAGACTTCCCACAATCATCGTGCCAATACCGAAGATTTCGTTTGAAGGCCTCCAGGTGGTACCAAATAGAAAGTCGAATACTCCGATTTCGGCAATAGCAGGAACACCATTACCAAAAATAAAGACACAGATTACAACTACTGCAGCCACCGAAATGGCTGCAGCAATCATAAAGAGTATCTTAGCGATAAGCTCTTTTACTTGTGTCATCGAGTTAACCGATCTCGCTCCACTTGGTTACCTCACCGGTAAAGATTTTCTTAACCTGATCGGAAGTAAGATTGTCTACTTTGTTGTCGTTATTAACGATAACTGCGATACCATCAGTCGCAATAACCTTTGCGGTTACACCCTGACTAGTCTCAGAATCTTTAAGTTCACGAGAAGCCATACCTAAGTCACAGGCACCTTCAATTGCAGAAGTTACCCCCGTTGTAGAGTCGGACTGATTTACCTCGATGGTTACGTTGGGATTGAGCGCCTTATAAGCCTCAGCAAGCTTTTCCATAACAGGAGTTACGGAAGAAGAACCGGCAACGGTTACCTTACCAGTTAGTCCCTTCGAGGTATAAGCACCACCATTTTCTACCTCGATGTAGCCGTTGTCAGAAACAACTTTTTGACCATCTGTGCTCATGATGAAATCAAGAAAATCCTGAGCTACAGCAGAAAGCTCACCTTTGGTTACAACATTGAAAGGACGAGATACTTTGTAAGAGCCGTTCTTTACCGCATCGGCACTAGCCTCAGCCCCATCAATCTTTACTGCTTTAACGGTATCGTTTACCGAGCCCAAAGAAATGTAGCCGATTGCATCTTTGTCGTTAGCGACAGTGGTCATCATAACGGCAGTAGAGTTAGTAATTGCAGCCGAAGTGGTAGTCTTATCAACCTTTGCACCACTGCTGTCTTTTTCCTCAATACCGAACAATTCAATAAAAGCACCGCGTGTGCCTGAACCATCTTCACGAGACGTAACATTGATTGACGAGTCATTTGAAGATGAGCCTTTGCTGTCATTGCTACCACAACCAACAAGGGTCAAGCAGGCAGCGATAACCATTAAAGCTACCGTTGCGATTAAAGCGTTCTTTTTAACCGTAGTCACTTTTTTCCTTCTCTCTTTTAGTTAACAACGTTTATGTGGCTTTAATCTATCTTCATCAAGAAGCACAGTGGTTACACAAACCTGAAAGCTCGTTAGCTATTTGTGAACGAAAATCCAAGATGCAAAATAATTGTAAAAAGGCTTTAGCGGCATTAAAGAGATGAGACAATAGCATTGGATACATGAAAGGATAGGCCGTGACCACCATATTGCTCATTGAAGATGACCCAACAATCAGACTTACAACCGAATTCACTCTTACGAAACATGGGTATGCCGTGAGCTCATGCGACAACGGACAAGAGGGTCTAGATACAGCATTAATGATTGAGCCTGATCTTATTCTTTTAGATGTAATGCTTCCCGGTCTTAATGGTTTTGAAGTTGCCAAAAAACTCCGACAAGAAAACTTTACGTCCCCTATCCTTATGCTTACCGCTCTTTCTAACGATGAAGACAAAATCAACGGCCTTGATGCAGGTGCAGATGACTACGTTACTAAACCTTTTTCAACCGATGTACTTCTAGCACGTATTCGTGCTCATTTGCGCAGAACCGAACTTGACGGAGTAAACACTCAGGCAAAGCTTACGTTTGGAGACCTTACGCTCGATTTCGAAAATAATATGGCATGTGTTAAAAACAAGCCTATTAAACTACGCAGTAAAGAGTTGTCTTTGCTGTTTGCTTTAGCAGAACGTAAAGGAATGCTCTGTAAACGAACATGGCTCACGCAAAAAGTTTGGAAAGAAGACTATCTGAGCACATCCCGCACTATCGATGTTCATATCAGACGCCTTCGCTCTGTTTTGGACGAAACAAGCGACTATGACTATATTCACACGGTTCACGGGATGGGTTATAGATTTGATCCCGTAAAGAAAGATGCTCCTTATGAGATTTCTTAACAACCAGGAGCGCTCATCAAACTCAAACTCTAATAAACCGTGGCGTTTCTGGCTCGCAGGGAGCTATTTTGCCATTGTGCTGGTGTTTGTAGTGTGCTGGATGGTGTTTGTTTTTTCACCCGTAAACACGCAAATAATTCAGCAGCAAACTAACACACTTACCATTACGGCAAAAGCATATGCTGAAGCCATCGAAAACACCGACAACCTAAACGGCCTGGTTACCGATGCAACTGAAAACTCTGATTTAAGGCTTTCGATCATAACCCATGACGGAAACGTACTTGCGGATTCAAACATCGACCCACAAAACCTCGAAAACCACCTTCAACGCGAAGAAGTACAGGAAGCATTAAAAGGCAATGTGGGTATTTCACAACGTGAAAGTTCAAGCGACGGTCAAACGCGTTTATACGTAGCCCTTTCATCAACGTATCAAGGACAAGAGGTTGTGGTGCGCCTCAGTGAACCTTTGAGCTCTATCCAGATCATGACCGATAGCGTTAAATATACTGCGCTCATTTTGGTGGCTCTTGGTGTTGCTATCGCTGTTGTAATTGCGCTTCTTTCCATAAAGCGAAGCGTAACTCCCATTAAAGCTCTTGAACGGGTGCGTACCGATTTTGTTGCTAATGCAAGCCACGAATTGAAAACTCCCGTTGCGGGAATCCGGTTATTATCAGAGGCAATCCAAGACGCAGCAGAAATGAACGATACTAAAACGTTAGCGTTGTTTACCGAACGCCTCGACAACGAATCGGAACGCCTTCAGCGTTTAGTTGTTGATCTACTTGACCTTTCTCGCCTGGAATCCCAAGAAAAACCTAGCAGTAGTCCTCGTGCAGACCTTCATAGCACGCTTGTTACCAGCTATGTTACCCACAAGAATCAAGCGGAAGACAAAGGTCTCAACATTACCTTTACTGATAAATCTTCCTCTACCGATAACTGCTACGTCAGCATGGAGCCTTCTGATGCTTCATTGATTTTCGATAATCTCATCGAAAACGCCATTATGTACACCGATAAAGGCTGTATAACTATTTCGCTTGAAGTGCACGTAAAAGACATTTTAGTTACCGTGGAAGATACTGGTATAGGTATTCCTCAGGCAGATCAGGCACGCATTTTCGAACGTTTTTACCGCGTTGATAAAGCACGCAGCCGCGAAGTGGGCGGAACAGGGCTTGGCCTTTCTCTGGTTCGCCACGCCGTAGATCGCGCTCAAGGCACAATTAAGGTTAAGAGTGAGGTTGGAAAAGGAACGCGCTTCAGCGTAATTTTACCTAAGCGAATTAATAAGAATTCCAGTACAAAAAAGGGGAGCTGATCACTCCCCTTTTGCTTGATTTGATCAATTCTTAAAAACGCTTATGGACAAGATATGGACAAGCTTCATAAAAACTTATGGACAAATAAAAATGACCCAAGCAAAAGCCCAGGTCATAAGGTTGTAACATGGCGCCCCCAGCAGGATTCGAACCTGCGACCTTTGGATTAGAAGTCCACTGCTCTATCCAGCTGAGCTATGGAGGCGCATAGCTCATAAATTATAACCACTTTCCCCGCTTTATTCCACTGCTGATTTACCAAAAACGCTCACTTCAAATAGCACCCTACAATCAACATTGAAAACGCTCTCAATATAACCACCAAACAGCCAAACATCCCAACCAATCGCGCCAATTACATTAAGGACCACGGACAGAACCCATACCAAATATAAGTATGCCTCCCCTCACGCCTCAAAGAATAAAGACACTCAGACAATACCTTTGACGTGCAGTTATTATAAAAACTAATAAAACATCTCCATTCCCCAGAGTTCTCTATTGGACAAGAGCAACAAAAACGATGACGATATGAACATGTTATAAAACAGAGGAAGGGGAATCATGGGACAAACTGATCGTGTATCTGGGCACACAAAAACAATCGCACTTATCGGAACACCTGTAGAACATTCGATGTCTCCAGCAATGCACAACACTTCATTTGAGCATCTTGGGCTCGACTACATCTATCTTGCCTATGACGTTCAACCAGAAGAATTAAAAGACGCCGTTGTTGGCCTAAAAACTCTTGGCTTTGCAGGCTACAACGTGACCATGCCTCATAAAACAATGATTGGCCAATATCTTGACGAACTCTCCCCTGCGGCTGAACTCATGGGTGCAGTCAATACCGTTGTTATCACAGACGGAAAATCCATTGGACACAACACTGACGGCGCAGGCTTTATGCGCAATGTTAAAGAAAACGATGTTGACATCATTGGCAAAAAAATGACTATCGTAGGTGCCGGCGGTGCTGGTTCTGCAATTTTCACTCAGGCAGCTCTTGATGGCGTTGCAGAAATTGATATCTACAATATTCATGATAAGTTTTTCGATAGAACTGCCGAACGCATCGCAGGAATCGCAGAGAAAACAGGCTGCAAGATGCGTCTTATCGATCTTGGCGACCAGGAATCGCTCAAGCAATCCGTAGCAGAATCAGTTCTTTTCGTTAACGCAACAAGCGTTGGTATGGAAGGCAACGAGGATGCCAGCACCCTCCCAGCTGAGTTCATGGTAGATGGCCTCGCTTTGGCAGACACGGTATATAACCCACGCAAAACCAAGCTTCTTAAAGATGCCGAAGCGAAAGGTCTAAAGACTCTTCCTGGTCTTGGCATGCTTTTGTGGCAGGCAGCAATCGGTGAAGATATTTGGACTGGCAAAGAAATGCCAACCGACCTCATTGAAGAAAAGTACTTTAAGTAGGCCTTATTCTGCACCGTGAACCCTTACTCACGGTGCACCTTTTAACCTATTCGCTCTATGAGCAACCGTATACATATTTTTTATTAGTAAAAGGGAGAGAAAAATGGGAATCAAATTCGCCGTATTTGGACTGAACCAGGGTTCAAAAATAGCTCGTGACGCTGTTGCAAATCCTGAACTAGATCTTGTTGCTGTTGCCGGCTTTGGTCAGCAAGCAGAAGACGTTGCTAAGGAACTTAACGTGCCTCTGTATGCAGACTACAACGACCTTTTGAAGGAAGTCCCCCTTGATGCAGTAGCAATCGCTCTTCCAAATGGACTCCACGTAGCATCAACACGTGCATGCCTTGATGCAGGCATTAAGAACATTCTGCTTGAAAAGCCTATTGCTAATACCGTTGAAGAAGCTGAAGAAATCATCAAGATGTGCGACGAAGCCGATGCAAAACTCCTCATTGGCCACCATCGCCGTTCATCTTCTAAGTATCTCTTCTTGCGCGACTTCATTGAGTCTGGCAAACTCGGTAAGCTTGTTGGCGTGCAAGGAACCTATGCCATCGCAAAACCTTTCTCTTACTATGATGTTGAGTGGCACACCAAAAAGGGTGGCGGTCCACTCTTGATTAATGCAATCCATGATGTTGACGACCTTAATTACACGACTGGCATGACCGTTAACCGCGTATATGCCGCCGCACGTAACAACATTCGTGGCAACGAAATCGAAGATTCCGTATCGGTTGTTTTTGAATTCGACGAAGGCGTTACCGCAACGTATTTTCTCTCAGACGGCACACCAGGGCCTTGGAACTACGACCTCGCAGCAGAAGAAAACCACTTCTTCAAATGGTGCCCCGGTGAAAACAGTCTGAAATTCTTCGGCACAAAAGGCTCTTTGGGCTTTCCCAACATGGACTTCTACAGTTATACTGATGATGACCATTATGGTTGGGGAGAAGAATTACACAAGGAGCATTTCGATATCGAAAAGAACGATCCGATGACTGCCGAGTTGGAACACTTCGTTGATCTTTGCACTGGTCGTGAGACCAAGCCGCGTTGCACAGGGGAAGATGGAATCGCAACGCTTAAAGTTATCAACGCAATTCTTGAATCAGCAGAAACCAAACAGATCGTTGATATCGACTAATTGCAGATGTAACACTGCACACTTTTCCTTTACTTCAATACAGCGGAAAGGGAGTTCATTTTTTGGACTCCCTTTTCATTGGCAAGATATTGAAACGCCTCTTCCAAGGTAGTTATTAGAGGGACCATAAAAGAGTTTCTACTAGGAAGTGTCTTGATGGGGTTAAGATCTCAACTAAGTTATCGATAACCACCCTTTAAGCAAAATATCAAGTCGGGATCCATACCGTTTCAAAAGAGCGATTTCCTATTGAATTTAGCTTCTTTGTAAACTTCACTTTCGCACGCGTATAAACTCATTGATACAATATGGCTTTGTAGAGCACAAAGCCATCAAGAAATAAGCTATAGGGCAATTCTTGTGTATTCGTGAGGGGCAATCGTGAATTTGTCGCATTTGACGTATTTTAAAAAGCTCGCAGAGGTAAAGCACTACACCAAGGCAGCAGCTGAGCTTTACATAGCACAGCCTACTCTATCGGTAGCAATTTCCTCCCTCGAAAAAGAGCTTGGCACTCCCCTTTTCGAGCGTAAGAACAATCAGATTCTTTTAACGCCCTGCGGTAAACAGTTTTATCACTATGTTTGTATTGCTCTTCAAAACATCGAAAGGGGTATTACAGCAGTTCATGAATACGCCGGCATGATTAATGGGCAAATTAATCTGGGAACACTTTATGCTATGCAAGGAAAATACTGGTCCGAAGCCATTCGTGCGTTCCATGAGGAATATGGTGCTCCCATCCAAATCAATATCACCCAAGGCTTTACCCCAAGTCTTACAAGAGACTTAAAGGCAGATAAGCTCGATGTAGTTTTTGCTGGACAAACAGAACCCGATCCTGATCTTATTTCTGTTCCCTGTTGGGCTCAGGAGCTTGCTGTCGCAGTAAACAAAGATCACCCTTTGGCTTCTAAAAAAGAAATCTCACTCGATGAACTTGAGGGTTATCACATTCTTACCTATAAAAAATCGAGTATTGTGGCGGCAGAACTCATGGAGGTTCTCGGTTCGCGAAAATATGATATTGAGTTTGCCTACAATGACGAAATTACCCTCTCCTCGCTGGTAACTTCAAACAAAGATGATGTTTCTCTGCTGTGTTATTCCTTCTTGGTAAAAGCCTTCGATGAAGTGGTATTTATTCCCGTTAAAGAAGCTCCGAAAGATTTTCATAAGGTATATTTACTCTCCAAGAAACAGGGAGAGAAGTCGCAGCTCCTTCGCGACTTCATCACTTTTATGTCGTCGTATCATTTCCCCACCGCCAAGGTGCCTGTGCGCTAACATCCGAACATGAATTAAAGGACAGCCTTAAGAAACGGCTTAGAGCGCGAGTTACGGGTCTGTAGAGAATAAATCCGTAGATAAAAACCCGTAAAAAGAAACGAATAAAATAAAAAAGTCGCTCAGCAGAACGACTTAAAATTCATGGAGCGGGTGACGAGAATCGAACTCGCGTGACCAGCTTGGAAGGCTGGAGTTCTACCATTGAACTACACCCGCAAAAAAATGGTCGGGACGACAGG
>FR895466.1:0-6369 GCA_000434775.1 Eggerthella sp. CAG:368 | reverse complement strand
GACATCCTGCTCCCAAAGCAGGCGCGCTACCAAACTGCGCCACGTCCCGACAACGTTTAGAGATTATAGCAGAACATTTTAAGAATTGGAAAGATATTTTTTTAATTCTCGCAAAGCATTTCCGCGATGCGAAATTTTGTTCTTTTCTCTCTGAGGAACCTCGGCCAACGTGCAGGAATAATCGAAATACTCGGGCCAAAAAAGAGGATCATACCCAAAGCCTTCGGCTCCCTTTTCCTCATGCCCAATACGGCCCTCTATAAAGCCCTCAGCAACCGTTTCAGTGCCGTCATCATCAATAAACACCAATGCGCAAGCAAAACGCGCCGTACGTTCATTTTCCGGCACGTTCCTCATTTCCTCTAACAACTTAGCGTTATTGGCCTCATCGTCGCCCTCAATGCCGCTGTAGCGCGAAGAATACACTCCTGGGGCTCCATCAAGCGCATCAACAATCAGCCCAGAGTCATCGGCCAGTACCGCCGTATGCGTGATGTCGTACACAGCGCGAGCTTTAATACGTGCATCTTCTTCAAAGGTTGCCCCTGTTTCCTCAGGAGACGAAACAATACCCGCCTCGGCCATGGTTTGATATTCCCAGCCTTCAAAAGAAAGCGCTGTTTTTATTTCTTCAACCTTATGAGCATTGTTGCTCGCAATAACAACCTTTTTAGTCATTGAATACCCTTTCTTTATATTGATGCACCATGTTTTACAAGCATTCTCTAGACAAGAGAAACATATTCCAGATCATCAAGCGGAAACCTTAAAACACGCGTACCAAACTCTCGGAACTCCTCGATGTCTTCCCCGGTAGTAGCAAAATGATAGGTAGGTTTATGATCAGAAGAACAGAGTGCGCCTTGACGCGTGAGTAAATCGCAGCAGTCACGCGCTGTTTCGGTTGCTGACGAAATCAAAACAACATTGTGTCCAACCACGCTTCCGATGAGCGCCTTAAGAAGCGGGAAATGGGTACACCCCAAAACAAGCGTATCGATTTCACACCGACGGAGCGGATCAAGATAATCTTGAGCAATTTCTTGAAACTCAGGACGAATGTACACCTTTGATGCGAGCGATGTGTAGTTTTCGATAGGACCTTTTGCCATCTTTATTCCAAGTTCGGCAATTTCCACAAAACGCGGTGTGGCTGTTGAAAAAACGGTGATACCTGCATCAATGTTTCGAATAGCATTAGTATAAACGCCAGAATCAACAGTACCTTGCGTGGCAATAACCCCCACCCGCCTATTGCGCGTAGCACGAGCTGCTGCACGCGCACCCGGATTAACAACGCCAATCACGGGAACATCAAAGGTTTGCTGCGCCATGGCAAGGCCTGCTGCCGTAGCGGTATTACACGCGATCACAATCATTTTTACGCCACGAGCAATGAGCCATTCACAAATCTCGTGAACAAATTCTTTAACCTCGGTCAAAGAACGGGGACCATAAGGACAGCGTTTACGGTCACCAAAATAAATAATACTCTCCTGTGGAAGAGCCTTCATTATTTCACGAGCAACCGTTAAACCACCAAAACCTGAATCAAAAACACCAATGGGGGCATTGTTTGAAAAAGACTCTCTTCGGCCAAGAATACCCTCTTCGCGCTCGCCAAAAAAAGGATATGCACTCGGATGTTCGTTCTCAAATTGTTTAGACATAAAACCTATCCCCTACACCTAGAGAACTTATGAAAGAAAGGCTATAGGCAACGCCCACAGCCCCTCGACACATTTCTTATATACAAGTAACACGTTATTGCTTTTCCTATTACCTGTTGATTCTCCTTAGCCGTTCATCATCATGTATTCATCACTATCAGTAAGCCATTACCAAACATAAACCTACGTATAGGGCCTTATGCAGAAGTGCTGTGCATAAGCTTTGCGTATTTAGTTATGGGTAATTACACACACGCCAACAGAAAGATTATTGCGGAACCACTGGGCGTCTTCCACTGACAAGTTAATGCACCCATGAGAACCTGCACCCGTTGAATAACGAGTTGGACTCCAAGAGCCCCATGCCTGCCAAGAAGCATCGTGCAATCCAATGCTGTTACCAATAAAGGGCATCCAGTAAGCCACCTTTGTTTCGTACTCAGGTTTACCATCTGGACCCTTTTCACCAATCAAGGTTGAAGCACCGTTGTTGCTGTTAAGACGATAGACTCCCGTTGGGGTTGAGTGTCCACCAGAAGGTGAGCCGGAAATACAATGGCACGAATACAGAAGCTGATCGTTTGCATCGTAGTAACGAACCACCTGCTCTGACAGATCAATATCTACATACGAGCCCCAATCGCGTTTGCCTGGACCGTTATAGACATCGGCCGTTTGATCACAAGGAATATCGATAGCTGTAAAGTTGTATGTATTAATCTGATCAATAATGCTTGTAGCAAGCGACTCGGCATTTACAATCCAGCCGTATGTTCCACCTCCAGCGGAGCAAGATTTACCATCGGCGCGTGTCCACGTACGAGTAGTTTGATAGGTGTTTAATTCTTCACCTTTCTGCTCGGCCCAAGCCTTAATGGCTTCTTCATCTAAAACAGGCTCGATATCTTTGGTGAGAGTAATCCAATCAACAATCATGGGCTTAGTAATTTTCCCTGCGGAAACCGTGCCGTTAAGCGTTAAAGCGATTTCTCCGCCTATCATCTTGTTGGCCTTATCAAGTGCGGTAAAAAAGCGAGAATCACTTGAAAGAATCGTTGGCTTAATAAGTTCGTCTTCAGTTACGTCGCATTTTGAAGTTAGACTCCTAAGACACTGATCAGCCTTTTTAATCAAAGCATCCTGATCGACTTGAGTACCGTAAACCTCTGGCTCAACGACGCAAATACCTGCGGTTTCTTGATAGGCAATTTTTGCATCTTTGGAAGGCGTAGCGGTTTCGTTATACTTTTTTATCTCATCAACGAGAATTTTATGAGCGTTTTCCTCGTCGAATGAAGCCTCTATAACATCCGAAACGTCGTGTTCTTTAAACACTTCAACAGGCCATGCCCAGAAGTTTTGATTTAGGCAGGCATCCTTAGCCACTTGGCTTTTATCAATATTGAGATTAGCCTGTTCGGCATCAATAATGCAAGAAAAGCCTTGACCCTTAATTTCGAGCTCATAGTCTTTGACTCTGTTTTCAATCTCGTTGGCAAAAGCATCATTTGATTCAAAAGAAACGTCGTGTCCACTAAACGTGGTATTCGGAAAGAAATGAGACGAGAAGAAAAAGGCTCCGATAGCGTATACAAGCGCCAAAATACCGACGATAACACTCACGGTTATTATTGCCGCTTTCTTATGACTTTTTTTGGGTTGTTTAGGCATTATTCCTGCTGGAACAACATACCCTGAAGAGTCATGATTATTCATTTGTGTAGTTTTTTGTGCTTCTATGTTTGAATGCTTCGCCGAATGCTGCGGTGATTTTTGCATATTGCTTCTTTTTCCCCTGTGTCTTAAAACACGAACTCATATTGTATTTCTTAAATTATACTCTGGCGCCGCATTATAGCGTGATAAAAGTCGCAAGACGTCACAATACAAGCCGAGCGTCCTAAATGAATGTATAAACCGTGCAGTATCTTGACGAGAAATACCCAGAAGGTAGAATAAAACATCGCACAAGAACAGGTGTTTAGCATTTGACCAACCCCGTTTCTCTTGTGCATGAACCTTTTTAATCGAATATTGGGGGCGACTGGTTTCGACATGGTAAGTCGGAGTCGAAGAGCAGGTCGTGGTCTCCTCGCCACGTTAAACAGGGGTACCGTCAAGTTAATTGGCAAATCTTACAATAACAACCTCGCTCTCGCTGCTTAATTGTAGCTCGAGGTGCCTAACTGGGGATTTTCCTCGTTCCTGGGGCGGTATCATTTTTAGAGGAATGCTTCTTGCGGCGTAGCTGGTATACGCAAGAAAAAGATTGAACCCGCTAGGTATTTCAGCGGCCTGTCGATGGGCTTTGAAATACTAAAGCCAAAACACCGACTAAGCTTGTAGTGCTTTGATGACGGTTTAGTATGGACCGGAGTTCGATTCTCCGCGCCTCCACCAAAAAAGAAAACGTCGAACTGTTCTTTGCCAAGAACGGGTTCGCGCTTGTGTATAGTTTCGATATGGATTCGGCTATGTATAGACTCGGGAGCACCACGTAGGTGCTCCCTTTTCTTTTTACCCTATTAAGGCTTGCTAAGGCTGGACTACCGAGTCAACTTCACGGAGGCTTATTGAGCTACTGAAAGATGAAAAGCCTGTTGTCGAAATAAGACCGCACAGGGTAGTTCCCCAGCAATTCTTGCCTTTCCGCGCCTTCTTGAAATCACGGAAGATGTAACTTTTACCTAGACCTCGCCCTTGACGGACAAAACGTTCTGCCTGTGCATCATCGTAAACTAATAGCTTTAATCAATAGCGTATTACACAACAAGAGCCTTACAAAAACATTGCATAGTACACAGGCAGGTACCATATTTTTCCTTTTTGTTTCACTTCTCGCTCATTAGAAAGAACAATTGCTTTCTTTATTCCATAATCCTCATTTTTAGTAAATACGTTTAATGCACTATGCACGCTGTAGTCTTTGCCAGATTTAACCTCTATCGGAACCACGGATAAGCTTTGATAATCATCAATCAAGTAATCAACCTCGCCCTTTTTTCGGTTATCGTAATAAAACAGCTTGTGTCCATGCGCAATAAGTTCACTTGCAATAACGCTTTCATAAACCGAACCAAGATTAATACTATCCACATCATCTAAAACTGCTCTGATATTGTCCTTGTATAAAACATCCGTTAACAACCCTGGATCATTTAAATACAATTTCAAAAGGTTTTTTCCCGAAGTTTCAATTAAAGGAAATGAAGGATTTGAAACTGCCTGTACCCCTAAAGCAATTCCAGAACTAATTAAATATTCAAATTCGTCTTGATAGTCCGAAAAGGTTTTTCCCTTTTTTTCTTCTATAGACTGTGCAACCACACGTTTCTTTTTGTTTTCCATATTTGAAGGAATAAGATCATAAATTCGTCGTATTTTTAGTTTTCTGGCGGCGTCATACTTCGAACAATCTATTGCGTAATACTCACGTATCTCCTCTTGAATTTCTCTTACAGTCCGTATGTTCTTCTCAGAAAGATACGCATTAACCGCATCCGGCATTCCACCAATAAGAAGGTACTTTTTGAATAAATCCATTATTTTTGCATGGGAAGAATCGTTTAGTGACGTATTGCTTTCAAAACTCGCTCTTAAGGAATTAATAACTAATTCGTTTATCCCATTCGCATAAAGAAATTCTTCAAAATCTAGGGGAAACATTCTAATTTTTCGAATACTTCCCATGGGTATTGATGTTGTTTGCGAAAGAGTTACTCCTAACAAGGAACCGCTCGCAATGTATTTAAATCGATTATCTTGTGAAAGAAACTTCAGAAGTGTTAGTAAGTGGGGATATTCCTGAATTTCATCAATAAATATAAGCGTATCTTGCTTTGTTCCCATTTTATCGCCATAGAGCATACTAACTTGCAGATAAAAATCTTCAACCGTTTTTACGTTTTTGAAAAGTTGATTAGCTAAAGAATCTTCCACCATATTTATTTCTATATAGTTAGCAAAACTCTTTTTACCTGCATGACGAATGATATATGTCTTGCCAACCTGTCGCGCACCATCTATTAGAAGAATTTTGTTGGTATCTGACTGTAAATAATCCTCAATTGTTTTTTCTATTTTTCGAAAAAGCATCTAAACCCCTCAGTACAAAACAATTTCAAGAACTGCACTAGAGTAAAAAGCCCGATTACATCAATCTGGCTTAAAAGTAACTTTAGCCTCAAAATGACTTTAGTTTAAAAGCAGCGCAGGCTTTAAAATGACTTTTCAATATATTTTAGTCGTTATTTTTCTGACTTTTCAATAAAAATATCACTGTAAAATAGCAACTTTTCAATTATTTCAGCATATTACTCCTGTAAATCGGAGACGTCTTTTATTCCATAAAGCCCATAGGCCCCATAACCTATAAACCGCCTTGGAACACGCGTACATTCAGGGAGTAACATAGTCAAATCACTCAAGCTTTTTCTGATTCCCGGCAATAACCAAGAGCTTTTCAACCTCTGCGTGACAATCGACAAGTTCGTCTACAAACATCACGGGTCCCCGAGACAAACAGATTCGCCATCAAACGCCCAACGAGAACAGGACAGACTCGCCGTCCAACACCCCACCCGTACAGTTCTCCTCATCTCGAAAATCAATGACGATATTCCTCGGAAATGAAGTGTCATTTTCCTCGAAAATCGAGTATGACCATTTTAATGAGGTGAATGAAGCTATGATCTCATAC
>FR895465.1 GCA_000434775.1 Eggerthella sp. CAG:368 | reverse complement strand
GTCCTGCCGCTAGTGTTGCTTCGACGGGGGACGGAACAGTTACTTTGAAGTGGGATGCAGTAGAAGGTGCTGCTAAGTACGCTATCGCTGAATACGTTGATGGCTCGTATAAGAACTTTGATACCAATTTCAAAGGGACAACATATACGATTTCCAACCTCGCAAATGAATATCAGCATACATTCTTGGTTCAGGCATATATCAATGGAAAATGGTCAGCGTTTTCTGCTGCTAACTATGTTAAAGCGACTCCTCATGGGACAGTGAAGCCGACAGCTAAGGTTACTGCAACTTCATCGAGCTCAGTTACTTTAAATTGGAATTCTGTTCCTGGAGCAAGTAGGTATGCTGTTGCAATAAAGACAGGTAATGATTCTTATAGGAACTACACTACAACTTATACGGGGACTTCCTATACCATTAGTGGCTTATCAGAAAGCACTTCTTATGAAATTCTCGTTCAGGCTAATATCAATGGTAGATGGTCGGCATTTTCCAACGCTGATTTAGTGAAGACGACAACAG
>FR895464.1:27440-41506 GCA_000434775.1 Eggerthella sp. CAG:368 | reverse complement strand
TTACCAGTTAAATCGACACTGCGAGTCAAAATACGGCCTAGCCAAAAATGTCTTCCTAAGAAGACGCTCCGTAGGGAGCATTTAAGACTTGCCAAGAGCCCTTTCCTAGGGCTCTTTTTCTTTTTTAAAACATTACTTAACTGAATAATACCTGATAGACAGGGACTTATAAGGCTAAATAGGACTTTAGCTCCAAAATGGGGCCACAAAGAAACAACAACCTGGACAACGGAGCCGGAGGGTATTGTCCGGGACACATAAAAAAAAGCCCCTCCAAGGAAGGAGGGGCATGTAAGCATCTAGCAACTAAGCGAAAAAGCGAAGCGGAGATTACATCATTCCCATTCCGCCGCCCATGCCGCCAGCAGCGCCAGCGAGAGCAGAAAGGTCTGGACCTTCAGCAGGAATCTCATTGATTGTTGCCTCAGTGATAAGAATCAAAGCAGCAACAGAAGCAGCAGACTGAAGAGCGGTACGGGTAACCTTAACAGGATCGTTAACGCCCATTGCAATCATGTTGCCCTGAGAACCATCAGCGAAGTTAATACCTTCACCCTTAGGCATTGCCTTTGCCTTCTCAACAACAACAGAGCCTTCATAACCAGCGTTGGTTGCAATTGCACGCATAGGAGCCTCGAGAGCCTTGCGGATAATATCAACACCAACCTGCTCGTCCTTGTCAGCAACTTCCAAATCATCGAGTGAGGAAATTGCGTTGATCAAAGCAACACCGCCACCAGCTACGATACCTTCTTCAACAGCAGCACGGGTTGCCTGCAAAGCATCTTCAATGCGGCTCTTCTTTTCTTTGAGCTCAGATTCAGTTGCAGCTCCAACCTTAAGAACAGCTACGCCACCAGAAAGCTTAGCCAAGCGTTCCTGAAGCTTCTCGCGATCAAATTCGCTCTCAAGGCGCTCAAGCTCAGCGCGCATCTGTGCAATACGTGCATCAACGGCAGCTTTGTCGCCTGCACCGTCAATGATTACGGTAGCGTCCTTAGTAACCTTAATGGTCTTAGCGGTTCCCAAAGCATCAAGGGTAACATCTGCCAAAGTCATACCGAAATCTTTAGAAACAACCTTGCCGTTAGTTACAACAGCGATGTCTTCCAAGATGCGAGCACGACGATCACCAAAACCAGGAGCCTTGATTGCAACAACGTTCAAGGTGCCGCGAAGCTTGTTCAAAAGCAAGGTGCCCAAAGCTTCACCCTCAACGTCTTCTGCAACGATCAAAAGTGGGCGACCAGATTTCATAACTTGCTCCAACAAAGGAACCAAATCCTGAATTGAAGAAACCTTAAGGTCGGTAAGCAAAACGTATGGATCGTTCAAAACTGCTTCCATGCGCTCGGTATCAGTTGCCATGTAAGGAGAAATGTAGCCGCGATCATACTGCATACCCTGAACAACATCGATATCAATACCGAAAGTCTGGCTTTCCTCAACAGAAATTGCGCCGTCTTTACCAACTTCGTCCATTGCTTCAGCAATTTTTTCACCAATTACGGCGTCACCTGCAGAAATGGTACCAACGTTAGCAATCTGTTCTTTGGTGGTAATTTCTTTAGCATCTTTTTTGATTGCCTCGACAACAGCATCAGTTGCCTTCTCGATACCACGACGAATACCCAAAGCATCTGCGCCAGCGGTAACGTTGCGAATGCCTTCGCTTACGATAACGTCTGCGAGCAAAGTAGCAGTAGTAGTGCCGTCGCCAGCAACGTCGTTGGTCTTAACAGCAGCTTCGCGAATGAGCTGAGCACCCATGTTCTCTACAGGGTTTTCGAGTTCAATCTCACGAGCAACCGTAACGCCATCATTGGTTACCAGAGGAGCGCCATATGAACGCTCAAGAGCAACATAGCGACCTTTAGGGCCAAGAGTTACCTTGACTGCATCAGCAAGTTTTTTTACGCCTGCAGCCATACCGCTGCGTGCGTCGGCCTCAAAAAGAATTTCTTTAGCCATGAATATATCCTTTCATCAAAGTATTTCTATAAGAAAAATCGCCTTAACTGCGCGCGCTGCATGTACGCTGTACTTAGCAAGCAAGCCAAGCAAGCGCCCTTTTGCATTACTTACTCAGTAAAAGCAGCGTAGATATCGTCTGCGCGAAGAATAAGAACTTTCTCGCCGTCTACATCAACTTCAGTTCCGCCGTATTTACCGTAGAGAACACGGTCGCCAACCTTTACGGGCATAGGAAGATGCTTGCCTTCGTTGTTGACTTTTCCTTCTCCAACAGCAAGAACAACACCAGTCTGAGGCTTTTCCTTAGATTCAGCAGCAATATACAAGCCGCCAGCAGTGGTTTCTTGAGCCTCATCCTGCTTAACAACAATGCGATCGCCGAGTGGCTTAAGGTTCATAACGTACTTCCTTTCATAGGTTTGTTTACGTCATACGCGTTTGCATAAACATGCATTGCGCTTGTTACCAAACTGATTAGCACTCTCATTGTTTGAGTGCTAACAGTTGTTCATCTTAGCAACTTTCATACATAAAGCAACCCAAGAAACAGAAAATATGAGTCTATGACACTTAGATGTTGATTTGTTGTTACTTCGCATGTTTTTGCATTTCCATATTTCACTCAACACTTGGCTCAACGCAGGGCAAATCAAGTTCCTTTTGCTTCGCGAAATTTACAAGCCCTCTAGCGACAGGAATGGGCCTTTTTCAGATGAAGAAAGAATTGAACCTATGAGGAAAAGTTCGAATTGAAGCCTTAATTAACAAAGAAGACACAGAGAAATATCTTGAAACTAAAGATATTTCTCTGTGTCTTCATGCGCGTAATAAGCCAAATTCAAATTAAGCTGTCTTCAAAAAAACAATTTCCGTAGACAGCTTAATCAAAGCATTAAAATCAACCATTAAACATAGAACGGGTTTTGCGGAAATGGTGGCTCCATAGCGCGCTTATAAGCATACGAATCTGCACGGACAATAATGCTTTGAACTTGCTCAAGATCAAAGCCTAGTGCCGCAACTTCTTCGGCGGTTTTGCCCTGATCGTAATGCGCAATAAGAATCTTATCGAGCGTTGCGTAGTCTACACCTAGCGATTTCTCATCTTCAGCCCCAGGAGAAAGCTCTGCACTCGGCGGCTTGATAAGAACATGATGAGGAATAGGAGGAATTGCACCCTGTTCTTCGGCGCGCTCATTACACCAGCGAGAAAGCGCAAAAATATCCGTCTTGTAAAACCCGCCCAAAGGAGCGTATGCCCCAGCGGTATCACCATACAGCGTTGAGAAGCCCATCATGGCCTCGCTCTTGTTGCCTGTATTAACGAGCATCCAATTAAAGCGGTTTGAAAGCGCCATCAAACATACCATGCGGCAACGAGCTTGAGTATTCTCACACGCCAAGCCTTCAAGATCGCCACCCATCACCTTGTGAAGAGCGCGTTCAAAACCCTCATAAGGTTCAAGAATTGAAATGACTTGCGTTTCAATACCTAGGTTATCAGCCAGATCGCGAGCATCTTTCAAGGAGTGGTCGGTTGAATAGGGACCAGGAAGCATAAAGCCATGAACATGGTCAGCACCAAATGCCTCAACGCACATAACTGCCGTAAGGGAAGAATCAATACCGCCCGAAAGTCCAATAACTACATCAGTAAAACCAGCTGCAGAAGCATACTCTTTCAAGGCATGTAAGCCTGTTTGGTATTTTTGCTCGAGATCCATAACCCCTCCTATGATCTTTTAGCGGGCGCTGAACTCAGTATCTTTAGCAAATGTTTCTAAATGGTTGCGAAATACTCGCAGTAACAAAGGTTTCACTAAAGAGCCTGAATTTTTTCAGCAAGCCATGAAGCCCATTCATCAACGCCCTCGCCAGTAGTTGCTGAAATAGGGAAAATGGGCGCATTAGGATTAAGGTTTTTGATATGGTCATCAAACAATTCCTTGTCAAAATTGAACACAGGAAGCGTATCTATTTTATTGAGAACAATAGCCGAAGAAGCCTGGAACACGCCAGGGTACTTCAGAGGCTTATCATCTCCTTCAGGAACGCTCAGAATCATGGCCTTCATGTTTTCGCCCAAATCAAAATCGGTCGGACAAACCAGATTGCCCACATTTTCAACAATAATGAGATCGATAGAATCAAGATCGAGCACATCAACCGCACGACGAATCATGTCGCTTTCAAGGTGACATGCGCCACCCGTATTAATCTGCACAGCCGGAATGCCCTGTGCCTTAATTTTTTCCGAATCAACCGAAGACGCGATATCGCCCTCAATAACCGCGATATTGAAGGTGTCTCGCAAAGCTTCAATGGTTGCCAAAATGGTCGAGGTTTTTCCTGAACCAGGCGAGGCGAGCAAATCAAGAACAAATACTTT
The DNA here is from genome assembly GCA_000434775.1 of Eggerthella sp. CAG:368. Lineage (GTDB taxonomy): Bacteria > Actinomycetota > Coriobacteriia > Coriobacteriales > Eggerthellaceae > Anaerotardibacter. The sequence goes on along the minus strand of FR895464.1, from coordinate 37,143 downwards.
CTTCTCAGCAAAAAGTGCTCGATTGTCAGCTGCAAGACGGTCGTTTTTGTCTAAGATGGGCTGTTTCATATCTATCTGCATGTTTTCCTCGCTTCTCTAAAGGGCTTGGCTTTTTAATCCCTTTACTTCTTTAGGCTTCAGACAATTGGCTAGGCTCTTCGGCATCTTCCCCATCATCAGGAAGATCAACCTCGATGGAGTCAATCTGAAGTTCCTTTCCCTGAATGAGCTGCGTAAAGCTACTCCCGCATTCTGGACACAACATGTGAAAACGATCGTGCTCGTATTCATTGCCACATTCTGCACAAACGCTCACGGGAGGAATCATCGTTATTTCAAGTTCAGCACTTTCACACATAGTTCCTTCCGAAAGCGCCTCGAAGGCAAAACGCAAAGCATCCTCGATAGCCTCAGTCATTACACCAACGGAAAGACTAATCTTGAGAACCTTTTCAGACCCTGCCTGTTTTGCGGATTCTTCAACAGCCTGCAAAACACCGGTCATAATTCCGAGTTCATGCATTACCGCTCACCACCCTCGTCACCCCAAAGGTGTTTATCGAAAGATTTTTTAAGCGAGCGCAATTCTTCTTTTGCTTCTTGACGCTCTTTTTCTTCCTGAGCTGCCTTTTCAGCCTGCGACTTAATACGCTTCTTCAAACCAATACGCGCGGCAAGCAAACTAAGCTCATACAAGAGCACCATTGCCGCAAACATAAGACCCATGGTAACAGGCGAAGCGTCAGGGGTAACAACGGCGGAAAAAGTAAGCAAAACGATGTAAACCACACGCCAGCTTGAGCGCAGCTTTTTGTACGGGATAACATTGAACATAACTAGGTAGAACACAACCAGCGGAAGTTCAAATGCAAAGCCAAATCCCAATTCAAACTTGATGATGATATCTATCCAGCGGCTTGCTTCAGGCAGTATCTCGGCAAACCCCGAAGCTTGGCTTGTGAGCCATTCAAAGGCAGGATTCAAGATGATGCAGTAGCAAAAAACCGTACCAAACAAAAAGAGCGCGACAGCCGCACAAAACGTTGGAATAAACCATTTTCTTTCCTTTGGCTTAAGTGCCGGCAAGAAAAACGCCAGTACTTGCCATAGAATTACAGGCATACATGCAACAATAGATGTCCAAAGCGCAATGGTCATGCGAACAGAAAACGCATCAAACGCGCCCAAAACGTTAAGGGCAACCGTGCCGTCCTCTGTCTTAGGCATAAAATCAGCGACGGGAAGCAGCAAAAAGTTTGCCACCGTAGGAGTTGCCAAGTAAAAAACGATAATCGCAACAATCAAACACACAATAACACGAACAAGGCGCATGCGCAGCTCGCCTAAATGCTCCATGAGGGACATTCGCGCAGGTCCGATAGGCATAGCTTATTCCCCCTCTTCCTTGGGTTGCATCTTAGCTGTTTGCTCTGACTCCCCTACACCCTCAGACGCAGCAGGTTTTGCCTTTGCCTTTGGCGCAGGCTTAATGGGAACATTGCCATAAAGCTGATCTGCCGTAATAGCTGGTTTTACTGCTGCTGAATCTTTACCAGCAACGGAAGATTCCCCTGCTTCAGCCTGCTGCTCAAGTTCGCGTGCGTGCTCTGTAGAGCTTTTACGCATCGCCTCACGGTTTGCCTCAAGCTGTTGCTTGCGTCTGCGCTCTGCACGCTCTTTGTCATAACGAGCCTTGCGCTCGGCAAAGCTTTCTACCACAGAATCGTCTTCTGGACTACCGCTTGTTTTTGATTTGGGTTTCTTATCTGATTCAGCGCCGGCCTCCATAACTTCCGATTTCAAGACCGCGCTCATTTCATCCTGAGCTTTCTTGAACTTCGATATAGCAGTACCAACGGTTTTTGCAATTTCTGGTAACTTGTCGGGCCCGAAGATCAAAAAGCCAAACAGGAGGATAATGAATAATTCAAATCCACCAATTCCGAACAAAGCACACCTTCACATCTCTAACCCTGCATGACTCCGCGCTAAACGTGCACCTTACATGCAAGAATTTTCTTATGACTTGGAAGCTAATCCCGTCACATTTCGTACATTTAAGCGTTTCCACCAAGGACTAATAATCCCATGGTTGGAAGAGTGAGCGCTAAAGCCAAAATAACGCAAACAACAACAATGAAAACTCTCTTCAGTTTATCTTGACGAGCTTTCTTTGCTTCTGCCTGAGCCTTTTTTTCAAGAAGTGCCTGCTCACGCGCCTGACGCTGCTTTGCAGATACTTTTTGCTTTCCTTTGTTTACCTTGGCCATAACTTACACTTTCCAATTATCGTGAAACAACCTTAACGCACTCGCGACAGATGAAAGCGGGTTTTTCGATAAGATGCCTTGCTACTTTGAGGAACGGAAAACGCCTACGAACGAAGCTTTCCGCGAATTTCAAGGACGTGAGCAATGTTTTTAGCTACTTCTCCTACCACGTGCCACTGACCACGCTCAAACAGAATATTGCCGTTGACCATAGTCATCATTACGTCGCTATCGCCCGCAGAACTCAAGATTGCCGATACAGGGTCACTCGTAGGAGTTTGATGTGAACCTGAAAGGTCGATTGCAATAATGTCGGCCTGTTTACCAACATCAAGCGAACCAATCTTGTCTTCTAAGCGCAATACTTCAGCCGCACGAAGCGTTCCCATTTCCATTAAGGTTTGAGACGTGATGAAATCGCCCTTGTTAACCGCACGCTGCAACAGCAGCTCAACGCGCATCTCCGTGAACAAATCAACAAAGTCAAGCGCTCCGGGAGCATTGGTACCCAAACCAACACGTAAACCTGCACGCAAAAATTCACCAACAGGAGCAACGCCCATGCCTACCTGAGCGGAAAAGCTTGGACAAACAGCAACTGCAACGTCGTTTTCTTTGAGTTTTGAAATATCCTCGTCGTTCACGTGAATGCAGTGAACTGCAATAACATTCTTCGCATCGAATCCGCCCCAGTTAAGAACATAGTTAACAGGAGTAACCGCCGTAGGCAACCAAGGTGGAATCTCCATAAACCCGTGAAGGTCGAAACGCTCATCGCTGCCAACCGCAGCACCATATTTAACGAAGCGATACTCTTCGCGGCTTCCCGCCAAATGAAGCGCAATAGGAATATCACCATTTTCATTTGCGTATTCAGCAATGTTTTTATAAATCAGAGGGTGACAACTGAACACAGGAGCAGGAGCAAGACCGAGCGTGATGCGATCAGAATCAATTTCTTGCGACCATTTCTCTAAGTCATTATCGGCCTTTTTCATTGCATAACCCACAAGGCGCTTATCAATTGCCGTTGCCTCGCGGAAAAATACGCCACGCAAACCCAACTTCTGCGCTGCGGAAACACAAGCACCGGTAGTTGTTACGTCACAGATAGTAGTAACGCCTGAAGAAATTGATTCAAGGCCACCAAGAAATGCGGAATCATAGCACTCTTTAGCTGAAAGCTGAGAGCGAAGCTCGTCAATCTTCTTTGTCCAAGCAACATAGGGAAGATCAGGAACTAAACCACGCAAAACAGCATCTTCACTATGAGCGCGCAAATCAATGAAGCCAGGAGTAATTGCTGCCATGCCAAAATCGCGCACTTCTTCTTCTGGATAACGAAGCTTCATCATTTCCATTGAACCGATATCGGTGATTTTGTCGTCCTTGACCAAGACGGCGCCTTTTTCGATAGGATCCGAAGAAACGGGCACAACGTACTGCGCGCATAAAAGCATGATAATCCTCCTGTACTATCCTTGAGTTGCCATCATATCATTGAACTAATTAGTTCAACGTTTATCAGACAAATAAACCTATAATCAAACAAGCTAACGAAGCATACGGCTAGCGGGTTAAAGCCCGTCCACCTACACAACGGTTAAAAGGATTTTTATATGAGCGATATGAGCGAAGCTTCTCTTGAGTCTTCTGCGTCTTCTTCAGAAAAAGACGCTTCGTGCCAGACCGAAGGTCAGACCCAAAACAACAACCAGCATAAACAGGTCACGGAACAAGAAGAGCACTCCATCGACACCGCTACAGGAAAATCGGCACCCGCCAACATTTCCTCCGAACGCGTGAAAAAGATATTCACCGATATTGCTTGGGACTACGAGCGCTTCAACAAATACTCCAGTTTTGGTCAATATCGCAGCTGGCTTAAAACGCTCATTGACAAAGCCCCCATTCGCCCAGATTCTTTAATGCTCGACATTGCAGGCGGAACAGGTGACGTAACCTTCATGGCTTGCGAGCGCAAACAGCCCGCTCACATCATTCTTTCTGACTACACCCCCGCCATGCTCGATGTGGCGCAAACGCGCCTCGACGCAGGTGAAGCAAACGGAGTTCCTATTGTTTTAGCAGTCGTAGACGGCCAGAACATTCCGTTTGATGACGATGTATTCGATATCGTTACGATGTCTTATGGTATTCGCAATATGCCAGAACGCGAAAAAGCACTTTCAGAAATGTATCGCGTTTTGCGTCCTGGTGGCGCGCTTTGCGTCCTTGAATTTTCCACCCCGCCAAACCCTCTTATGCGCCTTGGTTACGATGTCTACTTGCGTTGGGGTATTCCCGCCTGGGGCAAAATTGTCACAGGCGACGATTCAGGATTCGTGTACTTAGCAAATTCCATTAAAGCCTTCCCTAATCAAGAAGGTTTTTCAAAAATGCTCTATGACGCAGGCTTTTCACGTGTTGAATACACCAACGTCACCTTCGGTGTTGCAGCCGTTCATATTGCTTACAAATAACATTTGAAGAGTAAGAGGTAATCATGAAAAAACAGATCGACGTCTTTGAACACTCAACCGAAATTGCGAAGGCTCTTAAAGAAGGTGTTCTTCTTACTACTAAATCGGGTAACCGCGTAAACACGATGACTATCAGCTGGGGAACGCTCGGTATTCAGTGGGGCAAGCCCCTTTTTACTGCGTTTGTTCGCCAACACCGCTTCACTAAAGAATTCCTTGATGAAACCGGTGAATTTACCGTAAATATGCCCGTGGGCGAATACGACAAAAAAATCCTTGCTGTTTGTGGCTCAAAATCTGGACGCGATATGGACAAAATTGCTGAGCTAGGATTAACCCTTGAAAACCCTGAAGTTGTTGCTGCACCAGGAATTCGCGAACTTCCCCTTACCTTAGAGTGCAAAGTTCGCTACATTCAGGATCAAGATCTTTCCTTACTTGATGCTGAAGATGTTGAAGCTTGGTATCCTGCTGACGAAAACGGTTTTCGAGATTATCACACTGTATACGCCGCAGAAATTGTTGCCGCTTACATAATCGAGTAACAGTCCCACATCAAACGCCTAAACCCACATAGCTAGCGCTTTATTTTGGCTTTATATCCAGCCTCAACAACAGCCTTAACGAGCTCTTTGTCAGTTGCGGGAGATTCTTCCGTAAGCGTTACCGTTGCGCGCTTTTCGTCAAGACTTACTTCTACCGAAGCAACACCGCTGAGTTCTTCTAGCGCTTCTGTTACGTGAGCCACACACTTAGGACACATCATCCCCTCAACACAAAGCATTCTTGTTTCACCTTTCGCAGACAATGATTCGTTCATTGAAGATTCATCTCCTTTAATAGCATTATTCCTACTTTCTTCTGGTTCGGTTTCTGCCGCTTGAATGGAAGCAGAACGCTCACTTGCTTGAGAGGAAGCGTCAACAACTCCCGTATGACCAGCCCCTGCTTGAGGTTTCCAACCACGCAAACGAAGCGCGTTGCTCACCACAAAAAGCGAACTTAAACTCATAGCTGCGGCGGCAATCATAGGGTTGAGCGTTATTCCTAAAACCGAAAGAACACCAGCAGCAACAGGAATGCAAATGCTGTTGTAAAACAGTGCCCAGAACAGATTTTGCTTAATCGTACGCACGGTTGCCCGCGAAAGATCAATCGCCGCAGGAACATCGGTGAGCTGGTTGTGCATCAAAACCACATCGGCACTTTCAATCGCAATATCCGTTCCCGCGCCAATTGCGATTCCCACATCGGCGCGCGCAAGGGCTGGTGCATCGTTAATTCCATCGCCGACCATAGCAACCGCACCTTTTTCTGAAAGCCTGCGAACTACGCGTTCTTTGTCCTGCGGAAGAACTTCGGCAATAACCTCATCTAAACCAACTTTCTTTTGGATAGCAGCCGCACTTCGGCTATTATCGCCTGTCAGCATAACGGTTGAAATACCTGCACTGCGCAGCGACTGAATAGCTTGAGCACTTGTTGGTTTTACCTCATCAGCAACCGCAACAAAACCCAGCACCCTTGAGTCCAGCGAGAAGAAAAGCGGCGTCTTGCCTTCATCGGTACAAGCCTGGGCAGGCCCCTCAAATTGAGCAATCGAAAGCCCTTGTTCTCTCATAAAACGCGCATTTCCAACACTTGCAGGCTTTCCTTCAACTTGAGCATGAAGCCCCTTTCCTGCAAGTTCTTCGAAATTATCCACCTCATAAGCAACGATATTCTGTGCTTGAGCAAACCTGCTCACCGCTTGAGCAAGAGGATGAATCGAGCGCTTTTCCAAGCTAAACGCAAAGCGCAAGAAGGAATCAAACGAAGCATGAACATTTTCAGGCGTTTTCCGCTTACTTGCTTCTTGGGCACTTGCTTTGTTTTCGGCGCTTGAGAAAGCCTCAATTTCCTCATTGCTTACTGATGCACAACACGTTTCCGAAGGAGCACCTTCTGCTTGATCGGACGAAGCAACCCAAACTACATCCGTAACCTGCGGAACACCTTGAGTAATCGTTCCCGTTTTATCAAACACCACCGTTTTCAGCGCGTGAGCACGCTCTAGAGCTTCCGCCGATTTGATAAGAATGCCATGCGCAGCACCCCTGCCCGTACCCACCATGATGGCAGTTGGCGTTGCAAGACCGAGCGCACAGGGACAAGAAATAACCAAGACGGAAACCGCATACACCAACGAAGTTCCCACTTCGCCCGAAACAATCATCCAAACAATGAAGGTAACAAGAGCAATAGCGATAACTACAGGGACAAAAACACCACTGATTTTGTCAGCGAGTTTTTCAATGGGAGCCTTCGTGCTCGTGGCTTCATCAACCAATCGAACAATGTTTGCAAGGGTAGTGTCTGAGCCAACACGTTCCGCACGCATCTTAAACCAACCCAACTGATTAAGCGTTGCTCCTGTCACCGAAGAACCTGGTGTTTTTTCGACAGGGATACTTTCGCCCGTAATAAGAGATTCGTCGATAACCGCATTACCCTCAAGCAGCGTGCCGTCGACAGGAACCGCTTCCCCTTGTCGCACCACTAACATATCCCCCACGCGGACTTCACTCGTTGGGATTTGCTCTTCCGTATCTCCCCTGATCCTCGTGGCCATATTTGGAGAAAGGTCCATAAGTTTTGCAAGCGAATCTGTTGTTTTGCCTTTAGCGCGTGCCTCAAAATACTTCCCCAACGTAATGAGAGCTAAGATCATTGCCGCAGACTCGAAGTACAAATCCATCGCTAGCATGTGAGCGTGATCAAGGTGTCCCTCATCACCCAACGCCACCGCCAAGGCATACAGAATATAGACTCCATAGCCCGTTGATGCAGCCGACCCTAGAGCAATAAGCGTATCCATGTTGGGTGCACCATGAATGAGAGATTTAAAGCCACCGCTGAAATACTTACAATTAACGAATATTACGGGAATGAGCAGCAGGAATTGCGTAAGAGCGAACACCATAATATTCTGATCGCCCAAAAAAACACCAGGCAGTGGCCAACCGAACATATGGCCCATCGATAGATAAAACAGAGGAATAGTAAAAACAAGCGAAACAATCAAACGAACTTTCACTTTTTTTTCTTCCTGTTTCGCGCGGACAGCGGGAGCTGAATCTGAAATTGGCGCCGCACTGCCCGAATTTTCGTCTCTTTCCTCACGAGGAAAAGCCCCGTAGCCTGCCTTGTCTATCGATTCGGAGATCTTAGCTATTGTTTCAGGCGAACCATCATATTCAACTTCCATCGAGTTTTTCAGTAAGTTAACGGCAACCGATGAAACACCTTCAACTTTTTTTGTAGCTTTTTCCACCCGAGCAGAACATGCTGCACATGTCATTCCAGTCACATCGAATGTCTTCTTCATACTGGTTCCCCTGCACTTATCGAGAAAACTTCTTGATGAGCTGCACCATCTCATCAATCACTTCGTCATTTCCTTCGCGAATTTGCTCTGCAACGCACGTTTCCATGTGATCTTTCAAAAGCATGAGCGCCACTGTACGAACCGCACCTTGAGCTGCTGCTACCTGCGTAAGTACATCCCCGCAGTAGCAATTTTCATCAAGCATGCGTTTCACGCCATTAAGCTGACCAATCGCTAAGCTCAAGCGTTTTTGTAAGTCTTTCTGAAATTGTTCGTTGCGCTCAGTTGCTTTTTTTCTGCAGCAGGGGCAAGGATGGTCGTTTGAAGAACAGCCACTTCCAGAAGCGACTGTTTCGTCTTCTTTGAGCCCTTTGAGTCCCTGTTCGCTTTTCGCCTGCAACTCACACTGATCCTTTTTATTACTCATGTATCCACCAGCCACTCTTTATGTATAGCTTTATTCATGCAATTGGCATACAACAGCAGACTTTCAAAAGTATTGTTACTTTCTAGCCTGTTGTTCTACCGTTGCCGTCTCTAACGTCGTTGCAAATTCACCAATCCTATGCACAGATACCCCCTAGGGGTATATCCTGTCTTTCAAGACTATATACCCCTCGGGGGTAGTATGTAAACCCTTTTGATTTTGATATCAAAAGCCTGATTTTTTGATCACCTTAAAAGAAAACTAGTTTTCTTTTAACAAAAGGAAAAGTACAGTAGCATGAACAGGAACAAGCGGGAGGATCATGCCTAACAATCATCCAAAAAAGCGTGTAAACCAAGATACGCTAAAAAAGCGATTCACTATCAAACAGAGCCAATCAACGAGGCGCAAACCACTCATTACCGCGCTTGTTGCCGTTGTCGCAGTGGTCGTTCTTAGTTTTGGCATCTATTCTTACGTTCAAAACGCACCCATCGAAGTAACCATTAACGGCGAGCAAAAAACAATCCAGGGACCTGAGCGCTCCCTTGATGGCCTTTTAGAAAATGAAGTGGTAGTAGTTGCTCCTGGCAACTACTTAGCAGTAGATGGCTCGGTTATACACCACGGAGATGGAACGCGCTGCACTGCAACACTCAATGGCGAAGCAGCCGATGATCTTTCTGTTCATCTCAAAGAAGGCGATGTAATCACTCTTGAAAACGGTAAAGATATAACTGAGCCGTATACCGACAGCGATCCCATCATAATTCAGCCAGGCGTTGATATAACTGGCGTGGGCGCTGTACATATTTTCACAGATAAAGGTGCGCCGGGCGAAAAGATTGAGCGTACGGGCAACGAATCAAATATCACCATTGAAATAGTTACCAAAGAACCAACCGACAAACAGCTCATACGCTACAACGTGGATACAAAGGGTGAAAAAGTAATTGCTCTCACGTTCGATGATGGCCCCTGGGAAAAATGGACCAAAGAAGTGCTTGATGTCTTGGAAGACAACGGCGCATTAGCTACCTTTTTCACCGTCGGAAATCGTATCCCTAACGATACCGAGTCTATCCAACGCATGGCAAAAACTGGCCATGAAATCTCAACCCACACCTATGATCATGCAGCAGGTTCTGGCCGAAGC
>FR895464.1:10679-27383 GCA_000434775.1 Eggerthella sp. CAG:368 | reverse complement strand
GACGAGGTTATCAATGGTCTTCAAGCTATTACAGACATAACAGGCAAGCCTGCCTCTACTATTTTCCGCGCACCGGGTGGGAATTTCAGCAAAGAAACCGCTGCTGATCTTTCTGATTTAGTTACCGCTGAAATTGGCTGGAATATTGACACCACCGACTGGAAACGTCCCGATGCCAATACCATTGCTAATCGAATTAAAAGTGCTGAACCCGGCGATATTATCCTTATGCACGATGGTGGCGGAGATCGCGCCAACACAGTTGAAGCGCTAAAAATAGCCCTGCCCTATTTGAAAGAGCAAGGCTATGAATTCACTACCGTCGACGACCTTATCAAACGGTTTCCTTATCAAGAGGCGGACTAACAACAGTCCTACACAATCCACCTCGCCTCGTCAGATTTCATCCAATAATTGATCGAGGTTTCATTGGCTCGCAAGCAGCGATCCTCTGCGGAAACTAGTCTTCAACGCGAACGAGTGAAGGCTCTCCTCCAACAACTACGCCATCAAGGGCGAGAATCTCTTCAATAACTTTGCGAAGATTGCGCTCCTCGGCGGTGTGCGTAAGGAATACTAAATCAACCTCATTACGCGCTTTGGTTCCGCGCTGTGTGACCGATTGAACTGAAACATCATACTTGGCAAAAATGTCCGCCGTTGCAGCCAAAACCCCACTACGATCAGCGACAACAAAGCGAAGGTAATACTTTGTTTTGAGATTCTCCATTTCAAGAATGGGAACGACATCGGTACAGGTACAACCAACAATGGGCTTAATACCTGCCTGAATATGACGTGCAACCTCTAAAACATCGCCCATAACAGCACTTGCAGCAGGACCAGAGCCAGCACCTTCGCCGAAGAACATAGTTTCACCAACGGCATCTCCCACAACATAGATAGCGTTGAATACCCCATTGACCGTTGCAAGTTGATGCTCTGAAGGAATCATGGTTGGATGAACACGAACACCGATTCCTTTTTCGGTGCGGTGAGCATGAGCAACCAACTTAACGGCATAACCCATATCACGCGCCATAGCTAAGTCAACAGGCGAAATACGACGAATGCCTTCCGCGTAAACATCATCCATGGTTACACGCGAGTTAAACGCAATAGAAGCAAGAATTGCAATTTTTGCCGCCGCATCAAAACCATCAACATCAGCCGTCGGATCAGCTTCGGCAAAGCCTTTTTCTTGCGCCTCTTTCAAGGCTTCATCATAGCTCATGCCATCCTGCTCCATGCGTGTGAGCATGTAGTTCGTTGTACCATTCACAATGCCCATGATGCCTGAAATCTCGTTAGCAATAAGCGCATGTTTCAGTGGCTGAATGATAGGAATACCACCACCGACACTTGCTTCAAAAGCAACTTCGAGTTCTTTTTCGCGCGCAAGACCGAGTACTTCTCCTCCAGCAGAAGCCATTACCGCTTTGTTAGCAGTAACTACATGTTTGCCTGCATTCAAGGCATCCAAAATAACTTGCTTCGCGATGCCCGTACCGCCGATAAGCTCGATAACAATATCAATTTCTGGGTCATTAATAATTTCGGTGTAATCCTGAGTGAATATTTTTTCTACCCCATGCTCGATAGCCTGCTCGGGATTACGCGAACACACACGAACCAACTCAAGATCAACGCCAAAGTGACGCTTGAAATCCTCTTTGTGGTTAGCGAGGATGTCAAGACAGCCACCGCCTACCGTGCCTGTTCCAACTAAACCAATTTTGACAGTCATAAGTTTCCTTTCTTATGAGAGCTACCTTTCGTTATTAGCTAACGCCACCACTACCGATAAACAAGGCCGCCATTAGTCAACATCGCATGCCATGAGATCGTCATACGTTTCGCGACGCGTTACCAACCGAGCCTGACCATCCTTAACGAAGACAATGCCAGGACGAGGCTGACCGTTGTAATTGCTTGACATGGAGTGACAATACGCACCCGTTCCAAAAACGCACAGAATATCATCAATATCAGGGTGCTGAATAGGTCTATCAAGCGCCACAGCGTCGCCGCTTTCACAATGTTTACCGCAAACCGTTACGATTTCAGCGCGGGGCTGACCGGCCTTATTTGCAATAACGGGCTCATAATCAGCATGATAAAGAGCAGTACGAATGTTGTCGGACATACCTCCGTCAATGGCAACATACTTACGAATTCCGGGAAGTGTTTTCAAAATACCCACAGTGTAGAGCGTAACTCCAGGAACTGCCACCATGCTACGACCTGGCTCACATAAAAGACGAGGCTCTTTCACATTGTGCTTAGCGCAAGCAGCCTTCATTTCACTCGTAATGACTTCGGCAAAATCATCGATAGAAGCTGGCTTATCCTCTGCAGTGTAGGCAATACCCAAACCGCCACCAACATCAATCTCATCAATTTCATAGCCGTAGGTTTCCTTGATGTGAGCAGCAAATTCAACAATTACTTCGATTGCTTCGCCAAAAGAATGGAGCGCAAAGATTTGCGACCCAATATGCATGTGCAACCCCGCAAGATGAACGTTTGGTGCTTCGAGTGCATCTTTAACGCACTTAAAAGCGAAATCTTCGCGCATAGTAAAACCAAACTTAGAATCCTCACAGCCTGTGCGAATATATTCGTGAGTATCGGCCTCAACGCCGGGAGTAATGCGCATGTATATTTCCTGAGTCACGCCCAGTTTCTGGGCAATAGCAGAAACACGAGAAAGCTCAATGCGCGAATCAACCACAATGCGACCAACCCCTGCTTCAATAGCTTCCTTAAGTTCCTGAGGGGTTTTATTATTACCATGCACAAACACTTTTTCCATCGGAAAACCAACAGCACGAGCTACCGCAAGTTCGCCACCACCGGAAACATCTAAGCAAAGACCGTGCTGCGCCGCAAGACGAGCTACTGCCTTATTGAGGAAAGCTTTGCTTGCGTAAATAACATCGGAATTCTCATAGCGAGATTTGAAAGCCTTCACGTATGTTTCCATACGATTTTCAAGGTCTGCCTGATCATAGACATATAGAGCTGTTCCGTATTCATGGGCTAACTCAACCATATCAACGCCACCAATGAAAAGATGGTCATCTTTTACCTCGGCAGTCATAGGAAGGCATTCGCCCAGCTCCATCGTAGTTAAGTTGTCTGGTTTTGCATCAAGATTTGCTGCTGGAAGAGACATGATTCCTCTTTCAAAAAATTCAATCTGGTCTTTTTTCTCATCGTCATAATACCCTGTTCACCGTAGCGCAAAAGCCGCGATACGAATGAGATCATGAGAAGAGCGCAAAGAATCGGTCGACGATCGACAATTCCTCTTCCTCGACTATTACCTTTTCGGGCTGAGGCGCTTTGATGGCCTCCGTTGTCATGACGAATTGAACCAGTGTAGCATTCGTATTTTTCGAACTCGTAAAACTTAGTGGCTTATAGTCAGACTTATCAAATTCAGAAAGCATCGCGTCTATTTCACTTTGAATGCGAGAAGGAATTCCTTGCGATTGCGTACTGAGCTCACTCGTCCCCGACGCTAACGACGAAGCACCTTGCGAAAGTTCATCGGTGCCCGTAACAAGCGCACCACTGGAATTAGCAAGTGAATTCATGCCTTGAGCATATTGCTCCATACCAGACGATAAATCGCTTCCCGCCTGGCTTAATTGCGCAAGACCCTTTTCGGCTTCATCGAGCTGGCCAATGTAGGTAGACATTTCACCGAGGGAAGTCTGTATCGCATCAAGCGTTCCTGAAGGCAAACCCAATTGGGTTTCTAAGGCAGTTTTTTCAGAAGGACTCATATTTTTGAGCGCTTCATTAAAAGCATTCAAGGAACCGCTCTGCTCTTTAATCTTTCCGATAATGGCAGTCAAATTCGAGTTAATCTGATTCACATTTGAGGTATATTCTGTAAGCCCACCCGAAATTGTTTGAGCCTGAGCATTGAGCTGCTGAATCCCTGAATCCAACTCGCGCGCGCCAGAAGCGAGCTGTGATGCACCCTGCTCCAAACTCTTGCTTCCCTCTGCAAGAGCCTTCGTGCCACTGATAAGCTGATCAAAATTAGAGATCATTCCTGAAGAATCAATGGAACCAATATTCATAGACAAAGGAACGGCAGCGATACTTATGCTATCCATTTCAAAATTGTTGATGTCAGCCGTAAGCGTGCAGGTTGTGTCTTTGCCCGGCAGCACCATAAAATTCACCGCTACATTCGAACCCGAAAGCGCAATTGAACCGTCTTCCGTCTTTACGTTTTCCGCCTTATCCATGGGCAGGTTACACGTTGCTTGAATAACATAGTTGTCGAAGTAGGTAGCATCAACGGCATCGTTTTTCTTTGTGGTCATGACAAGTTCAAGTTGTCCACTTTTACCCGCCAAATCAGATGCCGCAACCTTTTCGCCGTTCAAACAATACTCAAATGAAATAATCCAAGGAAGTTCAGTTGTGGCCATGTTTCCCTGGTAGGAAAAGCTCTTTTCTTCGGTCTTGAAAAGAATTCCATCCGATTCCTGCTTAAGAGCAGAACCGTCGGTTAGATTGATTACCTGGGTATATTCCCCATAGTCTTTAATGGTTTTATCGGAGATAGAACAACCCTCGCTCGACTGGAAGGTGTTTACCGCATACAACGATTGGGGATTGCCTACAGAAGACAATTTTGCATATATTACTTCCTGCTTCTGAGCGGTGCCATCATAAGCGACAGCTTGAGCGGCATTCGTTTGGGAGGATACTATCGCACCCTTTCCGTTCGTATCACCTGAAGCACTGGCAAGCGACAAACGAGGTGTAACCGCGCAAACAATAAGCGCCGCAGCAATAAACAGTGCCCCTATAGTTGAAGCTATCCAAAAACGTAAAGAACGGTGCTCCATTGTTCTACTCCTCATCCGAAGCAAGACGAAGGCTTTTACCACTATCGCCATGCTTGTTGTGATAAAAATGCGCTTTCCACGTGGTTTTCTCTACCACTTTGTCAAAAATCATAAACATGATTGGCAAGAACAAGAATGTATTAAGCGCTGCAATAAAAGCACCGCGACCGATAAGTGTTCCCAGCCCAGCAATGACGCCATTACTCGAAATAAGCCCGATAAACATTCCGCAAAGCGTAAGGATGGTTGCAGAAGTAAGAATAGTGATGGCCGATTCCGAAATAGCCGCCAGCATAGCGGGCTTTTTGTTCAGATGTTTTCGGTGATCCAAGTAGGCTTTGGACAGAATAATGGTGTAGTCAACCGTTGCACCGAGCATAATCGCACTGATAATGAGGTAACCAATATATTGAATTTCCGTTCCCATGAAATAAGGAATAGCCACGTTTACCCAGATGGATGACTCAATGGCAATAAGCAACATCAGCGGAATGCTCAAACTTCTAAACATAAACAAGAGCACAATACCAATGGCAAGGATAGAAGCTAGTTGTACCTTGAATGAGTCATCGTTTACCACAAGTGACATATCGTAAGACGTCACTGAAGAACCAACCAAATGGGCTTGACCGGGATAGTATTCATCCGCTAAATCGCGCACCTGCTGAACGAGCGCGAAAGTTTCATCACTTTCCCCCTCAACGTTCGTCGAAATGATCAGACGTGAATACTCTCCCGATATAAGCTGAGAGAGGCTCTCTTCGGGGACAAAATCAGTCGGAATGCGTTCAGAAACACTCGAAGCATACGACGTTACACTTGAGATACCTGGCAAGTTTTCCAACGCGGAGGCAAAGGCCTTTTCATTTCCCCACGAACCGGTAGGAACAAGCACGACCCATTGCTCAGCCGCTCCAAACTTTGCATCAATCGTTGCTGTTTCTTCATAAAGCTGACTTCCTGGCTCAACGAAACCACTCGCACCGTACACAAAATTTGGCTGCTTTTGAGCAAGATAAGCTGGCACCATAATGAGCGCCGTAATGATAGTGAACGGAACCGCGATTCTCATACACCACTTTGCAAAAACATCGAACGAAGGAAGAAATTTACGATGCGCTGTTTTATTGAGAATTTTTTCGGATGCCAAAACCAAAATAGGAAGAATAAACAGCACCGACAAAAAGCTGAAAACAATACCTTTTGCTAGAACCACGCCCATATCGGCGCCGATTAAAAATGACATCACGCACAACGACAAAAAACCGAAAAAAGTCGTGGCTGCCGACGAAGCAATAACCGATGCAGCTTTATGCATAGCTGACACAGCCGCTTCAAACGAACTCAATCCTTCATCTTTGAAGCCACGATAGGCATGAAGCATAACAATGCCGTAATCCATAGAAACTGCAAGCTGCAAAATAGCCGCACACATTTGCGTGATGAAAGAAATCTCGCCAAAAATAATGTTTGTACCCAAGTTAAACACAATGGATATGCCGATAACTGCTAAAAACAAAACGGGCTCAAACCATGCCTCGCTCGTCAGTAACAACAACCCCAAAATAACAATGACTGCCATCACTAAAATGAGCTGGATTTCAAAGTCGGAAGACCCTTGGGCAACCGCTGTATTGATAGCCTCACCTGCAAGAGCAACTTCGCTCGCGCCTGTGGCTTCCGCGCTGATTCTAAGCTCATCCATAGCAGAAACCGCTTTGGAAGTATCAAGGGCAATCTGATACAGATAGCCGTCATCTGCCTTCCAGGCAGAAACCGTATCAGTGTCATATGTTGCAAGGGGCACAGAGGTATCTACGATATTCCCGAGCCACAAAACCTCTTTTACGCCATCAATCTGCTCGAACTGATCGCTCAGCTCTTTCGCCTGCACAAGCGATATACCCTCGACGTACACGCGAGAATTAGGGACAGGCGCATCAAAGGCGCTTTCTAAGGTGCGCAAAGCTTGCGTTGAGGGTGAACTTTCAGGAAGATAATCAGAGAACTGATAATTAATCTTTACTGCAGGGATGCAAAGAGCAGAAGCAACCAAGAAAATAGCCACAAAAACAAGAACCACTTTTCGATGGTTCAATGCGTCCCTGAAGAGTTTATCGATCAATTCCCTCATATGATGCTCTATCCTCTACAATTACTTAGCGGGCAAAGTTGCTGCCTAGTTGTGTGGCCACCCTTCACACATGGAAGTAATCGCTTTAATCATACCTTCTTTACAAGGCATTCACCCTGAGGTTAGAAATTTCAATGATAAAAATATCCGTTATCGCTGTTGGGAAACTCAAAGAGAAATTTTGGAAGGACGCGTGCGCTGAATACCTCAAACGTCTCGAGGGATACGCTAATGTTTCAGTTAAAGAAGTGCCTGACTCCTCAAAAGAAAAAGAAGCTCAAGCGCTCATTACTGCTCTTCCTGAAAAAGCCCCCTTATTGCTCCTCGACATAAAAGGGAAAGCAACCTCAAGCGAAGCTCTTTCTCAAAAAATTGACGCCTACGCTCTTTCAGGGCACAGCCATCTTGTTTTTGTGATTGGGGGAAGTGACGGAGTAACAGACGAAATCAAAAAACGAGCGACCGAACGCATAAGCTTCGGGCCCATTACGCTGCCCCACAACTTAGCGCGTGTAGTATTGCTCGAGCAAATATACCGTGCTTTCAAAATTTCGAAAAGTGAACCTTATCACAAGTAGGAATAGAAAAACCATCCTAATCTAATATTCCAACAATACAAAGGCTCTGAAAATGTATTTCTTTTTGAATACAGAGCTTTTGTGTTCTATAAACCAATTTATTACTAGGGTAGCTAGAAACCAAAAAATGCTGCAACCGTAAAAAGACTGCAGCATTTTGATTTAGATATATGGGAAGAGGTTACGCCCAGTCGTGCCCTACTACCACTAAGATATCTCCGCTGAAGGAATATGACCCATCGTTCTGAATAGCCTTGCCCACACCTAGCGCATCAACGATTGCTTGCGCGGTGCTCGCTTGACTTGACTGATCATAAATTACCAACGTTGTAGTGTAGTTATAGTCGTCAGCATTACCCGTTTCAGCAACTGCACCAAGTGGCGTTAGCTTTGCTGCTGCCTCACTTGCGCAACCAGAAATTCCACTGCCATTCTTCACTGAAACTTGAACACCTTTCAGCGAAGAGGAGGATGAGTTCGACTTACTACTATGCGATGAGGAAGATTCAGACCCACCATCACCTGCCGTGGAAAGAACGACGCCCGTTACCTGGTCAATAACCGTTTCCTCGGTAGGAGAAAGACCTTGGTCAACACGTTTCATCATAGTCTTCCATGCAGCTTCATCTACAACCTCCCACCAAATGTCATCCTCATAAGAAGAGGTGGTGGGGACAGATGCCGTATAAGCACTGTTATCGGTATCAATACCCTGTAGGTTTTGCGCAAGACCCACAATGCTTGCCACACTAAAGTCGGTTGTAACGTAGTTCGCCAAGGTGCTAACAGTGCTGGTCAACGTACCAATATCAGAAGACATAACCTTCTTCACAATTGCCGACAGAATCAAACGTTGATTTGCCGCACGCATATTGTCGCCTGAACCATAATCATCGTACGTATGACGGGAACGCGCCAAAATAAGAGCCTCTTCACCGCTGAGCGTATGAAGGCCAGCGTCAACATGACCTCCTGCTTCGGGGTCATTGATTTCCATAGGGACATCAACATCAATACCGCCGAGCGCATCAACTACCGCTCTAAAACCATCAAAATCTACTTCGGCATAGTGATTAATCTTTACACCCGCAAGGTTCGAAACCGCATCAACAGCTCCAGCTGCACCACCGAAGGCGTATGCTGCATTGATTTTTTGGTAACCATATCCAGGGATATTTACCTTCGTATCGCGAGGAATAGAGATCATTGCGACCTTTTTTTCCTTCGGATCAACACGAACCAAGATCATAGAGTCGGTTCGATATGTGTCGCCAAATTCGCCCGAATCGTCACGATCTTCAGATTTATCAGACCCAATGAGCAACATATAGAATGGATCTGAAGGGGAATCACTTACCGCCAACGAATTCATAAGATCGTCGTCAACGTTTTTGTGAAGCGACCCCTCAATAGAAGAATAATACGCCCATGCAGCACCAACGCCACCTAAGGCAAGCACGGCCACAACCAAAAGACAAATGAGAAGCACTTTCTTACGACGGCTCTTCTTTCTTTTGAGTTTCTGAATCCGAACATATTCTTGAGAATTCGCATTACGAGAAAAACGAGCTTCTTCGCCCGTCATTGGCACTGCAGAGCTAACGCGCCCATACCCTTGAGAAGCTTGCGCTCTATACGAGTCGTTACCTGAACCGTAAGCAGAGCGCTCAAAAGAACGCGCCGACGAACGCTTGCGCTGATTCTGAACGTCCGCTCTTCTGTTGGAGCGCTGCGAATAAACATCCGCGGTACCCCCCGCGGATGCGTCTCGACGACGAGGTTTACTACGTCGAGATGTCTTTTTATCTGAATTAAACATGTATCTATAATCCTAAAATCAGCAAGAATACGCAAACAAATTTACTGCAAACGCTCAAAACAGACAGATTATCTGTTTATTTTTGAAGGGTTCGTACGTGTTGTGCCAAGAATATGTGGAGAAATCACACCATCTAAGTATCATTTTAGACGCTGGGCCATATATTCATTAGCTGCTTTTTCGACGGAATCATCCAACGACGAAAGCGATTCGAAAACATTTTCATCTTGGCTTTGGACAGTACGATTTTCAAGCGCACGCGCAATAAGGAAATCAGCAATCTCAGGGTTTTTTCCTAGCAACGGCCCATGAAGATACGTACCAATGCAGTTCTTATACAGCACTCCATCCTCTTTCGAGGAGTCATTGTTGCCTGAGCCAACCGAGGAAATAACTTTACCGAACGGCTTTACTCCCTCACCAAGATGCGTGCGACCAGCATGATTTTCGTACCCCACCACAGGCATGCTCGCTAACGAAGAAGACAGCATGATGTTATCGATAAGGCGATCGAAACCCTTGCCGGGACGAAGCGTTTCGATATCGATAAGCGATAAGCCTTCTACTACCTCATCACCTAAGAGCCAACGGGTTCCTAAAATTTGGTACCCCCCGCAAATCGCCAGAAGCGCCCCGTTATTTTCAATATATTCCCCAAAGCTTTCCTTCATGTTATGCAAAA
Source organism: Eggerthella sp. CAG:368 (assembly GCA_000434775.1). Taxonomy (GTDB): domain Bacteria; phylum Actinomycetota; class Coriobacteriia; order Coriobacteriales; family Eggerthellaceae; genus Anaerotardibacter. The sequence goes on along the minus strand of FR895464.1, from coordinate 17,293 downwards.
CCTCAGAAGCGAGCTTTTGTTCACGGTCGGGGCCGCCACCTAAGAAGACAATATCTGCCGTAGAAAGATCAACCGACTCCCCATAACGAACAGAAACAACCTGAGCAGGAATGCCTCGCCACTCACAGCGCTTCGCTAACACCTTAACGTTTCCTCCGTCACCATAAAGGTTGAGTAAATCAGGAAATAAATGAACGATGCGCAATGGCTTATCAGGTGTTATCCCAAGGGTATTTTCAGATACAGGAACCGACGCAAGCACCGAAGATGTTGGCTCATGCGAGCCTTCGCGTAAAGGGGCATTTTTTGTTTTTTCCGAACGAGCAGTAAGTGCCGAACGAACCGAAGGAAGCGATGTGTAGTTTGCAATGGCATACATTTTCCATTCCTGCGGCATGGCGAGCACTTCATCAACCATCTCATTGACGCTATTGATGAGCTTTGCTTCAACGCCTGCGTACTTAAGGCGAACCTGTAGGTCGTTTTTACGAACACCGCCCGCATACACAACAATGTCTTTTTCTTGAGCAAGTTCCTCAAAGTCGCAGTCCCAAATCCAGGAAATATCTCTACCGTCTGCCTCATTATCATTGATAAAAAACGCAACGGCCTTCTTTCCTTCGGCCTGCGTAATAATTTTTAAGTTCTGGTTAAAGCCCGTAGGATTCTTGGCTAAATTAAGCAACACCGAACGGCCTTCGATTAAGAACTCCTGCAAACGCCCATTCTGAGGATCAAAAACATCAGCCGCTTGCTGAAATTCCTTATTGCTCACACCAAGAAAATGTGCCGCTAAATACGTGGCAAGCATGTTGTACACCACATATGCCCCTGGCTGCGTCACTGAGATTGAAACGCTAACTTTATCAGGTGTTCCGTCTTTTATACTCATCTTCTTTGATAAGCCTGTGGAGGACATGGCTTCACCAGCCACGCTTGAACAGCCCTCAACATCAAAAGAAGCGCCATGCTTGAGTTCGATATTCTTTGCCACATAGTCTAAGTTAGGACGCGTAAAGCCGCAGTTGCTGCAGATGTATTTTCCCAGCTGACCATACTGGCGATACTCATAGGTGAACATGCCTGAACATTTCTGACACATCTGAGCATCGGAAACCGTGTTCTGAGGAAGATGCATATCCTCATCAACACCGAAGGCGATAGTCTGATTAGCAACTTGACCAGCCACAATAGCACAGAGAGGGTCGTCTGCGTTGTAAATGAGAATAGTATCGGGAGAAAGATTCAGTGCTTTTACAATCGCTTCCTGAATACGATCGATTTCACCGTAACGGTCAAGCTGATCACGGAAAAGATTAAGGAGCAATACATACGTTGCTTTAATTTGAGGTAGAGAGCGCACAAGCCAGAGTTCATCTGATTCAAAAATACCCCAATCTACTGTGCCTTTTGTTTGGAGAAGCGTTGTTGCAATACCCGAATCAAGATTAGCACCCGTTCTGTTGCAGGCAACCGTTTGCCCTGAACGCTCCACAGCATCTGCCAAAAGATTAGTCACGGTAGTTTTACCGTTCGTACCAACAACCATTATTGATCCCGTGGTAATCTTCGATGAAGTTTCAGCAATGATTTGAGGATCAACCAAAAGCGCAATTTTTCCCGGCATATTCGCAGCCGGACGACGCATTACATTCTTTAAACCCCATGTGCTTACCGCACTTATTACCTTTGCACCAGACGTTCGAATACCCATAGCTTCTCTTTCTTATGTATTGGGCAAAACTCGCTTTCATAATAATTGAAGCAAACAATGAGGCGAACCCCCGCTTAAGGATTCGCCTCATATCGTCATGAAAAGAGCTTGTTGTCTACAGAAGTTTTCGAACTATGCGCCCAAATGTTTAAACAGTACCCATGTCTAGATCACAAGCCTTCTCTGTAAGAGCAACGAGCTTTGCCCGCCAAAGTCACGAGGTTCCCCTGCGAAAACCACCGCTTTACCCCTCAAGGTTTTTCTCGCTAACGTTTTTGACTAGTACAGATATCCAAGCTTTTTTGCCTCAAAGGTTAGCTCATCACGCATATCGGGATGCGCAATGCTAATCAATCGCTTAGCACGCTCGCAAATGTCACAGTACATCAAGTTTACACAACCATATTCGGTAACCACATACTGAATATCAGTACGCAACGAGGTAACAACACTGCCAGGCATAAGCATAGGTGCGATCTTTGAAACAGGGCCGTTCTTGGTGTTCGTCATTGAAGTCATCGCAATAATTGCTTTGCCACCCTTTGAAAGCGTTGCTCCACGAATAAAATCAACCTGTCCACCCGTACCAGAATACTGACGTGTTCCGATACTTTCAGCGCAAACCTGACCAGTAAGATCAATTGAAACTGCTGAGTTAACCGAAACCATATTGTCGTTCAAACGAATAAAATCAGGGTTATTCACATGTGAGTAAGGCGTGAAGAACATGCCTGGGTTATGATCGATAAAGTCATACAGATACTGCTGGCCGGAAGCAAAACCCGCAACAGAAACACCTGGCAGATAGTTCTTTCGACTGTTATCAATAACACCCATCTCCTGCAATTCGGCCATAGCATCGTTAAACATTTCAGAATGAACACCCAAATGCTTACGCGCTTTCAATCCTTCGGCAATTGCGTTTGCAATGCTTCCAAAACCAAGCTGGATACAAGAGCCATCTGGAATCAATTCGCATATAATATCGCCCACAATTTTTTCTTCAGGCTTAGGCTCTGCGATAGGCATCTGCGTCATTTTCTGATCGATCTCAACAAAGCCATCAATCTGCGAAACATGCAAGTTGCGCTCAAGACCAAATACGTAAGGAACGCTTGGGTTGATCTGCGCAATAACTTTCTTTGCAGCGCGAATGCCCTCAGGACGACACCCCACATGACCGATATTGCAATAACCATGCTTATCGGGAGGAGTCATAGGAATAACAGCAACATCAATACCGTCGTTTTCAACTAGGTTTTTAGTGCGATGAAGATGAAGAGGAACATATGAGGTAGTTCCGCTTGCTATGCCGTTGCGCTCATTTCCTCCCGTAAAATAATTGTGATAGTGCAGCGCATTGAAATCGGCTTTCAATTCATCAAGATGAAGGTCCTCGCTAGTAATTCCTCCATAAAGCTTAATCCCCTTCAAACGTCCTTCTTTGATACGCTCAAGCATAGGGACAAGAATGCCGCCAGCAACTTCAAACGTTCCACAAAAAACCGATGTACCATCTGGTATAAAGCGATCAAGCGCCTCATCAAGACTAAAGAGTTTGTCTTGATACTCCTGCTGCCAATTACTCATAGAATCTCCCCTTCTCAACAACTATAACCAGTCACAAACTCCTGCCCTCGCTTTTCGGCACACGAGGAGCGTTTATAACTTGTTCATTATTTGAAGACAGACCTAGGATACCCTTCCTTCTTTACTTCGTCATTTAAAAATGAGTAACAAAGTCATTCAAAAATGCATTACTTAGCGTATTGTGTGGGCGCCTTTTTGCGTTACACTTTGATACGTGTTCAGATTTCTTTTGCATGAACAACTAAGCGAAGAGGGTATTTCTTCTACATCTGTCAGTTAGATACCATCAGAGGAAGAGGGATCATGATTACCGATCTTAAAGTTTGCGCCGAAAATAAGAAGGCGTACTACGAAAAGGGCTATTGGACAGACCAGTCACTCAATGATGTCTGGAATGATCGTGTGGCCAAATATCCTGACGAAGAATATGTCAGCGACAATTTGGGGGTGCGCCTGACTTTTGGCGAAATTGACGATAAGGCTTCTCGTTTAGCCGCATGGCTTCGCGATGTCGGAGTAGAAAATGGTGACGTTGTCACTTTTCAAATGCCACCTTGGTCTGAATTCTGCATCCTCTATGTTGCCTGCCTTAAGGTTGGTGCGGTTATTCATCCACTCCCCGTTACCTTCAATGGCGAAGATCTTGTCTTCGGTATGAACCTCGTTGGATCAAAAGCTTTTATGTGTCCAACATTCCATCATAAGACTAACTTCGAGGATCAGATTCTTTCCATTGTTGATCGCATTCCTACTCTTTCCAAGGACGCAATCGCCGTTCATGACAAAACCGTTGAATCTCACGGCACCATTACCCTTAATGATATCTACGAAAAATACGAACCTTACACCGACGCTCCAGGCAGCACGTCTGATGAAGTAGTTCTTATTCTTTCCACCTCGGGTACCACAGGTCGCCCTAAGGCCGTTCTTCTTTCCCATAACAACATCATCTTCTCTGAGAAAACCTTTACCAAAGGCTTGGGTCTTACCCATGAAGATGTAATGTTTATGCCTGCGCCTCTCAACCATGCAACGGGCTTTAATCATGGCCTTATTTCACCTTTGCTTTTAGGCGGACGCGTAGTTTTGCAGCAAGAATTCAAACCACTCGAAGCAATCGAGATCATGAACCGAGAAGGCGTAACTTGGTCAATGGGTGCAACTCCTTTCATCTTCGACCTTCTCAATACCGCCGAGGAGCATAACCTGGAGTTTAAATCGCTCAAGCTTTATCTTTGCGGTGGCGCTCCCGTTCCTGGCTCCATGGTTCAGCGCGCACACAATCATGGTTTACTCCTTTGCGAAGTCTACGGTTCAACAGAAAGCTGTCCACACCTTGGCGTTCCTCCAGAGCATTGTCTTGATTGGAATGGCGCTTGGTCTGGTGTTCCTTTCGAAGGAATTGAAGTTAAGGTTGTTGACGAAAAGGGCAACGAAGTTCCCCATGGCGAACAGGGTGAAGAGCTTTCTCGCGGACCTCACATGTTCTGCGGATACCTCAATAACAAAGAGGCTACGGACAAAGATCTTTCCGATGACGGTTGGTTTGCAAGTGGCGACCTTTGCTACATGGATGACCAAGGCCGCGTTCGCATCAACGGTCGCAAGAAAGAAATTCTCATTCGTGGCGGTATCAACATTTCTGCCAATGAAGTTGATGAAAACCTTACGGGTTGCCCTGGTATCGGGTCTCACGCAACCATTGGCTTACCTGATGACCGTTTGGGAGAGCGCATTTGCACCTTCATCGTTCAAGATGGCGATGTTGCCCCAACCCTTGATTCCATTGCTGAGTACCTAGAATCTAAAGGCGTTGCAAAGCGTTTACGCCCTGAACATATCGAATTCATCGACGCAATTCCTCTCACGGAAAGCGGCAAAGTTAAGCGTAATCTCTTAGCCGATGAGCTCGATCGTCGTTTGAAGGCTGCTCAGTAACGCGAGCATAAGGGAGCGAAGCCACGCGCACTTCGTGTTACGTGTTGTGATTGTCGCACGAATACGAAAACAAACGATGCTGGTGTTGTTTGCTTAAGGTTTACATAAATATTGAGTCTGCTCTTTGTCTAGCCGCAAACAAGCCTCCGAAAATATACTTTCGGAGGCTTTTCTTTCGCAAACATTTTGGAGAAACTACACTTGTGAGTCCCTTGCGTTTTTCTAAACAAAACGGTTTTCAGGACAATACAAGCAGTGACTTCTTTACCCCGAAAACGAAACAAACGCAATTATTCTGCTCTCTGAAACACACGCGACAACTTTATATGTAATACTAAAAACATATTTTTTGCTTTTTACCTTTCGTAGGAGGTTTACATGTCTGGTATTTCTGGCTCAACACGTATGTGTTGTTTGTTTGGTGACCCCGTAGAACACAGCAAATCACCCATGCTACACAACACCGCTTTTGAGAAAACTGGACTTAACTACGCCTACCTTGCCTTTGATATTAAAGCTGAAAATATCAAAGACGCTGTTGAAGCCGCTCGCGCACTTAATTTTGCTGGCTTCAACTTAACCATGCCTCATAAAATCACCGTTATGGATTACTTGGACAAGCTTGATCCAGCGGCAGAGCTCATCAAAACAGTTAATACCGTTCGCAACGACAACGGCGTACTCACAGGCTTTAACACTGATGGCTACGGAATGATGAAGGCATTCCGCGAACACGGCGCCACTATCGAGGGTAAAAAATGGTCCTTATGGGAATTGGAGGGGCTGGAACTTCCGTTGCGGTACAGGGCGCTCTTGATGGTCTTCACGAATTGGTGGTTTTTTCTCCTAAAGGTGGAAAATCTTGGGAGGCAGCCGAGCGCCGCATTGCTCGCATTAACGAAAACACAGCCTGTAAGGCTTCTCTTTTCGATTCAGCCGACCTCAAAGCTTTACGAGAACAACTCGCTGACTCAGATTTACTCGCAAACTGCACGCCTATCGGAATGGGCTCACGTATTGGACAGACCCCTATTCCTGATGCGAGCTATTTGCACCAAAATCTTATTGTTCAGGACGCTATTTATTCACCTGAAGAAACCAAACTTCTTCGCCTAGCAAAACAAATTGGCTGCACCGCTTTCAACGGTCTTGAAATGCTTTTCTACCAGGGCGCCAAAGCGTTTGAGATATGGACAGGGCGAAAAATGCCCTTAACGCCAGAAATCTTGCTCTAGTTTCTACCGCGCTGCCTCCTTCTTTGGAATAAGCAGCAAGAAGAAAAACCCAATAATAAAAAGCACTGCAATGGAAAGAACACCAAACGATGAGTTCCCTGTAACTTGGGTAAAAAAGCTCACCAAAAACGTTCCCA
>FR895464.1:0-10644 GCA_000434775.1 Eggerthella sp. CAG:368 | reverse complement strand
AGCAGCGTATTTTCCAAAAATATCAAAGAATCCATAGTATTCGTTTGCTTTGTGCTTTGGGATAAGTTTTCCGTATTCTGAACGCGAAAGAGCCTGAATTCCGCCTTGGAACAGTCCAACACAAATAGCCAGAATCCAAAACTCCACAGCACTTTTCAGGAAAAACGCTGCAAAGAGCACAATGCAGAAGTAGGCAAATACACCCACAAGAAGCATTCGAACCGTACCGAAGCGATTCGCAATTTTTCCGTACGCAATTGCCGAAGGAAAAGCGACAAACTGGGTAACAAGAAGAGCCAAAACAAGCTGAGTTGAGTCAATTCCTAAATCGGTTCCATAGCTTGTAGCCATTCTGATAACCGTATGGACGCCATCGATATAGAAAAAGAATGCAATGACAAAGAAAAGCAAACGCTTGTCGCGAGCAATGTTTTTCATTGTTTCAAGTAAACTTGAAAACGTTGATGCAACAAGACTACCTTCTTGCTTTTTGCCATGAATTTGATGGACGTTTTTCATGAGCGGAATAGCAAAAATAATCCACCATAGAGCAGTAATAACAAAGGCGATTTTCATTCCGATCATTGCGTTGATACCAAACGAAGGACCACCAAGCACAATGATCAAACAGGCAATGAAAGGAATACATGACCCAATATAGCCCCATGCATACCCATGAGAAGAAACCTTGTCATAACGATCTTCAGTTGTAGCATCAACAAGAAACGCATCATAGAAAACCATTGAGCCATTGAGCATAATTGCTGCAACAACGTATACAACAAGAAAAGCCAAGGCATGTTCAGGTATGCCGAGCGCCGCACACGCTATTGCTCCCGTGCCGGCAAAACCCACAAAAAACTTCTTTTTGTTGCCTGCAATATCAGCCAGACTTCCCAAGATAGGCATAACGAGCGCCAAAATAAGGGAAGCAACTGTTTCTGCATAGCCCCACGCAACAACAATAGAAGAGCCCTCTTCTGCAATTGAGGCAAAGTACACAGGAATAAGAGCGGACGAAAGCATAACAAAGGCCGAATTCCCCACATCATAAAGAACCCAGCTAATTTCTTTTTTTGTCATGCCTAATTTCGACATCGCTATCCTTTCCTATTGCCCTCTTGATACTCAAACCAAAGAGACGCATCATAAACAGAATCAGTATATGGTGAACAAACACTACCAAATCTAAAAACTATGTAAGAAATGGAGCCTTGTATGCCTGCAATAATTACCCATGATCAATTCGGCAAACAAGCCCTTTCTCTTTCTTCGGTTCTTTTTATTAAGACAAAGGAAGAAAAAGATGCGTTTTTACTCGGAAACCAAGGACCTGACCCTTTCTTTTATTGCGGCGTTGACCCATCCCTTCTCAAATATCGTTTTGTTGGAAATATGATCCACGATAAAAAACCAGCAGAGCTTTTTTTTACGTTATCTAAACACCTCAAAGAAGTTCCTATGGAATATCGTTCAATCGTAAAAGCCTATGTAGCAGGATTTGCGTGTCATTATCTTCTTGATCGCAGTGCTCACCCCTACGTGTATTCGCAGCAGTACGCCTTTTGTAAGGCAGGTGAAGAGGGTTTGACCGACAAAGACGGATCAGATGTTCATGCCGTGATCGAAAGCGAGCTTGACGAAATGATGCTCTATACCCGCACGGGGCAAACAGTTGAAACGTATGCCCCCGAAAAGGAAATTTTGCGCTGCTCAACTAAACCTCTTAAGGCCATTTCGGCATATCTTTCCTCCGTTATTCGTGAGGTATATTCAGCCGATGTACGCGATGACCTTTTTTACCGAGGTGTTGTTTTGTTCCGTCTGGTACAAGGGGTGTTCCATTCTCCCCGCGGCATCAAGCGCAACCTTTTGGGCAACATTGAACGTCTCTTGCGAAACCATTCGTTTGTCCAGGCAATGTCTCACCGTGCCATTCCCCTAACCGTAAGCGAGTTCGACAACCATCAACATGCTGTTTGGGAAAACCCCTTCACGGGAACGGTAACCACGGCAAGTTTTGTAGACTTATTCAATCAGGCACAGCAAGAGGCAAGCGACACGCTTCCTATGCTCTTTAGTGATGATTTTTCACTTGAAGAAGCTAAAGAATTTACCCGCGGACAAAACTTCTCGGGTAAGTTTGTTGAAGAATAGTGAGCTGCCATGGATGCCCTTCGCCAAGCACTAACTTCTTTCACACCCCTCAATGACGAGGAAGCGCGAGACAAAGAAGTTATTCTTTCGTCCCTGCAAAATGGCACTGAGGATTTTGCGCCCGATGTTTTTAACCGCTCATGGCCTTCCCATTTCACCACTTCTGCCTGGGTAGTTGATCCAAGTAAAACACAAACGCTCATGGTGTATCACAACATTTACAATTCCTGGTCATGGATTGGCGGCCATGCTGATGGCGATACAAATCTCACCCGCGTCGCCATGCGCGAGCTTAAGGAAGAAACAGGGCTTCAAGAAGCACAGCTTATAAGCGATGATATTTTTTCATGCGAAGTTCTCACCGTAAACGGACATTGGAAACGTGGCGAATACGTTCCCTCACACCTTCATCTCAATATTACGTATCTTTTTGAAGCAGACCCTTCCGCCTCTCTACATATTGCCCCCGATGAAAACTCAGGGGTTTCATGGTTTGATCTTGATGAAATACCTAACATCTCAAAAGAACCATGGATGATTCAACACATCTACCAGAAGCTTATCCACCGCACGCAACTCTTTTGTTAATCTATAAACCTATTCAGAAAAAAATTAAAAGGAGACACTTCATGGAGCTGCTTAAAGAGCGCATCAGGCGTGACGGAGTTGTAAAAGAAGGAAATGTCTTAAAAGTTGATTCCTTCCTCAATCACCAAATGGATGTAGAACTTTTTGAAGAAATGGCTCGTGAGTGGTATCGCACTTTCCAAGATAGACCGATCAATAAAATTATGACCATCGAAGCCTCCGGTATCGGCATTGCCGCTATTGTCGCGCGCGTCTTTGGCGTCCCTGTGGTGTTTGCGAAAAAGTCCCAATCCATCAACCTCGATGGAAGTATTTATGTCACCAGCGTAAAAAGCTTTACCCACGGCAACGTGAACAACGTTATTGTTTCTAAGAAGTTTATTGGCCCTGAAGACCACGTACTTTTGATTGATGACTTCATGGCAAACGGGTGTGCTATGGAAGGACTTATTAGCCTGTGCGAAAAAGCGGGCGCAACAATTGAAGGCATTGGAATTGCTATTGAAAAAGGTTTTCAAGAAGGCGGAGATCGTCTGCGTAACCAAGGCTACACCGTTCGTTCTCTTGCCATTGTCGATGCCATGAATCCTGAAACAGGAGAAATTACTTTCCGATGAAACCATTCTTTTGTAAATCTCGAACTAAATCCGATCAGAAAACCGACTCAAATCTTTCTAAGTACACCAAACAACGCGAACTCGACCGCCTCGATGGCAAGATTAGCGTTGCCCAAGCATTTCCTTATGGTGTGCAGCATGTTCTTGCCATGTTTGTTGCCAACCTGGCTCCCATTGCTATCTTGGCAGCAGCTGCAGGCTTCGATGAAGCAACTACGGCAATCCTTGTTCAGAACGCTATGATCATTGCCGCTATCGGCACCTTTATTCAGCTCTTCCCTGTTTGGCGCATTGGTTCAGGACTCCCCATTGTTATGGGCGTAAGTTTTACCTTTGTTACCATACTCTGCGGCATTGCCGCTTCGTACGGATACGGTGCTGTTGTTGGTGCCGTTATTGTGGGTGGTGTACTCGAAGGGCTGCTTGGCCTGTTCGCCAAATATTGGCGCCGTTTCATCACTCCTGTTGTTTCCGCGGTTGTCGTAACGTCAATCGGTTTTTCTCTTCTTTCCGTTGGAGCTCAAAGCTTTGGCGGAGGTTCTGGTGCGGAAGATTTCGGTTCGCTCGACAACTTGCTCCTTGGCGCAATCTCCCTAGCGGCCTGCCTTATTTTCCAAGGAGTGCTTAAAGGACCTAAAAGTCAGCTTTCCGTCTTATTCGGTTTAGGCGTTGGCTACGTAGCAGCAATTATCATGGGAAAAGTTGACTTCTCGGCTTTTGCTACGATTTCATTTTTCCAATTGCCACAGGTTCTTCCCTTTGTTCCCGAATTCCATCTCGATGCCATCATTGCTGTTACGCTACTATTCTTGGTAAGTGCCGCAGAAACAATCGGTGACACCTGCGCCGTTTCGGAAATTGCCGTAAAGCGTGACGCCACCGAAAAAGAAATTGCCGGCGCAGTTTCTGCCGATGGTTTTATCAGTGCACTTTCGGGTGTGTTTGGATGTTCTCCCCTCACAAGCTTCGCTCAAAACATTGGCCTTCTTGCCATGACGCATGTCGTAAATCGGAAAGCTATCGCCTGCGGAGCCGCTGTTATGCTCCTTGCGGGATGTATGCCTATTATCGGAACGCTCTTTTCAACATTACCCGATGCGGTATTGGGCGACTGCACCATTATGATGTTTGGCTCTATCATCCTTACAGGTTTTCAAATGATCGCCAAAGCAGGCTTCACACAACGAAACATTACCATCGCCGCACTTTCGCTCGCAATTGGTATTGGCTTTACGCAGGTAAGCGAAATTTTTGCTGGATTCCCTGATCTTGCACAGTCTATCTTTGTGGGCAATTCAGTTGCACTGGTATTTGTAATGGCAATTGTATTAGAACTTGTACTGCCTAAGCCAAAAGCAACCGACAGCACAAGTTCTAATACAGATTCTAAAGAAGCTATTTGCGACGACCAAACAGGCCTTTCTTCTCAAACGTCTCTGAAGTAATCCCTTTTACTTCATACCCCGTTTCGGTGATTGCCTTACGAAGTGCATCTTCATTCAAAGCCTCTTCTGACTCAATAACCGTACGGCTCTTGGTATGAGAAGAGTTGACTTTCTTAACCTTGAAGGCTTTTCTGATAGCGTCGTTTACGTGCGATTCGCACATGCCGCACATCATACCGTCAACTTCAACCGTTGTCTTAATCATGAAAGCCCTTTCTGTTTGCTTGACCCTTTTCAGTTATTAGGTAAACGAATTGACGAATAAGTTACCTATAACTAACATTTATCATTTATACATTTACACCAAGGAAAGGGACGACGCAAGCAGAAGGCCTAGGCGTGCTTGCGCCGGTTTTGATAGTTTTCTAAATACGTTGCAAACTCAGGAGATGTATCCGAATTTCCGCTTCTCCATGCTTTATGGTCAATAATTTGGCTTTCATTTCCGTAGTAGGCATCGATGTAGGCAATTAGAGCATCGAGTGCCTCGAGTTGAGCTGCAGGGTAATCTCCTGAACCTCCCACGTGAACCATTTCGATTCCTATGGAAAAGGAATTCATACCATAATCAGCAAAACCGTTTCCGATTGCCTTGGTTCCTACTTTGTCATCACGTGATTCGTCGCTCACGCCATATCGAGCATTGTTGCCAGTGTCGCCAAAGCCAGCATGATGAGCGATTGCATCCATGTCGACACACTGAACAATTGATCCGTCTTTGTTCACAACGAAATGAGCTGCTACACCTGCACCATTCCCATCCCAGAAATTAACTACTGACTCCCCATCGGCATCACCCTCGGTATCATGCAACACGATGTATTTTTGATATTCAGCACCCTTATCTCCGTGAACGAAGCTGCTTCTATAATCTTCAGTTATGTTGAGACGAGTACGAAACTCCTCTGCCGAAAAAGTCAATTCTGAGAGCCTTTCGGTTGAAGGATTTGCATCTTTCGGCGTATCATTTACCTCTAATTCAATTGGCTCATCGAACTTTTCTTCAGCAAGAGAACAACCTGAGAGAGTTCCTGCCATCAATAAAGCAAGCACCGAACAAACAATCGCCAGCAATCCATAAAGAACAATAGGCAGTGACTTAATAAAGCTTTTGGAATAAATCATTGTATTTCTTTCAAATCATCAAAGCTGGTAAACAGGAACCACAACAGAAGCCACTCTTTGCAAAGAATTTACAATGGAGTTCTTTGTTTTTACTCTTCCATACTATACTTTGAAACAAACACTGGATCCAAGATGAAGGAGCGAGCAATGTCTAACACTCAGAAGTTTTGTACAGGATGCGGTTCTCCTCTTGAGCCAGGTCAGAAGTTTTGCAACCACTGCGGAACTCCTATTGGCGGTGTGTCTAAAACAAAAGAAGATTCTACTGCTACAAAAATCGAGGACGAAGTCACTCGGTCTTTAAAGGAAGATAAAGCAAAAGCGCTCAACAGCTTGCACGAAGCTGGAACCACACCAACATCTCCTCAAACTGTACAAAATCCCGCCGTCTCAACAACCACGCAGACAGCACCTAAAACCACTCAAGTTGTACCTTCGGTTGACCCAACCCAACGAAACTACATTCAATCGAGTGCTAATGTTGCTCAAGGTATTCCCAATCAAACATCAGCTCAAATCCCTGCAACATATCAGGTTCAACCGCAGAACAACAGCGATAAGACGAAGCACAAAATTATGATTGGGGTTATTATCGGGCTCGCTGTTGTTATTATTGCCTTGCTGATAATTTTCCTGGCTGTTCCCGCTGTTACCAATCAAGGAAACTCCGACCCAAAGAGCCAACCATCTGAACAAACTCAAAGCAACTCCTCAAACGGCTCAGGCAGTTCTTCGAGCACTCCAAAAGTCACAACATCTGCTCGTGATAAAGAAATCTACAACAAACTTATTGTTTTCTACAACAAGCTCGATGCATACGATTCACAGATTTCTTCTGCTGCAACCACTTTTAACAACAATTATCTCAAGAAAGATCTGTCAACTCGCTCTGATTGTGCCGGAGACGCTTACGATTTATTCTATAACGTATCCACTGAGTACAGTAACCTTTACAACCTCGATGTTCCAACCGCATCGGAATATTACGACAGTTATAACAAGCTTCTCACCTGCTATTATGACTGCGAAATGCGTATAAGTGTTATCTGCGATGCCTGGGATATCAGCCTGACATACACCGATCCTACGGGACACGAAAAAGAGATTTGTAAGCCCTTAGAAGACACTCGCGTAAACGACAACAATAAGTATTACACCGAATACAAGCAGGTTTACCCCACTGCGAAACCAGCAGCTCCCAGAGGTTAACCTTAGAGTGGTTTTTTAAAGACTGACATCGCTTAAAATTACATACTCAGTTTTATTAGATGCTGCTTGCTTACCCCACCTTTCAGTGCTTTTTGTTTTAGCAAGGAGATGCATCCACAGCAGAAATAGCCCTTGCACATGCAAGGCAACAGGAATGGAGGAAATATGTTCAATAGCTCTTACTATGGTGGAATACTACCTTCAACAGGTACAGGATTAGTTCTTTCCGTCATAGCATTTATTGCTGCAATCGTAGTTACTGTCCTTCTGTATATGAAATATATTTCGGAAGGAAAAGTAACAACACAAGCAACCAAACATGATTGGGGGCCATTCTTTCGCTTTGAGTCTTTAATTATCGAAAAGATTCTTAAGGTTCTATATCTTTTCACTACCTGCCTTATTGCCTTTGAGGCAATCGCAAGCATCATTGCCTCATTTACTATTATCGTTTATGCACCCGGAATGGCTATCACGGGAATAATTACTATTCTTATTGTTTGTGCCCTTCTTGAACTTCTCAATCGCCTTGGCTTTGAATTCACTCTTATGATTGTTCTTATCTGGAAGAACACCTCTGATATCCGTAAAGCAATGAAAAATAGTAGCGCCAACAACACTGTTTCTTCCGCTGACACATCAACCTCTGCCGCTTCCTCATCAAGGCCTACTGCACCTGCAGCTGGAGCAACGGCCCCTATGCCATCGATTAAAGAAGAAAAAACTGAAAATGAACTCTCCAAAAAGCCCGGAACTGCTTCCTTCGTACAATCCAAAAGTACCAGCTGGATATGCCCCCAATGCGGCAGCACCAACAAAGCAGGCACCTTCTGCTCCCAATGCGGAACAAAGAAATCTGAATAGTATTGATTTGCGGTTTTAGTAACTTGAAGACAGACCCTACGCCTTTGGGATGTAGGGTCTTCTATTTTAGAAGCGTTCCACTTTTAGAACAAAATAGGCTTAGACATAAAAACGAAGAGCCTTGAAATAAAATTTCGGCACTCTTGACATTATTATCAATTGAAGATTCTTGTCTTTAACATCTTTTTTACTCATCGTAAAGTTAATTCTGCATCCAATGTTTTACAATCATCGATGCTGATGATTTATCGACTTCAACAAAACCGATAGTTTTTTAGCTTGGGTTGTGCGAATCGAGTCAGCAATCACATCAATTTGAGTGAAAGGAAATTACTTGAAGGTTCGAAAACCGAAACCTCACAGTAATTAGCCTTCGACTTCCCCATTTTTGAGGCAGTCGAAGGTAAGACTGCTAAAAGAAGTGGATCAAGTCTGCATCTTTGTCCATCTTGCGCCGATTTGGCGCTTGCTTTGTGCGGGCAAGCTTGATTTTTAACCTAGGGGATTTTAATGCTCTATTTATCACAAATGCTTGGCGAGCCAGTTATTGACGCCAACGGAGAAAAAATCGGATCTATTTCCGATCTCGCCATACAAACTGGTGAAGTTTTCCCTCGTATTACCAGCCTTGCCTTTTTAGGCCCCGGGAAAACCCCCTTCATGATTTCATGGCGCAAGTACGTCAGCGAATTCACCGAAGATGGCATCATTCTAAAAGTCGACAGAACTGCTATTCGTTTCAGTTATCTGCAGCCTGATGAAGTTCTTCTCGCACGCGATTTACTCAACAAGCAAATCGTTGACACGCAGGGCATGAAAGTCGTTCGTGTAAACGACCTAAAGCTTTCCGTTTCAGGTTCTCAACTTCGTCTTCTTGGAGCTGAAGTTGGCATTCGTGGTCTTCTGCGCGGCCTTGCTCCCTGGGTTGAACGTGCCGCGCTTGCAATTTGTAAGGTATTCCACAAGAAGCTTGACGAAAAAATTATCGCGTGGAACTACATGGATTTGCTCGACCGCGACCTTTCCAAGGTACAGCTTTCTGTCACGCATACCCGTCTTGATGAATTACATCCAGCAGACGTGGCAGACATTCTTGAACAACTCGATCCAAAACAGCGTGCAAACGTATTTCAGCATTTAGACGATGCTCGTGCGGGCGATGCAATCTCTGAGATGGAAGAAGAATTCCAGGCTGACGTTATCGGTGACTTAGACGATGCTCGTGCGTCGCGTTTGTTGGGTGATATGGATCCAGACGATGCAGCGGACATCGTTGGCGGCCTCCCCTACGAAAAAGCCGAAAAACTCCTTCGGTTGATGGGTGTCGAAAATGCTGCAGGCATTAGACAACTGCTCGGATATCGCGAGGATACCGCTGGTGGCCTTATGACCACACAGTATGTTTCTATGCGCACTACCGACACCGTTGCCGAAACTATTGAGGCTCTTCGTGCTCTCGATGAAGACCATCCAACTGTTAACTACGTTTATGTCATTGACGAATACGACAAACTCGTTGGCGTTCTTTCGTTGCGTACCCTTGTTTTAGCAACAAACGATACGCAGCTCAAAGATATTATGTTTGAAGAGATTATTACCGCCTTCCCCGAAGAAGAGGAAGAAGAAGTGGCGGCAGACATTTCGAAATACGATTTGCTCGCAATGCCTGTCGTTGATGAATCAGGGCGAATGCTTGGTATCGTTACCGTCGACGACGCTATGGAAGTTATTGAAGACGATGCCGAAGAAGGCAAAACGCGCTGGGCTTGGACGCAACTTATTGCCGTTGTTGTTATTTTCATTATTTTCTTGGTTCCTTACACCTTCGTCATTTTGCAAATTGCAGGAGGCCTTAATTAATGAAGGCATCAGCTCAAACAGAACTCGACGCACAGCCGAATGCGCCTTCCCAGAAGTCAAAGGCTCTCCTTATTCTTGCAGCGATGGGTCCTGGCGTTGTTACTGCTATGGCTGGAAATGATGCTGGCGGAATTGCCACCTATTCAACCGTAGGTGCAAAATTTGGCTTTATGTCGTTGTGGGTAATCCCTGTAATGTGCATTTTGCTTGTGGTAATTCAAACCACCGCCACGCGCATGGGGGCTGTTACGGGCAAGGGATTTTCTGCCCTGATTCGCGAACGCTTTGGCATTCGACTTACCGCTCTTGCCATGCTTGCACTCCTTATTGGTAATGTTGCAACTACCTTTTCCGAATTCGCAGGTATTGCTTCTGGCATGGAGATATTTGGCGTTCCTCGCTGGATTTCTGTTCCCATTGCCGCTGCTGCCGTTTGGGGGCTTATTGTAGGCGGAAGCTACAAACGCGTACAGAATGTTTTCCTTGCTATTTCTTGCGTATTTGTAACTTACATTGTGGCAGCTATTATTGCGCAACCTAACTGGAACTTAGCTCTCATTCACACTGTCATTCCTGAAGTGAGCAGCGACATCAGTTTTCTTTCACTCACCGTTGCGATGGTTGGCACCACTATCGCACCCTGGATGATGTTCTTCACGCAAAGCAATGTTGTTGAAAAAGGCGTCACCCTGAAAGATTTGTTCTTCCAAAAAATTGACGCGGTCACAGGCGCCGTTGTTGCCTGTATTGTTGCCTGGTTCATCATTGTTACCACAGGA
>FR895463.1:17745-34771 GCA_000434775.1 Eggerthella sp. CAG:368 | reverse complement strand
AATTTCTTTTAAAAAAGTTAAGCTTTTATAAAACCGACTTGCTTCATTCTTCGAGGATTAACTAAAGGGTGTTGCTACGAGGCGACTGGATGACTGTTCGCCTCCATAAGCAACACGAGAAGGTGACCGTATCTTCTCTAATTATGGACGGTTTCAGAAGTTTACTTACTCACATTTGGAGGGGGTAAGTTTCCGTGGCATAGCATGTCGCGAAACTTCCTTGGCATCCATAACTTATTTAGGAAGGTAATAAACTTTAGGCTCAGTTTCTATCGTATATTCGTATTTTTTTGCTAAGAGTGACACCGAAAGCGAATTGTACACAATTACCCTTTCTGTTGTTTTACTTCTTTTTCCTCTGAACTTAAATAACCCAGTAAACTTTGTCTAATTTAAACGCTCACTGTTCTCTGCGGACCGCACTTTTTCGCTTCGTCCGTAGCAGTATCAACGCAATCTACACCAAAAAAGACAAACGGATATCACTACATGAGCACACATTGCCTGATCCTTAAAAACTCTTGAAGCAATCTATATAAGTAAAAACGGCTCACTAACGCTTCAACGGCAAACAAAAATCGTCTACAAATCTTCGCAAGGATCCGATCCGTTTATTTGATACGCCTGCTAATTACCAGCACAACACCTCAAGCAAGAAAGATCTTTTGGGCAAATGGAGGCAATGCGACTTTATTTGCAACAATAATCATCTCTATTGGCATGGTTGCCCCTGAACAAATCCATTCCGCCGTCATCCTTGTTGCGCCATAGCAATAGATCTTCAAAGAATACGTTTCAAGCTCATTGAGCTTCTTGCCAACGAGACGCATGAGGTTATCTTGATAGTAATCAAAAACAAGTTCCGCCTCGGTATTCAAAAGCCCCTCAGAATGGGTAACGCTAAAAATCTCTGAAAAGAACTCCGCGTTATTCTTCATGATTTCAAGCTTTGAGCGAACTGCCTGCTCCCATGTTAAATCGATGCCAATTCTTCGAGTAGTAGCATGAAGCAACTGCTGATATATCCAGTTAACCAGATCGTATTTATCAAGAAAATGATTATAGAAGGTTTGTCTTGAAATGCCACATTTGCTCGTAATATCCGAAACGATGATTTTTTCAAACGGTTTCACTTTAAGAACGCTCTCGAACGCCTGCGCAATTTTACGCTTAGTTCTTTCACTTGCGCTCGTTCGATAATCCGCGGACTCAAGGCGAAATACAACCGCTCCTTCTTGAGAAAAATCCATTCCCCAAGAATAATTAACTCCAACAGCACTCATCACACATGCCCTCCCTTTAACATGAGAATGGTGAACACAGCTAGGGTATAAATATACAAAGAAAAGAATCTGTACAATTTTCTTACGAAGAGTAATTACTTATTCAAACCGAAATTCAGTTTTCAAGCTCTAAAATGAAAGAAAATGACGAAAAAATCAGGTCGATTTGAGAAAACCTCAATGCACTTAGTGGCATGGGTAATAGGTAGCTTTTGACAAGAACTCTCACCTCTGTCGGTCTATTTCTTTGACTACCAAAGCGGTTCTTCCAAATATAAAAAGCCGCGTCCTTTTACAGAACGCGGCGAGATTCAATGGCTCGACCAAGCGTAACCTCATCAGCGAACTCTAAATCTCCCCCTACAGGGAGACCGCTCGCTAAACGAGAGACTTTAACTCCCGTCGGCTTAATCAAACGTGCAAGATAACTAGCCGTAGTTTCACCTTCAACATTAGGATTAGTCGCCAGAATAACCTCCGAAATTCTCGGATCATTGAGACGCGAAAGGAGCTCAGTAACATGAAGTTGCTCCGGACCTATGCCCTCCAAAGGGGACAAAGCGCCACCCAACACATGATAGACCCCATTGAACGAGCCAGTCCGCTCAATAGGAGGAATATCACGTGGTTCCGAAACTACACAAATAGTAGTAGCGTCCCTTTTTCCTGAAGCGCAAATATTACAAAGATCATCTTGCGCATAATTAAAACACTTTGAACAAAAATGGACCGTATCTTTAACTTCAACAATAGCATTAGCTAAACGCAGCGCATCTGATTTGTCGGAATTTAAAATCCAATAGGCAATACGCTGAGCAGATTTTGGTCCAATGCCCGGCAGGCGCTCAAGTTCGTCAAGAAGCTTTTGAATAGCCGAAGCTGAATACATAAAACAAACCCACTACATTAAGCCAGGGATATTCATTCCGCCTGTAGCAGCATTCATACGCTGATTGCTTAGATCGCCAACACCACGCAATGCTTCATTTACTGCCGCACAAACCATATCCTGAAGCATTTCGACATCTTCTGGGTCGACAACATCTGGATCAATCGTAATTGACGAAATTTTCATATCACCCGAAGCAACAACTTTAACCATCCCGCCGCCAGCAGAACCCTCGAATGTCATGGAAGCAATTTCTTCCTGGGCTTTCGCAAGTTCTTTTTGCATTTTTTGTGCTTGGCGCATCATTTGCTGCATGTTCATATAGAAATCTCCATTCCTTGAGTTATTTATTAAAAGAAGCTTTTAGCATTGTATAAGAAGCTACTCATTAACTTCCTCAAACTTTATTCCTTCTCCAAAACTAGCAGTCAAAATACTCTTTATTTCCTCCGCTTCAGAAGAAAAATCTTGCGTGGGTTGTGAGCTTGATGCCGCAGACGTAGAACGAGTTGGTTGAGAAGCGTCGGCAGGCATCGAAAACGCCTGCTTGTCTGAATCATATTCGGCGGAAGCGTACGACTCGTACACGTCTAAAGGAACGCTCTCATCTTCTGGGAAAGAAGAAGGAGCAGAAACGACGGGTGCTTGATGCGGTGCATTGGCTGTGCCCTGAGGTGATATTTGGCCTGTCGACACAGAATCCCGGCTTTGTAGTGACGCGGAAACCTGGCTTTGCGACGAAGCAGGAGCCTGGCTTTGTTGCGAAGTAAACGATTGATTCACTCCTTGAGTGGCTGGTTGCACTGAACAAGATGTGAGTTGCTGTCTGCTTTGAGAAAGGTTGGTTGGTTCAGGCACAACGGAGCGCACTGGTGCGGCAGAGGCCTTAGCGGCATTCGCAAACGTTGGTACAGTTGGCGCGGAAGCATTCCCTCCAGCAAGCTCAAGCCTAAAAGGAACAGGAACACCCACCACAGATTGAATGGATTGTTTAAGTAACTCTTGAACCTCTGGCTTCTGTGCTGCCGTGTAGGCAAAACCGCTATCCGCACTAAACTCAACCAGAATCGTAGTGTTTTGATCTGCCGCAGAAACACGAGCATTCATAAATAACACTCCGCGCGCTGGATTTACCTTCCTTAAATGGGAAGTAATCGAATGCCACATACGCTGCAAGTTTGCAGGATTGGAAAGATCAACGGTGCTTTTTCCCGCAGATTGAGATGCTCGAGGCCGCTCGGAAGAAACTGTTTGAGAAGTAGCGGCAGAGGGGTGCGAGACAGATACATATGACGACGAAGCGCTCGAAGAAGCTTGAGACGAAACAGCTGCCTTCCGTTGAACTGATTGGGTATTTTGAGCTGAACTGGGAATACGCTGAGCAGCTACCTGCTCAGCAACCGGCTGTTTTTTCGGAGATGACGCATTGGACGAAGTCTGACTTACGGAAGCAGTGACTGTTTGAGCAAAAGGCGGCTGCACAGACGCCGACGACACAGAGGATGCAGCAGGAGCAGAGGAACCCTCAGTCGCAAACCTGGCGGGCATCACGGAGGCATCCGCCTGAGACGATGGAACAGAGGCTGAAGCAGGCGAAATTGGCACCGAGCCAGCAGGCGCAGAAGCGCGTACAACCGGGACACCAATATAGGCTTGCGGATCAAGTTTTCCAGAGAGGCGTTTTTCTAAAGACTCAATACGTTCTGCAAGAGACTCTAAAGTTAAATCAGATTCAGGTCGAACCATTCGAGTGAGAGCAATTTCAAAACTCAATCGCGGATTACTCGATACACGAAGCTCTTTGATTGTTTCATCGAGAATACCCAATAAGCGAGAAAGACGATCTTGACTGAAATGCTTCAGCTCGCCCTTCATATTTTCTCTTGAGGAATCAGGAACAGAAAGCTCCACTTCCCCCTTCGTTACACTCAAAAGGTAGAGATTACGAACATGCTCAGTTAAATCAAGAACAAACTGGGCTAAATCCGCGCCTGTCTCAACATAGCGCGCCGTCCACGTAAAACAGGCAGCAACATCGCGCATGCCAATGGCAGAAACAATTTCTGCCAAACCCGAATCGTCCAACGACCCTAAAAGATTCTGAGCTCCGCTCAATGTGACCGAGCCCTCCCCGAAAGCAATAAGCTGCTCTAAAGAAGTGAGTGCATTTCGCATTCCGCCATCAGCACGATACGCGATAAGCTCAAGAGCCTCAGGCTCAAATTCAACACCCTCCTGCATGCATACAGCGCCTAAACGCGTAACGATGGTATCGACCGAAATACGATGAAAGTCAAAACGCTGACAACGCGAATGAATGGTTTCGGGAACCTTTTGAGGATCGGTGGTACAAAGAATAAAAATTACATGCTCAGGAGGTTCTTCTAAGGTTTTAAGCAACGCATTAAAAGCTGCCTGAGAAAGCATGTGGACCTCGTCAATGATATAAACCTTGACGGAACCACGCGTTGGCGCATAGTGAACGCGACTGATGATTTCTTCGCGAACATTTTCTACGCCCGTTCTGCTCGCAGCGTCAAGCTCATAAACATCGGGATGATTGCCGTTAGCAATGGCTTCACATTCGGGGCAGGTACCATCGGGGTCAATAGTTGGTCCCTTTTCGCACAAGAGAGCTTTGGCTAGAATACGCGCAGTAGTCGTTTTGCCCGTTCCTCGAGGCCCACAGAAAAGATAGGCATGCGAAACCTTGTTCTGCTCAATTGCATTTTTTAGGGTTCTTTCGATATGTTCCTGACCTACAATATCGCGAAACGTGGATGGTCGATATTTCCGATACAACGCCTCTGCCATAACGCAAGCCTTTCTAGAACTAACTCAATAACGCTCCTTAAAGTATAAGAAAGCATATGCGAGTCTTCATAAAATTCTACTCTGCAAGAGTTTGGTTTTTCTTTTTTCGCGCCGAAAGAGCACCCTTAATTGCCCCAATTACTGCTGGAGCAACAGAAACGGCAACAATGCCCAAAACGATTATCTCAAAGTGTTCCTGAACAAAGGGAATTCCACCAAAGAAATATCCGACGAGAACAAAAAGCGAAACCCAAGAAATGCCACCAATACAATTAAATAGGGTGAATTTCCCAAAATTCATATGGCCCGTACCGGCAACAAATGGGGCGAATGTTCTAAAGAAAGGCATGAAACGTGTAATAACAATCGTGAGTCCGCCGTATTTTGCGAAGAAATGATCGAGTTTAGCCATACGCTCTGGAGTAAGAGCCTTAACTTTGCCCGAATCGATAATACGAGAACCAAACAGGCGCGCTATCCAGTAGTTGGAAGTGTTTCCTAAAATTGCCGCAACATAGAAAATTACCAACGTAGCAACGACGTTCAGTCCGCCGCCATCTGCCGAAAAAACACCCGCAGCAAAAAGAAGAGAGTCCCCAGGAAGAAACGGAAAAAAGACCAAGCCTGTCTCTACAAACACAATGAAAAAAAGCGGAGTGTATACCCAAACTGGTCCAAGGGAAATAATCCAACCTGCAATTGCCCCACGCGGATCTTGCAAGAGCCCAAGAATAAACTGAATAAATTCCAAGAAAAGTCCTCCGTTACATAAAAGAGTATCCCGAATAGGCAAGGGCGCTCGTCAGCGGTCCCTTATGGCTGCTTCCTCCCGGACCTGACCAGGTTCGGAACTTGGCGCCGCCCAAGCCCATTCGAGATACTCAAACAACGTAAGAGAGTATATCCTAGCCATAACAGTCAAGACCGAACAACTCGGCAACAGGATTGTTACTTTAAAGTTAAATTCTTAACAACCCTTTTGATATCTGCTATGGAATACAAACTTCCGCATGCGCATATTACTCCATCATGTGGGACTAAAGCAACCGCTTTCGCAATTCCTTCTTCAATAGTTTGCGCCTCGTACACGTTTACAGTTAGCAAGCGTTCGGCTACGACTTGCTCAATTTCTTGCGCCAACGCATGAACAGGAAAAGCACGAGGATTGTTAACAGGAATTACAACAAACGCAGAACCTAGAGAAACTAAGCGCTCGAGCATTTTTCTATGAGCTTTATCCTCAAGAATTCCCACCACAAACACTATCGGATAATCCTTATAACGATACGAGAGCGTTTCCACTAACGACTCAACACCCTGCTCATTATGACTACCGTCTACAATAACAAGAGGTTCACGACCGATTATTTCAAATCTGCCTGGCCAAGCCGTATGAGCCAAACCCTTGTAAATAGCGTCGTTGCTAATGCTCCAACCTTTATTCTGCAAACACCGTGCCGCTTCAAGTGCCAAAACAGCATTATTACGCTGATAACGACCCAATAAAGAAATGTTCAGATTATTGAAACCCCCGTAGCTAAAACAGGCATTGTCGCCCTCGATTGCCCCCTCTGCAAAAGAAGCCGAAACGCCTTTTTCTTTTGCCGTCCTTTCAATAACTTCTCGAGCTTCTTTGACTTGAGAAGCACTCACTACAGGAACACCCTTTTTAATAATGCCAGCCTTTTCCTGTGCAATTTCAGCGATAGTGTTTCCCAAAACAGCGCAATGATCAAATGCAATGGGAGTTATCACCGACACCTCAACGTTGGTTATCACATTCGTTGAATCTAAACGACCACCAAGTCCTACCTCAGTAACCACAACATCGCATTTCTTTTCGGAAAAATACAGAAAAGCCGTTGCGGTCATGAGTTCAAATTCAGTTGGATGTTCCTGCATCGTTTCTGCAACATCACGAACACGTGCGGTTACTTCTACTAAATTGTTATAAGGAATTGTTTGTCTATTGATTTGAATACGCTCTTCAAATTTTATGATGTAAGGACTCGTGAATAAGCCAACCTTATATCCTGCTTCCTGCAAGATTTGTGCTATAAAAGCGCTCGTTGACCCTTTCCCGTTCGTGCCAGCAACATGGACAAAACGAAGGTTATTCTGCGGATTACCCAGTGCATCAAGAAGCTCAGAGATACGGTCAAGCCCTAGGGACATGCTACGCCACCGCGGTTCATTGAGATATGCAATAGGATCAAAACTAACCAATGGCTTTCCAATC
The DNA here is from genome assembly GCA_000434775.1 of Eggerthella sp. CAG:368. Lineage (GTDB taxonomy): Bacteria > Actinomycetota > Coriobacteriia > Coriobacteriales > Eggerthellaceae > Anaerotardibacter. The sequence goes on along the minus strand of FR895463.1, from coordinate 27,546 downwards.
TTTTCCTACATACACCTGAATATCGGTTTCAAGCGTATAGAAAGAGCCTGCAGAAACGGTTCGTCCTGCACCAAGATCTTGCACTATCGCCTCTGCCGTAAGCGCATCTTTATCTTCTTTGTACACAATCAAAGTTTCGTCATAGACATACGATGGTGCATTCCCCGTCTTGGTAACCTCATAACCAGCCTGAGTTAATTTATCCCCAACCTGCGTTGCAAGTCCCTCAGAACCAGAACCATTAAGAACCTCTACGGTAGTTTCAGCCTTGTTGACCTGGCTTGTATCAAGATATACCTGAGGGTCTTCGCCAGCCATAAACTTTTCCTTGGCCTTTGCCCAACCCACCGAAGAAATATAGTAATAAGTTTTGTCACCCACAATAGTTTGAGAGCCAGGTATATTTGCGTAATACCTGTTTTCGCAAGATGAATAAACGTCACTGATCTTAATAAGATCTTCGTAACCAAGATCTGTTTTAAATGTTTTCGAAAGAGCATCAGCGGTCGTAATAAAATCAAAGCCTGATTTATCCTGCACTTTAGCAATAAGGCTGGTAAGCACCTGCTCTTGAATGCCCGAACGCACCGTGCGTCCATCCTTGTAATTAAAAGCACTGACGTAGGCAAGCGCCTCTTCACCATTTAAGTCTTGTTCCCCTACGTTGAGCACAATGTTGCTTACACGCGGATCGTCCACACGCTGCTCAATATTCACATGAACTCCGCCAAGAGAGTCAACAAGGGTTACAAAATCTTTTTCAGTTGTACGAATATAATGCGCAATATCAATATCGAGTTTGCTCGAAACGGCAGAAATTAACTCTTTTTCTCCTCCAACCGATACAGCATCACGAAGCATATAGTCACCCGACTTTGAAAGCGAAACAGCAATGTTGTCAGGAATACCAAGCAGAGAAATTTGCTTATTTTGCTCATCAACACGCATGAGCATCAAAAAACTCGCTGTCTGACCAACTTGAGGGTCGTCCCCAAGACCTGCAATAAGAACGTAATAGGGCTCATTTTCTTTTGGTGCAACAAGCGCACTTTTAGCTTCATCATCGTTGAGCGCCATTGCGCCTGAAATAGAAGATTTGTAAGCACAAGAGCCAAGCCCGAAAGCTAAAGCAAGCACTAGAACAGCGACAAGTAACCCGAGAAAAATACTGCGTCGGCGACGTTGCGCAAGAGCATCCTTGGTGAATGAACGACCTGTTTTGTGCCGCGCTGCAGCGGCAGAAACAGAACTTGTGTTTAAATTCATCTGCCGCAATTCAGCAGTTCTTCCCCCGAGGCTTTGCGCACGACGACGCGATTGGTGCGTTGAGCCACGAGATGGACGACCAGCCGAAGAAGCATGCGTCCCAATAACCGAAGAAGACCAGCTTTTAGAACGACGAGACGAACGATTAAAACGATTATTATTCATCGAAACAACCCTAGTACTATCAATTACAAGCAAAAACCGCAGGAAGAATTAGACAACTCCAACCCAAAACCTTGAAGGCGATATTCAGAATTTAGTCTTTTGTTAAACTACCCTACGCTCGATTGATGCACCAAGATTCTGCAATTTACCCACATAATCTTCGTAGCCACGATCAATATGAGAAATGTCATAGATCTTTGTTTCACCCTCAGCAACAAGACCCGCAATAACCAGGGCAGCACCACCTCTCAAATCAGGAGAAGTCACAGGAGCGCCCTGAAGTTTTTCAACACCTTGAATAAGGGCATGGTGTCCCTCAATGCTAATTTCGGCACCCATGCGGTTAAGTTCAGAAGCAAACATGAAACGATTTTCAAAAATGTTTTCCGTAATGACCGAATTTCCCTCTGCGAGCGCCGCCAAAAGCATAAATTGCGCCTGGAGATCAGTGGGGAAACCAGGATGAGGAAGCGTCTGGATATCAATAGGACGAAGGGGCATCGTACGTGAAACAGTGATAGAGCTATCTGCTGTTTTAACGTCACAGCCCATCTGCTCAAGCTTCATGAGAGCCATACGGAGAAACGAGGGATCAATACCTTCAACCGTCAATGGCCCGCCCAAAAGAGCGCCAGCTGTCAAAAAAGTTCCCGCCTCAATGCGGTCTCCAACTGTGGTGTGTTCACAGGGATGGAATTCTGAAAGCGGAACACCTGTAACGGTGATAGTGGGAGTTCCCGCCCCTTCAATCTTTGCGCCCATTGCGTTGAGCATGTTGGCAAGATCAACAATTTCAGGCTCACGAGCCGCATTATCGATAATCGAAGTACCCTCGACAGTCACGGAAGCCATCAGCATGTTTTCAGTTGCACCAACACTCGGAAACTCAAGAAGCACATCGGCGCAGTGAAGCCCATTAGGAGAAGAGGCATAGAGATAACCATGATCGTTCTTAAACTCAACACCCAACGCCTCAAGAACCTTAAGATGAATGTCGATCTTTCGAGCACCAATTTGACAGCCACCAGGCATAGCAACACGAGCGCAACCAAAACGACCGATCAAGGGCCCTAATACAGAAATACTTGCTCGCATCTTAGAAACAAGCTCATACGGAGTTTCGTGTCCTTCTGCTTTTTCGGTATCGATGATAATAGTGTGACCTTCGCGAGAAACCGTTGCACCCAAGCTGCGCAAAACCTCAACCATTATTTCGATATCAGAAATAAGAGGAACATTGTGGATAACCGATTTTCCCCGACCCAACAAAGAAGCCGCAATAAGTTTAAGCGCCGAATTCTTCGCGCCTCCAATATGTACGGTTCCTGACAAAGAAGCACTTTCACGCGCAATAATGATTTCTTCAGACATGCATCTTCCGATCTATAGTAGAAAAGCCGCATTGGCTCAATACGTAAGACAACTATCTCATTATGACAGAGAAGCCCTTCCAAAACCTAAGCTTTGGAAGGGCTTCATATTTTATTTTAATCGGTGTAATTATTCGCCAAGAACAAAGCGTTGGAAGGAGAGAATTTTGATCTCGCCACCGAGATTCTTTGCAACCTCTGCAGTGTACTGATTAACAGTCTGATCAGAGTTCTTAACGAAAGCCTGCTCGGTTAGGCAGTTTTCTTTGTAAAACTTTTCAAGACGACCCGAAGCAATTTTCTCCTGAATGTTCTCTGGCTTACCAGACTCAGCAGCCTGTGCCTTGTAAATCTCCATTTCATGAGCAACAATTTCAGGATCTACCGAATCGCGCGTTGCAGCAACAGGAGCAATTGCTGCTACCTGCATTGCGACGTCTTTTCCATAAGCCTGGAATTCAGCAGAAGCAGGATCAATTCCTTCAACCTCAAACTCAACCATAACGCCAATCTTACCGCCGATAACGCCAATCTTACCGCCGCCATGAACATAACCAGCAACAGCAGGTGCTTCAACAGTGGTTACGCGAGCAAGCTGAGTGTTTTCACCAAGAACATGAACCGCGTCAGTAATGATAGCCTCAACCGTTTCGCCTTCATGCTCTACAGCCTTAAGAGCCTCAACATCAGCAGCCATAGAAGCAAGAGCAGCGTTAGCGATTTTCTCGCCATAAGCCTTAAACTTATCATTCATTGCAACGAAGTCGGTCTCGCAGTTGAGCTCAACCATTGCGCCAGACTTGCCATCAGCAGCAATAACAACCGTTACTGCGCCTTCGTTAGTAGCACGACCAGCTTTTTTAGCTACAGCAGCCAAGCCACGCGTACGAAGAACGTCAACAGCCTTATCGATATCGCCTTCGGCCTCAACGAGAGCCTTCTTGCATTCCATCATGCCAGCGCCCGTCATTTCACGAAGCTCTTTTACAAGAGCTGCAGTAATTTCTGCCATGGTGTTTCCTTTCATAAGAAACGCGGATCCACTCTCGTAAGTCCGCCTATGTTTATTACCTTACTTGCAAGCCTACTTATTCTATTCAGCAGCAGGAGCTTCTGCAGGAGCAGCCTCTTCAGCAGCAGGGGCAGCCATTTCTTCAACGGTAACAGGAGCACCAGTGCCAGCAATAACAGCGTCTGCTACGAAATCAGCGAGAAGACTAACGGAACGAATTGCATCGTCGTTAGCAGGAATACCATAATCTACGTCGTCTGGATCGCAGTTGGTATCAAGGGTGCCAACAACAGGAATGTTCAAACGATGAGACTCATGAATTGCAATTTGCTCACGATTGGTATCGATAATGAAAACCATGTCAGGGGTCTTCTTCATGTTGCGGATACCATTAAGATTGGTCTGAAGCTTAGCGAGTTCCTTCTTCAAAAGAATCTGCTCTTTCTTAGGGAGCTTCTCCATACGACCGTCGGTTTCCATTGCCTCAAGCTCTTCCATGCGCTGAACACGCGAGCGGATGGTTACAAAGTTAGTGAGCATACCACCGAGCCAACGAGCATTTACGTAAGGCATGCCGCAACGGTTAGCAGCTTCAGCGATTGGCTCCTGAGCCTGCTTCTTGGTACCAACGAAAAGAACGGTGCCGCCCTTTTCAGCAACCTTAGAAACAGCAGTGTATGCTGCATCGAGACCATAAAGAGTTTCTTTGAGATCGATGATATAGATGTCACCACGGCTACCGAAGATATAAGGCTTCATCTTAGGGTTCCAACGGCGGGTCTGATGACCGAAATGAGTGCCTGCATCGAGCAGGGTCTTAATGTTGACCTTAGTCATGTTTTCTCCATTCGTTAATCCTCTGCACGACTTCATCCCCTTCTTCGCAACCATATTTGGTCACTGGCGAATCTGGGTCCACCGCGCATGTGTAATAAATCAGCCTTTGAATTGTATCAGGATTATTAAAGAGAACAAGTATTAATGAAGAACTTTCAAAAGCGTTTATACAAAAACAGCACGACTGATTTTAAATTCATCGTGCTGTTTCGTTGTTCATTTGTGTTGCTCATCTAATATGCAAGCAAGTAAGCATCTTTCACCACACAAAACTACTGAACCGGAGGTGCAGGAGGCGCAGGGGTTTGCGGTGTATCCTGAGAACCTTGTTCTTTACTCACAGCGGGAGTAGAAGATGGAACCGGAGCTTGAGTTGGAGCAGAAGCTGGAACCGGAGCAGGAGCAGGTGCTTGAGCTGGAGCAGGGACTGGAACAGGAGGTGGAGCTTGAGTTGGAGCGGGAGCCGATTGCTGCACGTTAGGCGTTGACTGAACGGGCTGTGTATATATCTGCTGCTGATATGCTCCTGGTGCTGCAGCATTTGCTGCGAAAGGAATTGAAACAGCACTTTTACGCACCTTATTAATAAACACTGCCGAGATAATAAGCAATATGAGCATAATAAGGCTGAAGCAGAGTACGTTTAGCACAATCGAAATGATGGTCATAATAAACGTACTGCCAAGCTTATCGGCATTGCCTGCGTTACGAACGCCAAAAATGCCTGTAATAAGCGTAAAAATGGAAGTTCCGAGCGCGAGAAGGGAAAAAACTACACCCACAGAACCTAACCCTATAAGAAGCGCAATCATGTCATCAGGGGTTAAACCTGAATCATAAAGATCACCGTAATAATAGTCATAGTACAACTCATCATAGAGTGACGACTGCACCGAAGGATCACTAAACGCAATGCCCACAACGCCGACCGAAAACGCTACAAATATAGAACCTACTAGGCTCAATGCAGCGAGAACAATGATCGCGATATTTAACCCTTTTACCGCACGTGAATCAGAATTCATAGTAAATCCCGCCCTTTCAAAGCTATCGATTGAGTCTAAACAGCGATTTCAAATGAAAAAAAGTAAGCCGCTCAATACCAGCTTACCGCATTATACGCATCTCTCTTTGTTAACTCTTTTTTTTGGAACAAAACCGCCTTTCAGGGCGTGAACTCAGGACAAACAATTCAATCTTACGATTAAAGTCTAGCTTTTTGGTTTACGGTAGATATCTATCGCCACCATGATAGTTAAGATAAAAGCTGAAACGAATTCAATGAACGAGAGAACAGGCACTCCGATTATTTTTGGCATATCGAGCGAAGTCATCAAGCTCGCACTTACCAATAAGCCCGCAATAACCATGCTAACCGCCAGACGATTTGCAATACGGGAAACTTTTTTTATAGGCTCATCAGAACCCAACATTTCCATATTCATCTTAAGTTGTCCGCGAGAAAGCATTTTGAGTGTTTCTCCTGCATATTCAGCAGAAGTCGCTAGACCACGACCCGAATTACCGAGCGAAATCATTGTATCCTGAACAAGCTTCTGAAGTTCTTTCTTCGGATCTTTCTTGCGCATAACGTGGTCATTGATTATGTCGACAATATTAGAATTTGCAATATACTCCGAAAGCGTTCCTTCGATTGTTACGATTCCTCGCGAAACCGCCGTTACCGATGGAGGAAGCGTAACTTTACACTGCTTCGTTAAAAGCATGATGTCATTCAAAAGCCCACCAATATCAATATCCGCAACATCACAGGAGCCGTATCCTTCCAAAATGATATCGAGCTCTGCTAAAAAGCGGGGATGATCTATTCCTCTTGAATCATGATCAACTGAAAAAGAAATAAGAGCATCTTTGAGTCGTGTTGCACTTTTAGCGCCCACAGCTTCAATAATCTCACCAAAGCGAGCCCTATCACGAGGATTAAGTCTTCCAACAATGCCAAGGTCAAGATAAATAATTTGTCCATCTTTGATGAACATATTTCCCGGATGAGGATCAGCATGGAAAAAGCCGAAATCAAGAATTTGCGTTGCGTAATTATCGAGAGCCTTCATTCCAATTTCTTCAAGATCGTACCCCAGCTCAACAAGCTTGTCGGTATCACGCAGTGAAGTACCCTCGATGTATTCCATCACCAAAACTTCTTCGGAACAGTATTCCAAATACGGCATGGGACAACGAATATAGGCAACATCTTTATTCAGAAGTGCGAACTCATGTAAGTTCTGGGTTTCCTTGGTGAAATCGGTTTCTTCAAGAAACGTGCTCCAGAGCTCTTCAACGACGTCACGCAGATCAACCATTTGGTTGTCTTTCATGAAACGCGAAAGGCGTTTAGCAACCGAACGCATAACATCGATATCCTGAGCCATGGTGGCACGAACCCCGGGTCGCTGCACTTTAACAGCGACAACATCCCCATTGCTTAATGTTGCCTTATGAACCTGCGCAAGCGATGCGCTTCCCAAAGGTTTTGGATCAATGTTTGAGAAAATCGAAGAAAAACGCTCACCATAAATGTTTTCAAGAGCATGTTCTATTTCCTTAAACGGAAGAGGATCAGCATCCATCTGTAGCGTAGCAAGAGCATCACAGTAAGCTTGAGGCAATATCTCTGAGCGCAATGAAAGCATCTGGCCGATTTTTACAAAACTCGGCCCCAGATCAACCAACATATCACGAAAATGCGCAGGTGTAATGCCATCCATTACCTTATATTTGCGCACCAACCCAATAATCTCATGCAAACGCTTGTTGCGAGATTTGCGGGTAAGACCAAATTGTTGTTCAGGGTCTACTTCGGCACGATCATTGAAGAGGTGCCGAAGTAGCGTGTTTTCTTCCATGAACCTAACGCCCTTGCTGCTTGTTTACGATTGATAAGACAATAAAACTGCTCGCGTCAGCTCTACCGTTTTAAAACTGACGTTTAGAAAGTTCTACACTAGAACACCAAGGTTATTATTCTGAAGCCTTTTCCTTAGCAGAATCTTCCTTTTTCTCTTCTTTTTCCTCAGTGAGTTTTGCAACTTGAGCAGCAAACTCTTTGCGCTCTTCAGGCGAAAGCGAATCTAAGAACTGAGAGAGAGCTTCCCCGCGAAACTTTGAAACGGTATCGGTTGCTTTACGTGATAACTCCTGATTAATTTCTTTACCCTGTTCAACAGAAAGTTCGCCTTTAGAAATTAGTTTGTCGACAAGTTCCTTTGATTTCTCCCCCGTAAGAGCCATTGCCCCAACGCCCGCTAGGAAAATGTCTTTTAAGCCGTCACCGAAATTGTTAGCCATGATGTCCCCTCTCTAACAAAACCTTTTAGTGAAACATGTTTTAACTATACCGCTTTTTTAGCAGAATTACCCCACTACCTTCATGGATCGCTTTTAAAAAGCCTGACCAAAATGCTTCTTTATTGATTGTTATAAATCTAAACATATTTAGTCAATTTAACTATTATTATTCAACAGGTTGTTTAATATAATTAGATAAATACCAAAAAAACGATTTGCAGGATATACATGTTGTCAGCTACTAGCAAAACCACTTCCCCCACAACTACTCCCCCTACACCTGAACTTCTTCACGTTGGAATAGATGTTGGATCAACGACCACAAAGCTTGTAGCCCTTGATTCTAAATCGAAAACTATTATTTTTTCCGATTACCGTAGGCATAATGCTCTACAGTTAAAGACCATTCAAAACACACTTAAAACGCTTGCGGAAACGTATCCTGAAAGCAAAATTCGCCTTTCTTTTTGCGGCTCTGGTGGAAAAGCACTAGCCCAGCAACTCAATGTTCCCTACGTACAAGAAGTAGTAGCAAACGCAATAGCCATTAAAGCGGAATATCCTCAAACGCATTGCGCCATTGAGCTTGGCGGACAAGATGCCAAAATGATTTTCTTCACCCAAAAAGATGGGGAACCTGTTGTTTCAGATATGCGCATGAATGGAAGTTGCGCTGGTGGAACAGGTGCCTTTCTCGATGAGATAGCAACGCTTCTTCGCGTTCAACCAGAAGAGCTGAATGCGTTAGCAGAAAAAGGAAACACCCAATACGACATCTCTGGTCGCTGCGGCGTCTATGCCAAGACAGACATTCAGCCTCTTCTTAACCGTGGCGTATCCAAAGAAGACATTGCGCTTTCAGTTTTTCATGCCGTTGCAAAACAAACCATCGGCGGACTTGCTCAAGGATTAACCATTACGCCCCCTCTCATTTTTGAAGGGGGACCGTTCACCTTCAACCCAAAACTTGTCGAGGTTTTTGCCTCAAGGCTCGAATTTACTCAAGACGAAATCATTATTCCTGAACAGGCAGAACTTATTGTTGCCAAGGGAACCGCTTTAGCCCTTTCGTCGCTTTTCAAAGACGATACTCGTTTCTTCAAGAATGCTTTTGAAGCAACCGAAAAACTTAACGCGCTTGCAAGCACTATCGATTTGAGCGACCATCAAGATCCCTTTTTTAAAAGCGATGCAGAACGTAGTGATTTTTACGAGAGGCACCCTAAAAAGGCAATGCCGTACACACGCCTTATTGATAAGGTAGATACTGCAGCGTGTCCTCCTGTTTTAGATGTTTATCTAGGAATTGATTCAGGAAGCACCACAACAAAGTTTGCGGTTTTAGACGAAGACGACAGATTGATTGACGAGTTTTATGCTTCAAACGAAGGTGAACCGCTCGAAATACTTAAAAACGCCCTCAACGCGCTCAAACTACGCTACCAAAACCAAGGCATTTCACTACGCATAAAAGCATTGGGTACTACCGGTTACGGCGAACTCATGTTTGCCAAAGCCCTAAGAGCCGACTACCACGTAGTAGAAACTGTTGCTCATGCCAAAGCAACCACGCACTTTATCCCCGATGCGAGCTTTATTCTTGATATTGGCGGTCAAGATATGAAGGCGATCTGGCTTGATGACGGCATCATTACTGACATCGTAGTCAACGAAGCCTGTTCTTCGGGCTGTGGTTCTTTTTTGGAAAGCTTTGCCTCAACACTCAACATTCCGCTCGACGAAGTTGCGCAAACAGCGTTTTCCTCAAAAGACCCCGCAAACCTAGGAAGCCGTTGCACCGTTTTCATGAATTCAAACATCGTGACAGAACAGCGCAACGGA
>FR895463.1:2693-17709 GCA_000434775.1 Eggerthella sp. CAG:368 | reverse complement strand
TGGCGGGACTTTGTAGGTCCATCATCGAAAATGTTTTCACCAAAGTCGTTCGTATTTCTAACCTTGATTCTTTAGGTGACACCATTGTGGTGCAAGGCGGAACCTTTAGAAACGATGCCGTACTGCGTGCTATTGAGCAATACCTTGGTCGCAACGTACTGCGCGCGCCGTATCCCGGAATTATGGGCGCCTACGGTGTTGCCCTGCTAGCTAAGGAAAAAGTTCTTGAGCATAAGACACCTTCTTCCTTCGTTGGCCTTGATGCTATGGAAGAGTTTTCTTATACACAAACCTCTGGACTTATCTGTCCTTTCTGCACAAACCGATGCAACCGCAGCCTTATCACCTTTTCAAATGGCGAGCAGTTTATCTCAAACAACCGCTGTAGCAAGGGTGAAATATTAGGAGACCCGAAAGACAAACTCGTACGCGAGCAACTCAAGGATCACAACACACAAGAAAAAGAAGCGGTGAACCTATTTGAAGTTCGCAAAAAACTCCTATTTGATACCTATGAGCTCGACACTCCAGAACCCGCAAACGGAATAACCATCGGCATTCCCCGCGTGCTTGCCTTTTGGGAAACCATGCCGTTTTGGTCAACGTTTTTACGAGAACTTGGTTTCACTGTTGTTCTTTCCGAAAAGAGTTCGCAAGAGCTTTATGAATCGGGTATATCCCAAGTTACCTCAGACACCATTTGCTTTCCTGCAAAACTTGTCCATGGACACTTACAAAGTCTTATCAATAAAAATGTTGATCGTATTTTTATGCCTATTATCACAACAGTTCCTTCGGAAAATACAGCCGCAACAAGCCAATCTATGTGTGCGGTGGTAAAGGGCTACTCCTACGTTATTCAAAACTCCGACAATCCTGAAGAAAAATGGGAAGGGCATTTTGACAACCCACTTTTCCACTGGTACAACACCAACGATCGAAACAAACAACTCGCAACGTATTTTCAAACCACCTTTAACGTAGCAAAGAAAACTTGCGAGCGCGCCATCGCGGTAGCCGATAGAGCAATGGCAACCTTCCATGCCACCCTTACACAAAAGGGTCAAAAAATTATAAATAAAGCCGAGGCAGAAGGCTCTTATGCAGTTATTCTTGCCTCAAGGCCTTACCACAACGATCCTTTTATCAACCACGATCTACCACGCCAGTTTTGCGAAATGGGCATTTCAGTTCTTACACCCGATGCTGTTCCCGGTATCAATGAGGTTGATTTGCGCCATTCGCGTCTTGATATCGTGAACAACTACCATGCACGCATGCTTTCTTCTGCAATAATCGCTGCTCAGAGTAGTAATTTGGAATACGTGCAGCTCGTAAGCTTTGGATGCGGACATGATGCATACCTTTCCGACGAAATTGTTCGCATCATGAAAGAAATATCCCAAAAAACTCCGCTCGTGCTAAAAATCGATGAAAGCGAAAATCAAGGACCTCTACGCATTCGCGTTCGTTCATTTATCGAAACAGTTAACGCCAAACGTAAAACGCACCACACGCATAAACGCCATGAGCTGAGTGATCCCTATGCGGTGAAATATGTCAAAAAAGACAGGAGCTCAAAAACTATTTTGGTTCCAAACACTTCACACGCATTCTGTCGTTTGATGACGAGCGTATTTAGCAAACAGGGAGTAAAAGCAGAAGCCCTCGACATTGGCAGAGAAGATGCCATCCGTCTGGGAAAGCAGTATGTTCACAATGACATTTGCTTTCCGGCACAAATCGTTATTGGCGAAGCACTTGCCGCCTTAGAGAGCGGTAAATACGATCCCGATACTGTTGCTATTGGAACAGGAAAATACATCGGCGACTGCAGGCTCACACACTACTCCGCCCTGCTGCGCAAAGCTCTTGATGATGCAGGATATTCCCAAGTGCCCATCATTACTAACGATGAAGACGACGACAAAAACATCCACCCTGGGTTCAAAATTAGCCTAGGAAGCTCTATTTTGGTTGCCTTGTGCCTTCCTATGATTGACACCCTTGAAGATCTTTTGAGAAAAATTCGTCCATACGAAACCGTCAAGGGCTCTGCACAAGCTGCCTTTGACAAGGCTCTTGACTTTCTTCTTAACGGACTTGAACGTAGCGGTGTTCGCGGGGCAATTAACGGATTCAAAAAATCAATCGATGCCATGAAAAATATTGCATTTGATCGTTCGCATCCACGGCCTCAAGTTTTGATTGTGGGCGAATACCTGCTTAATTTCCATCCGGGAGCAAACCACGATATTGAGCAATACCTTGAAGACAACGGTCTTGAGGTAATTCAGGCACGCATGACCGACGTTATTCGAAAAACCTACTTCTACAAACGTGCCCAAGTAAAAGAATATGGCCTTGATAAGCCCCTTGATGAAAAAACTTGGTATGCCGTTGCGGATAGCCTTTTTGATTACTCCCACGCAATCGCGGATCGCATCGCAAAAAAGCACCCTCTCTGCAAGCCCGTTACACGCATGCCGGAACTCGTAAAGGAAAGCGACCCCATAATCCACCACACCTTTGATGCGGGAGAAGGTGTTTTGATTCCAGGTGAAATACTTCACCATGCTAAGCAAGGGTGTCGTTCTTTCATTATTCTGCAACCCTTTGGCTGCTTACCTAACCACGTTGTTGGACGAGGAATTTCCAAAAAGCTTAAAGAACTCTACCCAGAAGCGAACATTCTGGCTCTTGATTACGACCCAGATGTTAGTTTCGCCAACATAGAAAACCGTCTTCAGATGCTCATCATGAACACCCGTGAGAATTTTTCGAGCAAACCGAGTACCCTATAACCGTTTCAGGAGAAGACCATGGCACGACCATCCAAACAACAAGAAAGCGCTGATCTTCGCATACGAAATGCGTTTTGGAAGATTCTTGAAGAACACGAGTATAAAGACATTACCGTTGGAATGATTGTTGACGAAGCTCAATGTAATCGCGGCTCTTTTTATTACCACTACCCCAATATTGAAGCGCTCGTTGACTGCGTAATCAACGAAGAACTGCTGGGTAACTTCACTATTACTCAAGTTATTTTTTCGGTGGCATCAGGATTTAAGCTCAAAGACAGTGACAGAGATCTCATTACGCAACAAATCAAAAACCTATGGCTTATTGCCGAACGAGGTGGCCTTGACCTTATCGATCCAAAAATTAAATCGGGCGTCATAAGAATGTGGACTTCTATCCTTTGTCCAAATGGAGAAGAGCTCAATCCGAGTACCTATGCGCTTCTTGAGTACACATCAAGCGGAATCATGGGTCTCATGATGGGGCTCCAACGCCAAGGGATTAGCGCCGAAGATACCTACTATCTTTTGCCCGACAAGCTTATGCTTGACATTTCTCGTTTTGCGATTTCGCATATCAGTCGTTATCAGGGTATCTCCGAAGAGGAAATAATCCTGCGTCTACAAACAGTAAACAACTATATCCTTACGAGCAAAAAGTAAGCCTTGACAAACATTTACTGTTTCTGATCTTCTTACTAAAAAGTGCGCTATACCTCCTCTATAATGTACATATTTTTGTCAGTGAAGTACTTAATACATAGAGAAAGAGGACGGTATGACAACTGATGCCCGCCTCACACTTGATCGCACTTCAGCGGCTCAAACTGCACTCGAGCAAAGTTACGAAAAAGCTCGTGCGTTTATCGCTATTGCATCAAGCGGCATTCCTGCTTTAGAGGCTTGTAGCGCCATGGCTCGCTTGTACCAGGTTCAAACCTGCGGTAAATGTGTTCCCTGCCGCATTGGCACCGAACAGATAATCAAAAAGCTCGATCACATTTGCAACGGATCGTGTACTCGTAAAGATTTAGACGTATTGAGAAAAACCGCTACCGCAATTGCTTACGGTGCAGACTGCGCACTTGGTATTCGCGTTGGTCAGCTTGTTTTGTTCGCTCTTGATAGCTTTCAGGAAGAGCTTGAGAGCTATCAAGCCGATAATGCAGTTGACATAACGGCCGCAGGAGTACCTTGTTCGATCGACTGTCCAGCACATGTTGATATTCCTGGATACATCGCATTAGTTGCAGAAGGCCGCTATGCCGATGCCGTTCGCTTAATCAGACGTGACAACCCTTTCCCAACGGTTTGCGCGTTTATTTGTGAGCATCCTTGCGAAAACCACTGCCGTCGCTTAAGTATTGATGCTCCCGTGGGTATTCGAAACCTCAAGCGCGTTGCCGTTGATAAAGCAGGAGAGGTCCCCGCACCTTCCGCTCTTCCAAAGACTGGAAAGCGCATTGGGATAGTCGGCGGTGGCCCTGCTGGATTGACCTGCGCATACTATCTACAACTCATGGGCCATGATGTTGAAGTGTTTGAGCGTCAGCCTAAGCTCGGTGGCATGCTGCGCTACGGTATTCCCGAATATCGTCTTCCTCGCAACCGACTTGATGCAGAAATTGATTCCATCTTGTCCACCGGAATAAAAGCCCATGTTAATGCAGACATCACGGGTCAGATTCCCTTCTCTGATCTCGAAAAAGATTTTGACGCTATTTTTGTTTCTATCGGAGCCCATAGTGATAAAAAACTCGGGATTGAAAACGAAGATGCGCCCGGCGTTATTTCCGCAGTTGATATGCTTCGCGAAATGGGACTTGATAATCAACCAGATTTCGCTGGTAAAAAGATTGTTGTTGTTGGTGGCGGCAACGTTGCCATGGACTGCGTTCGTACCTCACTCCGTTTAGGCGCCAGCTCGGTAACCTGCGCATATCGTCGCCGCAAAAAAGATATGACAGCACTGTACGAAGAAATCGAAGGTGCTATTGCGGAAGGTGTTGAAATTAAAGAACTCACGGCTCCCGTGGGAATACGCCTTGAAAACGGTCGTGCAACAGGCTTGGTAGTTAAGCCTCAGGTCATCGGCAAAGTTCGCGGCGGAAGACCCGCACCTATCGCCTCTGATGAGCCCGAATATGTTATCGATGCTGATTATATTGTTGTTGCAATTGGACAATCTATTCAGTCTGGACCTTTCAGCGAAGCGGGAATGCCCACATGGTATGACCAACTCACCTCGAACGACGCCACTATCGTTGAAACGCTTCAGGGCGTATTTGTTGGAGGTGACTGCAACAGCGGACCTGCAACTGTTATTAAAGCCATTGCAGCAGGAAAAGTTGCTGCAGCAAATATTGATTCCTACCTCGGATTTAATCACCAGCTTGAAGTTGATGTAGACGTTCCCCCTGCACGTCATCGCGATATCGTTGCTGCAGGACGCGCTCTTGTTCCCGAGCGTTCGGCGCAAGAAAGAAAAAATGATTTTGCAGAATTCGAATTCTGCCTTTCTGACCAGGCGGCTTGTCTTGAGGCACAGCGTTGCTTGAGGTGCGACTGTCACGGATTCAATACATTAAACAAAGATTGGGGTGCAGCATGGTAAACATTACGATTAACGGTGTTTCCCTTTCCGTTCCAGAAAACAGCACGGTTCTTCAGGCTGCTAAAAATGCTGGAATCGAAATTCCAACCCTTTGTTTTTTGAAGGAATACAACGAAATTGGTGCCTGCCGCATTTGCCTGGTTGAAATAAAAGGATACGATCGCCTTGCTCCTGCATGCAACACCACCGTTGAAGAGGGCATGGTAATCAATACGCGTTCCGCGCGTGTAATTGAAGCACGTCGTATAAATTTGCAGCTGCTCATGGCACAGCACGACCAAAACTGTCTTTCATGCGTACGGAGCGAAAACTGCAAACTGCAACAGCTGTGTAACGATGAAAATATCACCACACAGCCCTTTGAAAAAGACTTCGAACCATTCGAATGGAACACCAACTGGACACTCATTCGCGATGCCTCGAAGTGCGTCAAATGCATGCGCTGCGTAAGCATCTGTGATCAGGTTCAGGCTAATCATGCTTGGACCATCAAAGGAACCGGCAAGCGCACGACTGTTGCTCCTTCTTTTAACACCGAAGGTGCCCCTGATATGCGCTGTGCGCTTTGTGGCCAGTGCATCACCCATTGCCCCACGGGTGCTCTTACTGCACGCGACGATTGCGATAAAGTTTTTGATGCTATTGCCGACGAATCAAAAACGGTAGTGGTACAGATTGCCCCTTCTGTTCGTACTGCTTGGGGAAGCGCTTTTGGCTTAACTCCAGAAGAATCTGATATTGACCTTTTAGCAGCCGCCCTAAAACAGGCAGGCGTTGACTATGTTTTCTCGACAGATTTCTCTGCCGACTTAACCATCATGGAAGAAGGCAGCGAGTTTTTAGAGCTTTTCACTTCCGGGAAAACCACTGAGGCGCCTTTGTTTACCTCATGCTGCCCCGGATGGGTTCGCTACGTAAACTCACACTTCCCTCAAACGGCCCGTCATCTTTCAACCGCAAAATCTCCTCAGCAAATGCTTGGCGCCTTGATTAAAAGCTACTTTGCCGAACAACAAGGCATTGACCCTGAAACTATCTATTCTGTTTCCATCATGCCTTGCGTTGCCAAAAAGAGCGAATGCGCGCGCGAAGACTTCACTGACGCCTGCGGCGACCCTGACGTGGATGTCGTTTTAACTACCCGCGAGGTTGGCCGACTCCTGAAACGTAAAAACATCGATGTAGCCAACCTTGAACCCATCGAGCTTGATCAGCCTATGCAGGACTACACGGGAGCGGGTACCATCTTTGGAGCGACAGGTGGTGTAATGGAAGCGGCACTGCGCAGCGCTTACTTCCTCGCAACCAAAACAAACGCCGACCCCGATGCTTTCAAGGAAGTTCGCGCAACAAAAGAAACCCGTGTGCTCCCTTGGCGCGAAGCAACGTTTGACATCGAAGATAATACCGTTCGCGTTGCCATTGCCTCTGGTCTTGGAAATGCCGAAGAACTCGTTAATGCCATTGAAGCGGGTGAAGTTCACTATGACTTCGTTGAGATTATGGCCTGCCCTGGTGGTTGCGTTGGCGGAGGCGGGCAGCCCATCGTAATGGACTGCGAGATGGCAGAATCGCGCGAAGAAGTATTGCGTCGTCTTGATAGCACTTGCAAGTTACGTCGTTCTCACGACAACCCTGATATCACCAAGATTTATGAGAACTTTCTCGGAACGCCTCTTTCTCATAAGGCGCATGATTTACTCCACACCCACTAGCACGTGGAATGCGGTGCGCGGTTCGAAAACTCGATTGCGTAACCTTCCAATGAGTGACTCGTTCAGTGAGCGAATAGATAAAGAGGCTCTTCGAAAGAAGAGCCTCTTTGATTTCAGCCAGCATGAGGATCAAGATTAAGCGGCGACCTTTTCCAACGAGAGGTTTTTTGAAAGATCTTTTTGTTTTCGGAGGATGCTTTTATTCTTCAAGCCTCCTATAGCCCTTTCTGCACCTTCATGAAGCAACCATACAAAGTCTTTGATCCAGAACTTCTAGTCCAAGTATCCCAAAACGGTTTCTGTATCAACCACACGACTGTCATAGCAGCGCGAAAAATATTCCAATCCTTGTTCTTGTGTACCAATAAGGAAAGTTCCACACGCATCTGCCGGAACAACAGTTTTATATCCCAAGAAGTATGCTCCAGCAAGCGTTTGAAGAACACAGATATTGGTGTCGCAACCAAACGCGATAAGAGTGTCAACTCCTAACTCGCGTAGGGTTAAATCGAGATCGGTCTGAAAAAAGCCATTGTACCTACGCTTAGGAATGATAAAGTCACTTTCCTGAAGATCAAACGTCTTTAAGGGCTGCGCAGCATCACTTCCGCAAATGCCATGCTCACCCCACAGCTCAAGCTCCTTATCTATTCCTAGGAGATGAGCATCATTCAAAAAAACAACGGGAAGACCCTTTTCGCGCGCAGCTTTAACAATGCAAACTGCGTTTTCTGCCATTGTTTCAAGACCAGGAACCACACCGCCTTCGCCACCTAAAACATCAATTACCAGCACTGCAGTTTTTGAAAGATTGAGGCCCTCGCTTTGCTGCCAAGGAGTTTGTTGTGCTTGAGGTAGGTATGTCATCAAAAGCCCTTTCACTAAAACTATGATGTATTTACTCTCCCATGAATACGCGCTTATTTCAAGACACACTAATCCATGGCATTCGCTCCCGAATACTGCATTAGCGAAAGCAGGCAAACTACAACGAGACGGTACCGGAAATTTTTACGTATTACCTCAAGCTTTAGATCTTGCCGATGTCTTTTCTTTTTGTGAAATGTACGCACCCAAAAAAGAAGAGGGTTTTAGATTATTTCGAATTTCTAGTTAAAAAATATTCAACTGGTTTCGAATGAAAAATAGACTCGATCGTCAAAATCGATGCCACTAAAGTTCAAAGGAGGCATCATGTTCAAGCGCAAAACCGTCAAGCCATCGGCATCCATATTCCATTCGGACACTGCAACATCATATGCACCTAACCTAAAGCAACCCTCCAATCACCACATTTCAATTAAGGTAGTCTTCATCTCTCTTCTTTTCCTTATTCCTTTGCTTTGCATGATCTCCTATTCTGCTTGGGCTACTGCTGAAGGAAATGTTTTCTTGGAAGTTCCTGGAATTGATATTGAATACGGAGGATATGATACCTGCGAAATGTACGCCGACGGCGCACCCGCCTTCTGCGCCGAACCCGCCAAAGACACTCCCAAACAGGGAGTATATTCAAAAGCAGATATAGCTCCTCTACAAAGCGCTTCAGGCTACTCTCACGACAAGCAACTTGCCATCGCAACTATGTGGTTTGGATGGGGTGGTCCAGGATTTGATGCCTCTCTTTGGCCAAACACATGGTACGACGGAACTCCCATGAACGCTCATCGCTACTGGGCTCTAACTCACATTGTTCTTTCGGATTTTTATACCTGCAATGGGGGTGAAGCCCTTGCAGGATGTTCTGATGAATTCTGCAACTGGGCGCTCGGAAACGTTCTTTCTTATGTTTCCGAAAGCAACCCTTACGATCCTCGTGCCGCTCAAAGCAAAATTAACGAACGGGCCTGGGAAGTTCCTCAAGCATTCAGAGATGCATGCTATCAGCTTAATACAGGATCGACCCAAGTAATTTTGAGCTTTGTACCTGGTGGCTGGATTGACCTCGATAAAGACAGCGCCAACTCATCTGTTACTGCTTCAAATAACAACTATTCCCTTGAACAGGCTCAATATGCAATTTATAAGAGTAAAGAAAACGCCCAAAACTACTCTGAAAGAGTTGGAGTTTTAACAACCGATAAAAATGGTTACGCCAAGAGTTCATACCTAGAGCGCGGAACGTACTACATAAAAGAAATAGTTCCTTCCTTAGGATATGAACTTGATGACAAAATCTATTCTGCTGAGGTTAAGAATGGATCGACCGCTCGCGCAGGAAACGATCGCGTCTACGATGAGCCCGCCTACGATTCTGCCAATCTTCTTGTTCAAAAACGTGACGTTGAAAACAATTCCGAACAACCCCAAGGTGATGCTACGCTCGAAGGGGCAGAATTCAGGATTAGTTATTTCGATAGCTTTTTCGAAACCGCAGAGAGCGCCCTCGCTTCAGGACAAGCAACAAGAACTTGGATTTTTAGAACGGATGCTACGGGAGAAGTTAATCTATCCAATCCTGCTCAGCTTGTTTCTGGCGAGCTATATTACTCCTCTTCAAACAAAGCCTTGTTACCCTTAGGAACGTATCTTATTGAAGAGATAAAAGCGCCACAGGGCTATCTACCAACCAGCGGCATCACTCTGCGTACCGTAAAACAGAATGAAGATTTTTCAGCTCAAGGAACATTTTTACCCCTCGATGGCAACGATTCCGTAAAAGAACAGATAATCAGAGGCGGCATTTCGTTTAACAAACTCGACAGAGAGAGCCTCCTCAATACTCCCCTTGGTGCCGGAAAGCTCGACGCGATGTTTGATGTGATTAACGCTTCTTCCCACAATGTCATAGTTAACGAAAAAACCTTTAAACCAGGTGAAGTTGTTTACACAGGACAAGCTCAGCAAAAAGAATCTGGTGGATATTTCTTCTCGACTGATTCTGATGATGATGGAATTGATCGCACTCTTCCCTTTGGAACCTATCGAATTAAAGAGCGCATTGCAGGACAAGGATATCTGCTCTCTGAAGAGGAGCTCATATTCAACATCGAAAAAGATGGAGCCGTTGTTTCCCTGCCAAACGACAAAACTTTCACCAACCAGATAAAACGCGGCGATGTTGAACTTATCAAAGTTCGTGAGAGCGACATGGCTCGCCTTGCGGGGATTCCCTTCAAAATAACCAGCGAATCAACAGGTGAGACACACGTACTTATTACCGATGAAAATGGGATCCTATCCACCGCTTCGAGCCAGAATAAACACTCCTTTAACACCAATGGAAATGATTTCATTCTGAATTCCGTTAACAATAAGCAGCAAAAACCCACGACAGATAATCAGAACAAGCACGAAAAGTCTCTCTTAATAGATAAGAATTCCGTTGACCACCCTGAGAAGAAAAGCACCAATACGCCCGCGACCGACAACGCTGACGTCTCTAGCAAAAACGATGAGAACACAAACCGCAACAATAGCAATGACGAGAACAGCAACGAAGAAAAATACCTATCACTTGCAGAAGCGCTCAATGATCTTATTACTCAAACAAACACAGAAAATCCCCCTTCGAGTAAAGATGAGACCACTAACGATACTTCAGAAAATGAATCCTCGAACGATACCCTAGAAGCAGACCCTTCAAGCATCAAACTAGAGGAAACGGGCATTTGGTTTGGCAAAACACAAGAAGAAACGCTAACGCAAGCAAACGATTCTCTCGGCGCACTCCCCTACGATACCTACACTATCGAAGAGTTGCCCTGTGAAGCAAATAAAAACTACACGCTCGTAAAAATTGAAGGCATCAGCGTCAAGAAAGAAAACACCGCTATTGAATTAGGGCGCGTTGACAACAAAGAAGAAGCAAAGCCCTACATTCATACCTTCGCCAAAGACGCAAACGATAGAGATAAGCTTATTCTTGCCGATAGCGAAACAAACGTTATTGACCACGTCGAATATGGAAACCTTGCTCCCGGAAGAACCTATATCTTAAAAACCACAGTGTTTGATAACGAGACCCAAACACTTCTTCCAGAAATCACAGCCGAGCTTTCTTTCACTCCTCCTTCGGCCAACGGATCAGTTGACATAGAGCTCTCGTTCGATACCCTTTCGCTCGGAAATCATTCACTTACCATATTTGAAGAACTCTATGAAGACGACAAACTCGTATGCGAACATAAAGATGCCAATGACAGCGAACAAACTCTTCTTGTTCAAATGCCCACGATTGCAACCTACGCCTTTGACTCAGACGACGAAGACAAAGAGCTTATCTCTTCAGCAAAGGCCCATTTAACCGACCGAGTAACATATGAAAACCTTATTCCAGGCAAGGAATATCAATTGATAGGCTTCATTGTTGATCCAAAAAGCGCGCCATTACATACGCTTAGCGCAGGAGACATATGCAACCAGGAAACATTACAGCAAATAACTGCTGAGCTAAAAACTGACCATGCGCCTTTTAATATGGCAACCACTCAATTTACCCCTAAGCAGCAAGAGGGAGAAACCACTGTTGAATTTGAACTCGATTCTAAAAACTACGCAGGGAAAACCTTCGTTGTGTTCGAATACTTAGTAAAAGACGAGCGCGTCATTGCTCTTCACACCGACGCAAACGATGAAAAACAGCGATTCGGAATTGAAACGCCACCAGCAGAAATTCCACCTACGGAAAACTCTCCCGCAACAGAGCTCACACAAACAAACGACAGCGCGCTGCCTCTCTTCATAGGTTTAGTGTGCCTTATTGCAACTGTTATGGGAACGATATCCTATAGACACAATCGAATGAACTTAAGAAAAGAGGAAATAATCTCAAGAATAAGTAACCCATAACGCTGCGTTTAGCGCTTAGATAACACTTCTAAAAGACTGACGTACGAAAATAAGGTATGAAATAGTTAGCAATGCTCAGCTGAAGACATTATTCAGTGAAACCGTTCAAAATACAAAAAGGTGATGCCTTATTGAGGCATCACCTTAAAACGATCAACGCGACTATCTAGCTCAAGCGAGCAAGTAATCCTGAAACTACTCACAAGCCTAAGTAGTGATTTAGCCGAAGTAGCGCTTAAGCAATCCAGCAAAAGCCTTACCATGACGAGCTTCATCACGAGCCATCTCGTGAACGGTGTCATGAATTGCATCTAAGCCAGCTTCCTTTGCACGCTTAGCAAGATCAGTCTTACCAGCCGTTGCGCCATTTTCAGCCTCTACACGCATGCGAAGGTTCTTCTCAGTTGAATCAGTAACAACTTCACCCAAAAGCTCAGCGAATTTTGCAGCGTGTTCAGCCTCTTCATAAGCCGCCTTTTCCCAATACAGGCCAATCTCGGGATAGCCCTCACGATGAGCAACGCGAGCCATTGCCAGATACATGCCTACTTCGCTGCACTCACCTTCAAAGTTTGCACGAAGGTCGTTAACGATATCTTCTGAAACACCCTCAAGCTTGCCAACGCCAACAACATGCTCTGCAGCCCAAGTCATCTCTTCTTCTTGTTTGATAAAGCGACTTCCAGGTACTTTGCACTGCGGACAGACAAAATCTGCTGGCAACTCGTCTCCATCATATTCTTCAACGTAACCACAAACGGGACATACGAATTTCATAATAATCCTCACTTTCACTTAACACTTCGTATCTGAAGTGAACCCACAAACTATTATGCACTAAAATGCTACTAAAAAGAAAGCATTTTAGTTTCTTTAAAACTTCTCCATGTTAGACTCGGTTAACAAACGTGATTAATTGACAGCAAAAAGACACCTCACGAGTCTTTGACCAGCCGATTTTCAATCAGCAGCTATTCGCTCTTGGAAAGCTCATCGAATTTAGCTTTCATGGTTGGATTGTTTCTAGTGAGCTTCTTGATAGAAAGAGCTTCAGCTTTGTCATTGGCAAGGCGAAGATTATTCTCACTCCCCAAAAGCGCTTCTTTGGTTTTTAAAAGGTGATCGATTGTTTTATCGATCTCATCAATTGCTTTGCGGAACTTTTCACTCGCCAAGCGATAATTTCGTCCAAACTTCGCTTTAAAATCTTCCATTTCGTTTTCAAAGTTTGTAATGTCAATATTCTGTTGACGTACGAGGGCAAGTTCCTCTTTGTATTCCATCGCGCTCATGGCAGCGTTTCGCAAAATACTGATCATAGGAATAAAGAACTGGGGACGAATGACGTACATCTTTTCATAGCGGTACGACATATCAACCACTCCCTCATTGTATAGATCGTTTTCTGGCTCCAAAAGCGAAACAAGCACGGCATACTCGCAGTTCTTTTTCGTGCGATCGGAATCCAACTTTTTCAAAAAGTCCTCGTTTTTATGCTTATGAGTAGAATCATCCTGCTCATTTTTCATTTCGAACATGATAGAAATAATTTCGTTGCCCGATTCATCTGTCTCTCGGAAAATGTAGTCTCCCTTGCTACCCAAAGAAGCATCATTGTCTTTCTCAAAATAGGCATGAGGAAATGCGGTGGCTCTAAGTTTGTTAAATTCAATTTCGCAGTGTTGTTCAAGTGTTTCACCAAGCATTTTGGTAGATAGACGAGCCTTCATATCGCGATAGCGCTCAATTTCTTGGTCTTTATACGCAATAAGATCATCTTTAGACTTAAGCTCTGCCATCATTTGCGCTTTAAGCTCGTTTTCGATTTGATGCTTTTCGGTTTCTTTGAGCTTAACTTCTGCCTTTAAGCTGTCACGCTCTTTTTCTACCGCAAGCGTTGCTTGAGTTACCGCCAACTGTTTTTCAACACTAAAAGCCTGTTCGCGTGCAGCCAATTGCGCCTCGAGTTCTGCAATACGCGCATCCTTTTCGGCTTGCTCTTTTACGCGCTTTTGTTCTGCCGCCGCTACAGCGTCTTTTAATTCATTTTCCGATTGCACCCTTGCCTTTGACTCGAACAGTTCCTTTTCACGCATTACTGATTCAATACGGGCTGTCAAACGAACAATTTGAGCATCTTTATCAGAAACATCCGCCTGAAGTTCGCTTTTTGTTTGCGTAATTGCGAGCTCGATTGCCTGCTCTTTTTCTTTTTTTAGCAGCGTTTCACGCTCTCGAAGTTCTCGTTCAAACTCCTTATCACGCACTTGCTTCACTATGCTCGAAAACTCGGTTTCATCAACGCGGAAAACTTTTTTACAGTGAGGGCATTTAATTTCATTGTTCGCCATAAAAGCTCCTTTTGATTTATTCCTGCTGATGATAGTACCTCTTTTACATACCTCTAAACGCTTTAGTATGATAAGTGCATGAATTCTTACCTCACCATACAAGACCGCGCCACAGCGGAAATTGAAGAAAAGAAGAGTCGCTTCATTGCGCAACTCTGTCACGTGGAAACTGAAGAGGAAGCACTCACCTTTCTTGAAGAAATACGTGCAGAACATCGCATGGCTCGTCATAATGTTTATGCCTACATTATTCGCGGAGAAGGTGCTTCGGAGCGCGTACGCTACTCCGATGACGGTGAACCGCAAAAAACAGCAGGGCTTCCCACTCTCGAAGCGCTCAAACACGCTGGGCTTTCTGATGTAATTGTGGTAGTAACCCGTTATTTCGGGGGAACGCTCTTAGGAACGGGCGGCCTCGTTAGAGCTTACACACAAGCCACGCAAGCTGGCATAGCTCAAGCAACACTCGTAACTATTTCAACTTGCATAGATATTCATATCCAGATGCCTTATTCACTCTACGATCAAACAATGCGCATCGTCCAAGATTGTGGTGCTAAAACAATCGAAACAAATTACACCGATTCAGTCGAACTCACCTGTCGTATGCTCGAAGGAGCCCAAGAGCCCCTTCTCGCCAAGATGCAGGAACTCTTCCGCGGGCAAGATTCCATCATGGTTTCAAAACCTTTTGAAGCGAATTTTTAAGGCAGGAATAATGTCGCACGACACTCAAACTAA
>FR895463.1:0-2668 GCA_000434775.1 Eggerthella sp. CAG:368 | reverse complement strand
CACACAAGCCATCCAATCCACCGCACGCCCCAACAAGAAAATGAGCCTCCTGCTTATGGCAGGACATCTTTGTTGCGACATTAACCAAGGAGCCCTTGTTGCAACCCTTCCCTTCCTCGTTCTTTTAGGAGGATTCTCCTATACCGCAGCAACCGCTCTTCTCTTTGCCTCAAACATTGCTTCTGCAATAATCCAGCCACTTTTTGGCTGGCTGGGCGATAGGTTCCAAAAACCTTGGATTATGGCCCTTGGCATAACACTTGCCGGACTTGGAATGGCAGGTGTTGGCATCTTCAGCACTTACTGGCTCATACTGGCAAGCGCAATGGTTAGCGGCATTGGCATAGCGATGTTTCACCCCGAAGGAGGCCGTCTTGCCAACTTAGTTGCTGGTGAAAAAAAGAGTTCGGGAATGAGCATTTTTGCCGTAGGCGGAAAGCTGGGCTTTTCCGCAGGGCCTCTTATAGCTGCAGCCGCACTGAGTTCTTGGGGGCTTATAGGCACGGTAATTTTTATTGTTCCCTCTTTGATATGCTCCCTTGTTCTTCTCGTCAAAAACAGTACGTTTCTTTCGTACGGATCAAAAAAATCAGCTGTTTTTGAAGGTGAGATCGAAGACAATTGGAAGGCATTTTCAATTGTTATGTGCGCTCTTTCTGCTCGCTCTATTTTCTTCTATGCCCTTACTGCTTTCATTCCCCTTTTTCTTGTTTCTGTTTTAGGGCAGAGCGAATCGTTTAGTTCTTCAATGATTGCTCTTTATGCTATCGTTGGCGCATTAGGCACCATTGCTTCTGGCTGGGCATCGCAGCGCATAGGCACGAAGAAACTAATTATCATTGCCTACACGCTTGTTGCTATTCTGGTGGCATTTTTTGCCTTTAACCAATCTCTCATTTTTGCTGTCATTCTCATTATGCTGCTTGCCATTGTTGTCGACCTGCCCTACCCTTCGGCTGTCGCTCTAGGACAAGGCTTTGTTCCCAACCATTTAGGTATGGCATCGGGATTATCGTTTGGTGTTGTGGTATGTATCGGGGGCATAGCCTCCCCTATTCTTGGCAGCGTGGGAGATGCTATAGGCCTACAACCTGTCATGCTGATTTTGGTAGGCGTTGCCGTGGTAGGAATACTCGCCGCGCTTGCCATTCCGAATCCCCTTAAGAAACTATCCGAAAAAAGAAATAAGAAACCTGCAACAAAGCCCTTTTAGTAAGATTGCTAAAATTGAATAGCAAGAAACTCGTTTGAATTTGGATTATCCATTGGCTAAGTTGCCGAAATCATCTCATTAACCGCTTCTGTTTTACAGTGGCTATTGCGATTGATTTTTCAGAAACGGCACAACCAACGCCACACCATTCAAACAAAAACGCTAAGGGGGATGCGCAATGATCGTTCTTGTAGTTAACGCCGGTAGTTCAACACTTAAATGCCAACTTATTCAAACCGATGGAAAAATTACCATGATGAAAGCACTTGCCGAGCGCATTGGGCAAGAAGACGCTTACATGAATGTGAGCTTTCCACCACACGAAGAAAAACACCACTACTCAGTTGCCAATCTTTCGGTTGAGAAGTGCCTTGAACAGTTGCTCGACATTTTAGTGCACGAACCAGAATCGCCCATTCATGCCCTTTCCGACATTGAAGCTATTGGCAACCGCGTAGTTTCGGGCGGTGAATACTTCTCAAAATCCACGTTAATTACTGATGACGTTTTTGAAAAAATCAAGAAGTGCGAATCCATTGCGCCACTACACAACCCTCCAGCCGATGATTGCATCGAACTTATGCGCAAGCGCCTTCCTAATACACCGCAAGTTGCCGTGTTTGATACCGCATTTCATCAAACTATGCCCCCAAAGGCGTACATGTACCCACTCCCTATGCGTTATTACCAGGAATACAACATTCGCCGCTACGGCGCCCATGGCACTTCACACCGTTACGCCGCACAGCAAGCAGCCTATCTGCTTAACCGTCCGCTGCAAGACCTTGGTTTAATCACCTGCCATCTTGGAAGCGGCGGAAGTATTACCGCAGTTAATCATGGTATTTCCATTGATACCACCATGGGATTCACACCCCTTGAGGGCCTAATGATGGGTACGCGTTCAGGCTCAATTGACCCCGCCATTGTTACCTACATTATGCGTCGCGATGGTTTAAGCTTTGACGAAGTTGATACCATCTTGAATAAAGAATCGGGCATCTTAGGTATTTCGGGAATTAGCTCGGATATGCGCGATGTATTGCAAGCGGCAAGCAACGGAAGCAAAAATGCAGAGCTCGCCATTCAGATGTATGTGTATCGCATTCAAAAAGCAATTGGACAGTTCTATGCCGCAATGACAGTAACCGATGCCGTTGTTATGACTGCTGGCATTGGCGAAAACAGCGCAGAACTTCGCGAGCGCATTTTTGAAGGATTAGCACATATGGGAATGATTCTTGATAAAGAGAAAAACCATGTTGTTGGCGCAATTGGCACCAACCGCATTGTTTCCATTGACGATTCGCCCATTAAGATTTGTGTCGTAACCACTGACGAAGAAATGCGTATCGCGCGCGAAACCGATGCACTCGTTTCAGGGGAATAATCATGCAACTATTTCAGACAGAATAAGTAGAAGCCAAAACCAAACATACTCAAAACAAACAGGAG
>FR895462.1 GCA_000434775.1 Eggerthella sp. CAG:368 | reverse complement strand
CATCATCGACGCTAAGTACTACACGCGCATGACGCAGCAGAGCTACGGCGTTTGTACACTGCATTCTGGCAACCTGTACCAGGTGTTTACCTACGTGAAGAACATGCAGGAAGCGCTGCCCGCCGATGCGCCTGCGGTGTCGGGCATGCTGATGTATGCCCGCACCGACGAAGCGGAGCTCCCCGACGGCGACTACCTCATGAGCGGCAATCCCATCAGCATTCGCTCGCTCGACCTCAGCCGAGAGTTCGAAGATGTTCGCCAGCAGTTAGATGCTGTAGCAGAGGAATGGTTTTAAGTCGCGCTAGTCGCCACTATTCAGCCGCCGGAAATTCTCGAATGTTTTCGGGTGCGTCAGCCCGTTAACAATACAGGCGGCCACGATCTAAGCTCAGCATAGTAATAATTGGCAAAGTTAATCCAGTAGTAGCTTTTAGGTCCTGCGTAAGGCGGTATATACGTCTCATCGGTAATTACTCCATCGTTATCGCAGGTCTCTATATAGCTTTCTATGCCTTCGTACATGCTGCCATATTCCTCAAATAAGCGCATTTGTACTTGATAATGGAGCCAGTCATAATAGGTGATCACATTGTCGGTTGAGCGATCAGGGTTGCAGGCAATGTACTCCACCAGGCCCAAAGCATCGGCGTCGGTATAGTAAAAAAACCACATCCCCAAACTGAAACCCTCGACCCATCGTTTATCTTCTCTATGGCTTCATAAAGCTTTGTCTCTACTTCGGGCGTCTTAATGGTCGCCTGGTCTTCGACGCCATTCTCAAAACGTTCTACCATCAAGAACTCGAACAGACGGATCTGCTCATGGTGGCTTCTGCCTTTGTATTGCTCAAGCAGCGCATCCCAATACTGATAATCCTTAAAGAATAATTGTTGAGCTTTGTGGTTGCTGCGGTTGTAGCTAAACACTAAAACAAGGGCATTTGAAGTCTGATCAAAATGGTAGCGCACGCACATGCGCTACCATAATCGAAAAAGGTACTCATTGTCTGCCCTATCTACTTGCTGCCACTATATGCCTATAACTCCGCGCATGTCCGCCTCCATGTACACGTAGAGCACCATAGAGGGCGTATCCTTTTGAAATACGAAAAGCCTGAATGTAAGGAACGAGAGAATGAGAGCTTTTATACAGAGTAAGGGAGGAATACCACGTGGCACGAGCAGCTATGCTGCCTGGACGGGCTTCAACCTCATGGGCGTGGAGACTTTTGTATGAGGCAAACGACGAACTCACGGAGTGCGAAAGAGAAGACGTGGTCGTCGGCGGCCTGGGCGCTGAGTATTACTTCGGGAAAAATCGACCATCCCGAAGAGCTGACAGGTTTTCTCGGAAGGAAAGTTTGGCTCAGCACCATTAATCATGTGAACAACGAGCGTGATAGCTGGCTGCTTCTCGTTAAACCAGTAGACGAGAAGTGCTTTGTAGGCCGTGTTGTTCGCGGGACAAAAGATTCGATTGGTGCAGGTTGTAGCGGCGATGACGCTCCGGTTATTTGTAGTGAAGTGGTCGAGTTTTCTAGCGAGTATCGGTGTTTTGTGCGTTACGGGAAGATCCTCGATGTTCGACATTACCGCGGCGATTGGGCGGCTTGCAGAGGCCACACACGTTCTTCGTCACCAGGTCCTGCGGCTGGATCCACTTGAGCGCCTGCTTCAGCAATCGGAAGGGCTTGGCCACGCTTTTCGCCGCGTCGTCTAAGGCCGCGGCTTGTGTACTTGAATGGTTGCATCGTAAGAGCTCTTTTCCTGCCGGACTTTCCATTGTGGAAAAAGTCCTTGCCGACAATTTGCCGACAAAGGCAGGTTGGAGAAGCAGAAGTGCAAGAGCAAAGCAGAGCGTCGCAGACGCGAAAAAACACAACTACCAGCTCAAACCCTGATGCCGTAGAATGTCGCAGACGAAGCAGATTTTCCTAAAACCCTAGGTCAAGCGCCTCATAACCCGAAGGTCGTTGGTTCAAATCCGGCCCCCGCGACCAAAATTACAGCAGGCCAGAGGTTAATTCCTCTGGCCTGTTTTTTGTTTTCCTGTGTTGGGTGGTCCCTGCTTTAGAGCGCAGGAGGCTACACGAGGTCTTGTAGCAGGAACTTCCATGCGGGCTTAACCTCAATGCGTGTATCGCCCTCTATGATTTCCCCTTCTTCCTCTTTTGTCACGATAAGTAGTCGCTGAATAGACTTGTCGATACGGGCTAGTTTCACGAGGTTGCCTACTTCGCGGGGCTTGGAGCTGTTGGAAAGCGAATAGGTTACTTGCACTGCAAGGCCCTGTCCAGGCACATAAAAATCCACATCAATGCCGTTTTTTGATGACTTCAGGTAATGAAGCTTTTCGCCAAATACGTCGCGCATTGCTACAGCTACCTCATTTTCGAGCAAAGTTGGCTCTTTGCCGATCAAAAAGAGGTTGAGTAGTCCGTTATCGCTGAAGTAGCGCTTCGGATTCCCCTCGCGCTCTACAAACTTTGCAACGGCGTTCTTCACTTCAAACAGCAGGTATGCCTCGCGAGCCATGGCGAGGTAGTTCAACAGTGTACCCTTGCTGACGCTGTAACCCAATCCGCGAAGCATGCCATGTAGTGCCGTGGCGGAGATTTCATTGCAGACGGTTTCAGCAACCTTCTTCATAAGCACGCGCAGGGCATCGGGGTTTCGCACACCATTGCGTGCCACTATATCTCCGAGCAAGACCTTTTGGTACACGCTTTCCGCATATTCGCGTGCAGAGATATAACGAAGCGACTCGGGAAAGCCACCGCTTTGATAAAACGTATCGAACGCGCCTGCAATGGCCCCCCTGGCTTTTGTTGCGTACAGTGCCTTGGCATCATGGGGTACGCCGGCGGCATCAAGATACTCATCAATTTTGTTCAGTATACCGAACAGATTCATGGTAAAACCGTTCGATATGCTGAACAAATGGCGTGCTTTAGCTGTTTTGAAGTGAAGAAAGAATTCTGACTCGGTTCGAATGCGGGACTCTTTCGCTTTCCTGCCTACAGGGGTGCGCGATGCGTTAGATAAGCTGCCAAGGGTTTTTGCAGGATGTTCCTGGCTGGATGAAAGCCTCTATTTTCCTATAAGCCAAAAAAAAGAGCACGAAGAGTATTCGTGCTCTTGTGAAGTTAAATTAGACAAGCGTCATGCTCTAAATAAGAACCAAGAGAGGTATTACCTCGAGCTTTACGCAAACTTTTAACCTGAAACTTATAGCATTGAACCGAAATCGCTTTCGATTATCTGTCCCGTAAGAGCGCGGGATTCATCACTTGCAAGGAAGAGAGCGATATTTGCAATATCCTCTGGCATGCAAGGTGGCGTTTTTAAGTTCGAATGAGTTGCCATGGCGCCCATCATGTCGGGATCCATGTCTGCTGCGGTCGTTCCTGCAACCATAGGCGTTACAATGGTGCCAGGACAAATTGCATTGCAGCGAATACCTTCATCCTGAAAACGCAAGGCGGTGTGCTTCGTGACGCCAATAACTGCAGCTTTGGAGCTTACATAAACTGCACCGCCGCAGCCTTTTTCTCCTGCGATGGAAGCAATATTTACAATACTTGCACCCTTCTTCATGCGTTTGGTTGCTGAACGCATGCAGCGCATAGTTCCCTTTTGGTTCGTTTCGATAATGCGGTCAAGATCTTCGTCGGAGAAACGATCGATTGGCTTAAGACCCTTTTCCAAAATGCCAGCATTGTTAACGAGAATGTCGATACGACCGTATTTTTCCTCAACTGCAGCCATGAGACGTTCGGGATCTTCTAATTTCGAAATGTCCGTCGCCATAACAAAAGTCGTACCACCGTCTGATTCGATTTGAGAGGCAACTTCTTCAAGTGCAGCTTCACGGCGTGCTGTCATAACAACAGTCGCGCCTTCTTTAGCGAAGAGTTTTGCGATAGCGGCGCCTACGCCTGAGTTTGCGCCAGTTACAACAGCAATTTTGTCTTGGAGTCGGTTCATCATGTGCTCCTTTCCGAAATAAATGCACATTTACGACAGCTCGAACAATACTGCTATCAGGGTGTGACCTGGGAATTATTCCGTTAATTGGGCTTAATTGTTTCCGAATGGAGCAAAGTATTAAGGTTTGTAAGGGTTAGGTTCGTTCGTTTCTTTCTATAAAGAACGAGCGGCCTGGGTGCACGACCGAATAGCTCTTATCACAGCACCACGAAAAGCGGCATCTTCAAGCACTTCAACGCCTTTAATGGTTGATCCGCCTGGTGAGCAAACCTCGTCTTTAAGTTGGCCGGGATGCTTTCCGGTTTCAAGCACCATTTTTGCACTTCCTAATACCATTTGAGCGGCAATCTCGTATGCCTGTGTGCGGGGAAGACCGTCTGACACCCCTGCATCGGCGAGCGCTTCAATAAATTGATATACATAGGCAGGACCACTTCCGCCAACTGCGCTTGCAACATCGATAAGCGCTTCTTTTAAATGTTCAATTTTGCCAAAACTTGAGAGCAGTTCTTCGATAGAAGCAAGCTCTTCTTTGGAAACAAGGGAGTTCTCACAGTAAGAAGTTAATCCTTCGCCAACCAAAGCAGGCGTATTCGGCATAGTGCGAACAAGTTTTACGGGTTTTCCAAACAGGCTTTCGAGCCATTGAATGGTTTTTCCGGGAGCAATAGTGACGATAATTTGTTCAGGGCGGATCGCGTCTTTTATTTCAGAAATTACTGCTTCGTATTGCTGAGGTTTAACGCTTAAGAAAACAATATCGGAGTGATTTACAACTTTGTTGTTGTCGGTGAAAGTTTGAATGCCCAAGTTTTTTTGAACATTCGCTGCATGTTCCGCTGAGGAATTTGAACCAAAAATATCTGCAGAAGACACGAGTCCTTTTGCAAGGATTCCTTTAATGATGGCCTGGGCCATGTTTCCGCAACCGATAAATCCAATTTTCATGTAGTCCTCCCTGCAGCTAGTAACGTAGGAATATAAACAAAAAAGTGCGTTGTTCAATTATTTGCAAAGGTAACGCCTTTGACCTTGTTTGTTTATAGAGACTTTATAGCTTTTTCTTTTTGTTAACAAATTAGTTAGCGTTACAAATGAAATCCTAGGGCAAAATAACACTCAAACAAAATATGCGAACAACACATACACCATAAACGTAGCACAAAGGAACACTCTACATGCTCAGCCGATTCAGCGTTAAGCGGCCCTATATTGTTATTGTCGCCGTAATCATTGCCCTTATTTTAGGCGGCGTTTCCCTTACAAAAATGAAAACCGACCTTCTTCCTGAAATGGATTTGCCTTACGTTGCGGTAATCACGACTGATCCTGGTTCTAGTGCGGAAAAGGTTGAATCGGAAGTTACTGATGTTCTTGAGGGTGCACTTTCGACGGTAAGTGGCGTTAAGTCGGTTAAGTCGCAAAGCGCGAACAACTATTCGATGATCTTCTTAGAATTTGAAGATGGTACCGATATTGATTCTGCGCTGGTAAAAGTTTCATCCTCGGTCAACGAAGTATCGTCTCAGCTGCCTGATACCGTGGGTGATCCTAACTATATGGAGATCAGTGCCGACATGATGGCGACTCTATACGTTGCGGTTCAATATGATGGTAAAGATATCTATGAGCTTTCAGATTACACGCAGGAAAAAGTTGTTCCAGAACTTGAGCGCGTCAACGGTGTTGCTGACGTTTCTACAACAGGTGCTGTTGATCAGTCAGTTGAAGTCCGTTTAAGTGATAGCAAAATTGAAGACATCAACAATCGCCTGCTTTCGAGCGTAAATAGTCAGCTCTACGATGCAAAGAAGTCTATTGATGAGGGCGAGGCTCAACTTTCTCAGGCCGAGCAAGCCATAAAAGACCAGCAAGCAGCATTGCAAAACAAAGAAAAAGAAACATCTGATCAGCTTGGTCAGGCAATTTCGGGTCTTACCGTTGGAGTGAGTGCAAAAACGGCGGAGGTTACTTCGTATGCCGCAGCGGTGCAGGCTCTCCAGACTCAGCTCGCACGGTTGAATCCTGCAGAACCTGGCTACGAGCAGCAAAAAGCGGCGTTGGAAGCGCAACTAACTCAAACTCAGGACTCAATGCAAACGGCACAAAAAGAGCTTTCTGAGTATCAACAGCAGTTGTCGCAGGCGGAAGCTGGTAGTGTCACTGCCGCTTCTCAGTTTGGAAGTGGCTCTGCTCAATTGGCGGCAGCTCAGTCAAGTCTTGATTCGAGCAAATCTGAACTCGCGAGTGCTCGTTCTCAATATGAGGAATCTCGTGAAGCGGCGTTGAAGCAGGCAAATGTCAATGCCCTCGTAGACAAAACAACTCTTGCTCAACTTATTCAAGCTCAAAACTTCTCTATGCCAGCGGGATACTTGAAGAGCGACTCTGACGATCAGTGGCTTTTGCGCGTGGGTGACGATATTGCTTCGGTTGATGAGCTCAAATCGTTGCTTTTGGTAAATCTTGATGGCGTAGGAGACGTTCGTTTGCAAGATGTTGCAGACGTTACGGTCGTAGACAACGCAGGCAGCGCCTATATGAAGCTCAACGGCGAAGAGGGCGTGCTGCTCTCTGTATTTAAAAACTCCACCGCAAGTACTAGTGATGTTTCAAAGGCAACGAATGAAGCAATTTCCGCCTTGGTTGATGATAATCCAGGGCTTCATCTTGATGTGGTGAGTGACCAAGGCTCATATATTTCTATCTACATTGAGACTATTTTGCAGTCGCTGCTGCTCGGTGCGCTGTTGGCCATTGTTGTTCTTGCTATTTTCTTGCGTGATTGGAAACCAACGCTCATTGTTGCCTTTTCGATTCCGTTTTCGGTGTTATGTGCGCTGCTTCTTATGTATTTCTCGGGCATTCAGCTTAATATTATGTCGCTTGGTGGTTTGTCACTTGCGATTGGTATGCTGGTCGACAATTCCATTATTGTTCTCGAGAACATCTATCGTTTGCGCGGTAGGGGAATTCCTGCGGCTCGTGCAGCTGTTCAAGGCGCAAAACAAATTACGGGTGCTGTCATTGCATCAACGCTCACCACTATTTGTGTATTCTTACCTATTGTATTTACAACGGGCATCGTGAACCAGCTTATGCTTCCTTTTGCGCTCACGATAGCCTATGTTCTAACAGCTTCACTGGTGGTTGCTCTTACGCTGGTACCCAGTATTTCCTCGCTCGTTTTCAAAAACTACAAACCACGCAACAATGCTTGGCTCGATAAAATTCAGAACGGTTACGCACGCTCCATTACGTTTTTTCTTAATCACAAAGTAATTCCCCTTGGCGTTGCAACGGTTTTGTTTTTCGTTGCCGTTATTGGTGTAGTGAATATGGGCATCACGCTTATCCCGAGCATGACAAGCAAATCGATTAACGTGAGCGTAACCATGCCAGACGACATAGATAAGGACACTGCCTATAAAACGGCAGATGAAATAATGGATGTTGCTATGAGCATCGATGGTGTTGAGACCGTTGGCGCAATGGACGGCACCTCAACGCTTTCACTGATGTCGAGTGATCTTTCTTCTGCGAGAGAAGACAACGCTTATCGCATGTTCAGTTTCTACTTGCAAACAAGCAATTCGGTAACAACGGAGTCTCAGATTTATGCCATTTTGGACGAATTGGACGAGAAAACAAAAGACTTCGATTGCGAAGTTATAACGGATGCCTCTTCTTCCGAAGCTATGAGCTCCATGATGGGAAGTGGGCTTTCAATTACCGTTAAAGGACCTGATAAGGACAAGCTTATCGATGTAAGCGAAATGGTCATGAAGGCCGTTGATGATGTTGAAGGTTATACCGAAATTGAAAACGGCATGGAAGATGCCGACAAAGAAATGCATCTGGTAATTGATCGCGACAAACTTACAAAAGAGGGTTATACCGTAGCTCAGCTTTATTCAGATTTAGCCTCTAAGCTTTCGACAAAAACCAAATCAACCAGCATGGAAGTTAATGGTTCGAACATGGTGGTGAATGTGGTTGATGAGACGAATCCTATTACTAAAGACAATCTGCTTGACACCTCCTTAGATATCAAAACTACTTCAGGTGACACTAAAACTATTCGCTTAGGGGATTTCGCAACGGTTGAAGAAGGGCTCGCTTCAACTACTATCAACCATGTTGACTCTGAGCCTGCCATGACGGTTACAGCAGAAATTGAAGATGGCTACAACAATGCGTTGCTTTCGCGCGACCTGACCCAAAAGATTGATCAGCTTGATTTGCCTGAAGGCTACACGGTTTCCTTCGGGGGAGAAATTAGTAACGTAAATACCATGCTCGAACAGATGATTTTACTTTTGATTCTGGGCTTTATCCTGATCTATTTGGTGATGGTTGCTCAGTTCCAAAGCCTGCTTTCGCCGTTCATCATCATTCTTACCGTTCCGCTTGCATTCACGGGCGGATTACTTGGATTACTGTTTGCAGGAGAACAGCTTTCAATGCTTTCCCTTATGGGCTTTGCGGTACTTATGGGCACGGTTGTTAATAACGGCATTGTTTTTGTTGATTACGTCAATCAGCTACGTCGCGGTGGTCTTGGAAAACGGGGTGCTCTTATTGCGAGTGGCAAAACGCGTATGCGTCCTATTATTATGACGGCTCTCACCACCATTCTTGCAATGGTTCCTATGATTCTGAGTGATGCGGTGGGTGCTTCCATGCAGCGTGGTATGGCGCTGGTTGTTGTGGGCGGTTTGCTCTATGCCACCTTCATGACGCTTTATGTTGTACCCGTAATGTATGACTTACTGTATCGTCGTGTGCCCTACGAGGTTGATCTTGGTGATGAGAATATCGACGATGACCCAGGAGATGCACAAGCGTATCTTGAAGCGTTGCGGGGAGCTCATGCGGCACCAGCTACAGCGAATGTGTTAGCTACGGCAAGCGCAGCTTCGAACTCATGCAATCACAAAACTACCCCTTAGGATATATGGTTCAAAAGGGGTTATTGGACGCAAGTTGTGTATCGCCTAATAGCCTCTGCCTATCCAAAGGGGTAGCCAAAATTAGTACAAAAATGAAGACAAACTAATGGCCGCAGGAGCAGGAAACTCCGTGCTTTACGCGGTCATGCTCTTCAGAGCGTTTCGCATCGTTGAAACGGTCAAGCGTCCCGACAAGATAACCCGTGATGCGGCGAATGCGATCAAAGGGGACAGCCTTATATCCGTAGTGAATGCCTACTTCTTCTCCATCAACATCAAGTTCCATCCATTTAAGTGATTTCCCAGGGTTGAGTTTTTTGTCGCGTTTAACATAAGCAAGGAGTTCTTCGTCGCTAACTTTCATGTCATTTGTGCTTGCGTAGTTGATGATGAAATGAATGCCAGAAAGCATTTTTGTTTCAGATAAAGAACCTTGTGTGTCGCTTTTCTTGAATGTTTCGGTTGTTGGTTTGTTTATTTGCGTTGGATTTAGTACTGCGGTATGTTCCATTGCTGCTCCTTTATAAGGTGATACGTTTTGGTTTAATTATTGAGAGAGTTCCATAAATGATACAAAAACAATAACAATTTCTCTGTCACAAGAATGTTACTCTTCGGCTGTGTTTCTGTAAAGCCACATTTTGTGTATAAAAACAAGAAAACAGCGTATAACACACAATATATAGTACAAGAATGATTAAAGGAATTTAAATTGAAGGCTATCGTTTTTTTGTCAATGGTGGCAAAATAAAGCATTGAAAAAGACTGCATAAGCGCAAGGAGAAGCACATGGCATTTGTCCACTTGCACAATCACACCGAATATTCTTTGCTTGATGGCGCTACCCATATTTATGACATGGTTAAACGCGCGGCAGATTTAGGTATGCCTGCCGTTGCTATTACGGACCACGGAGTAATGAGTGGCGTACCAGAATTGGCCGACGCGTGCGATAAAGTGAAAAGCGAAACCGGTATCTGGGTTAAACCTATTTTTGGGTGCGAAATATACTTCACAACCGATAGCTCATTGAAGCGAGAAGGTAAGCAGCGTCTTCATCATATGATTTTGCTTGCAAAGAATAACACGGGTTATCACAACATCGTTAAGCTGGTAAGTCAGTCACATGTTGAAAACTTCTATTATCGTCCGCGTACTACCTTCGAAATGCTCGAACAATATTCCGAGGGAGTTATTGCGACAAGCGCTTGTATCGCAGGCATCATTCCTCGCTGCATTGATGCGGGCGATATGGACGCAGCCTACGACTGGGCAAAAAAACTCTCATCTTTGTACGAACCAGGCGATTTTTATATTGAGCTGCAAGACCAAGGCATTACCACTAATGGCGGTATGTCGCAGCTAGAAATGAACCGAAAGCTTACCGAAATTGCAAATCAACTTGGTTTAAAAACCATTGCTACAAACGATTTCCACTATCTCACGCAGGAAGACGCGCGTGCGCAGGATATCATGTTATGTATTGGCACGAACTCGGTCATTACGCAAGAAAAGCGTTTCAAGTTCCCAAATGATCAGTTCTATATGAAAACCGAAGAAGAAATGCGCAAGGCTCTTAAAGAGTTTCCCGAGGCTTGCGACAACACGGTTTTGCTTGCGGAAAAATGTAACGTTGAGCTTGAGCGTGACAGTATTTTGCCGCGTTTCCCCTTGCCTGAGGGCGAAACGGAGGAAAGTTATTTTCGCAAGCGCGTCCAAGAGGGCTTAGTTAGGCGCTACGGTAACCCCGTTCCTCAAGATGCGCAGGAGCGCGCCGATTACGAAATGAGCGTTATCGTTCAGCAGGGCTTTCCCGCCTACTTCCTCATTGTTCAAGAATATATTGAGTGGGCACGTAGCCAAGGTATTGGTGTAGGACCTGGTCGTGGTTCTGCTGCAGGTGCAATTGTTGCCTATGCTATGGGTATTACCGACCTCGATCCGCTCACTAATGGTTTGCTTTTCGAACGCTTCTTGTCCCCAGAGCGCGTGGAGATGCCTGATATCGACGTCGACTTCGAAGATGAGCGTCGCGGTGAAGTTATTGAACATATTAAAGAAGTGTATGGAGAAGATCACGTTGCGGGCGTAATTACGTTCGGCAAGCTGCAGGCTAAAAACGCTGTGCGTGATGCGGCTCGCGTTTTAGATTATCCGTATGCGGTGGGTGATAAAGTAGCCAAACTTATTGGAAATGAGCTTGGTATCACCATCAACCAGGCTCTTGAGACTAACCCCGATCTTCGTTCGGCGTATGAAACCGAAGAAGATGTAAAGCGGGTAATCGATGCGGCACTTTCTATTGAAGGGCATGTTCGCGGCGAAGGTGTTCATGCGTGTGCAACAATTATTTGCCGTGACCCTATGGCTGATCACGTCCCTATGAAACGAGACACCAAGGGCGGCGGTATTATTACGCAGTACGACGGTCACTACACGCCAGATCTTGGCTTGTTAAAGATGGACTTTTTAGGCCTGCGTACGTTAGGCGTTCTTTCTCGTGCTTGTCGCAACATTAAAAAACGCTTTGGCATTGAAATCGTACCTGAAGAAATACCAACCGATGATGAAAAAGCATTTGAGCTTATGCAAGGTGGCAACATGGATGGCTTATTCCAGGTTGAAAGTGCCCTGTACGTAAGCTTGTTTAGTCGCCTTCCACCTAAGCGTTTTTCTGATGTTGTTGCTTCCATCGCGCTTAACCGTCCGGGCCCTCTTGAGTCTGGCATGGTTGACGACTATGTAAAGGTTGCAAGTGGTAAAACACCTGTTCATTACTATGATGATAGGCTTCGTCCTTTGCTTGAAGAAACGTATGGAACCATGGTCTACCAAGAGCAGATCATGCAGATTTCCATGGTCATGAGCGGCTTTTCTGCTGGCAAGGCGGACAAGTTACGTAAGGCAATGGGCAAGAAAAAGCTTGATGTTATGCGCCAGCTCCAAGAAGACTGGAATACGGGTGCTGTTGAAAATGGCTTCAGCTTAGAAATTGCAAAAAAGATTTGGGAAGATGCTGAAAAGTTCGCTAAGTATGCGTTCAATAAATCGCACTCGGCGGCATATGCCATTCTTGTTATGCGAACTGCCTATTTGAAAGCGCACTATCCGCACGACTATATGGCGGCGGTTTTGTCCTCTTATATGGGTAACAGCGATCGTCTTATTAAGTACATTGCGAGCTGTAACCATTCGGGTATTCCCGTTTTGCCTCCCGACGTCAATTCATCTGATCTCGAATTTACGCCGCTCGAAGATGGGGTTCGTTTTGGCTTGGCGGGCGTTCGAGGTGTTGGCGAAAAGGTAGCGCAGATTATCATCGATGAGCGCGAGACAAATGGTCCTTACACCTCATTGCATGATTTCGTAAATCGCGTCCCCTCCTCGGCTTTCAACCGTAAAACATTAGAAGCGCTCATCAAATCAGGGGCGTTTGATTCTACGGGGTACACGCGCAAACAACTCATGTATTTCATTGATGAAACACCTTTGCTTGAAGGCGCTGCAAAGCGACAAAAAGATCGTGATGCTGGACAGCTTGATATGTTTAGCATGTTTGCTGATGTGGATGATTCTTTCAAGGAAGATATTCCTGAACCAGATGGTATCGAATGGGATAAGCGTACCTTGCTTGCGTTCGAAAAAGAGATTTTGAAAATGTATGTTTCTGATCATCCGCTTCGTCCGTACGAAAACTATTTGGCACGCTCCATGAAGTATTCCTTGGCTCAGCTGGGGGATAGGGATACAGGACTTAAATCAGTGAAAGTTGCTGGCATGGTTTCTGAGGTTAATACACGAAGAACCAAGCGCGGAACGCTCATGGCGAACTTTATTCTTGAGGACACCACTGGTCACGTTGAGTGCGTCTGTTTTGATTACGAAAAGAATCAAGAAGGCATTCAAGAAGATGCCATTGTGGAAGCGAAAGGCAAGTTTGAAGTCAACGATCGCGGGAACCAACTTATTGTCTATGAAGTAGGACGTCTCGAGCTTTCTGAAAAAGAGATGAACGTTGGTCCTAGTCATATGGATTTGCTCGTAAAATCAAATGAGCTCAATTCGTTTACTTCAGACAAGTTGCTGCGTATTTTAAAGAAGCATCCAGGAAGAGATTCAGTTATCTTGTATGTTCTGCAATCTGATGGTGGCAAAATGAGAGCGGAACTTCCTGTGATGATCGATTCGCAAAATGCCCTTCTAAAATCGCATCTGCATGAATTGTTCGGACGCAACGTTTGGAAGGCCTCGTAGTGGAAAAAGAATCTGCAGCAACAGAAAAAGGTCATCAAGGCGCGGAAGAAAATACCGCGCCTTTGCCTGTTGAGAGCGTTGTTGAGGCGTCAGTGGCTGCTGTAGCTGACGCAGCNCTGCTGTAGCTGACGCAGCTGGTGCTGCGCTAGACAACGCTGTTGCGCCCGATGCTGAACCAGTTAAAGAAGCTTCGGAAAAGGGTTGCGATACAAATAATTCTTCGAGCCTGGTTTTAGATGAAACCAAAAATTCCACTGTAGTAATTGCGCTTGTTGTTTCGTATAAAGGAGAGCAATTCTCTGGTTTTGCTCGGCAGCCTGGCCAGCTTACTGTGCAAGGCGAACTTGAAGAAGCCCTTTCAATGGTTTTTCGCAGAACTATTGAAATTACCTGTGCGGGGCGCACCGATTCAGGTGTTCATGCTCGTGGGCAGGTGGTAAGTTTCGAACTGAATCGTGCAGAATGGGAAGAACGAAGCGAATACAAGCTGTTGCGCTCTCTTAATGCGCTTACGCACGACGATATTGCCATTCGTACCATCGAGGAAAAGCCAGCGGGTTTTTCAGCACGTTTTTCTGCGACTATGCGCGAATATCGCTACTTTATCAGTGTGGACAGGTTTGCTCCTCTTTTTATGAGAGATTTTTCGTGGCATGTTGCCAAGCCTCTCAATGTGGAAGCAATGAACAAAGCGGCGAGCTATCTTGTTGGAGAGCATGATTTTAAGAGTTTTTGCTTGGCTGCTTCGGCTGAAGGAAAAAGCACTAATCGTTATGTGGGGCGTATAGACATCAGTCGAGAAAACTTTTTTGGAGACAACTTTGTTGTTGTAACGGTCGAGGGCAATGCGTTCTTGCATTCAATGGTGCGCACTATTGTGGGAACTTTGGTTGCGGTTGGCATTGGAAA
The DNA here is from genome assembly GCA_000434775.1 of Eggerthella sp. CAG:368. Taxonomy (GTDB): domain Bacteria; phylum Actinomycetota; class Coriobacteriia; order Coriobacteriales; family Eggerthellaceae; genus Anaerotardibacter. The sequence continues at coordinate 15,292 of FR895462.1, read as the reverse complement.
TCGCACACCTGATTGGGTGAAAGACGTGCTTGTCGCTAAAAATCGAAGTGCGGCAGGCGAAAACGCTCCTGTAAAAGGGCTTGTATTCTGGCGTGTTTCTTATGAGGGTGAGCGCATCCATGATCCGTTCTATAGGCAAACCCACTCTGCGCAAACAGTGGAGCAAATCCAATCTAGTTCTTCTGTTCAGACTTCACCGACGGGTTCTTTCGTTTGGTTTAATCAGAAGCAAGGTAATAATCTCGTTTCTGGTACAGCTTTTGTTCAAGAACGGAGCGGGGAACAGAGTAGGCAATCGAGCTCAGCATCGAGTAACGAACACCCCACATATATAGCTTCAAGCCAAAACCCAAATCAAGCACCAACACTGAATGGTTTTGAAGGTTCCCAGATCTATTTCCAGGATTCTGTTCAAGGTGTTGCCCAAGAAGCCCTAAAGGATTTATCTCATGATGTGGAGTCACGAAAGCGCTCCTTTAAGATCAATGGACCAAGATCGTACATTGCTCAGCGCAAAGAGCGCTCCGCAATGCCAGAATTTGTAATTCCTCGAGGAAGTGGATCGGCCGTTAAGCATGGGCAGACGGCGGATTCGGGAGTGTATGGCGAAGTGGTTATGGACGAGATCGCCGATTCTTTTATCGATGAAGATTTTTTTGAGGACTATATCCAAAGTTCCGCCCATGCGGGCGAGTTTGATTTGGGCCTAGAAACCATAGAAGAAGAACTAGACGAGCCGTTTGATGATGTGTGTAGTTCTGAGATCGGCCGCAGCCCCGAAGCCGTACGCGCAGAATCGAGACAGATTCTCGTTACGCATCCTGTTCAATTTGTGCCGCGGTATCCTTTTCAGCGCAAAAAATGCCTGTGGAACAATTAGGAGATACGATTCTCGAAAAGTAGCGTGGGAGTCATTCATATTTTGGTATAGTTTCCCGAAATTCTACAAGAAAGGGTAATTATGGCTTCATCACACGCTAAGGGAGGACGTGCTGTCTGGTCGAGCAAATGGGCCTTTATTTTAGCAGCAGCGGCATCAGCTGTTGGTTTGGGCAATTTGTGGCGCTTCCCCTACCTTGCTGCTAAGTATGGCGGCGGAATGTTTCTACTTACTTATTTAGTGCTGGTTTTTACCTTCGGCATTTCGCTTCTTCTTCTTGAAATAGCACTTGGTCGAAAAACAGGCCTTTCGGCTATTGGTGCATTTAAGTCATTTGGGAAGAAATACGCTTTCATTGGCTTTTTCGCATCTCTTATCCCCTTCATCATTACGCCGTATTACTGCGTAATTGGTGGTTGGGTAATGAAGTACTTCTTTGCGTATTTCGCTGATGGTCCTGCTGCTCTTGCTGATGGAACCTACTTCACCAGCTTTATTGCAGGCAACCCCGAATCCTTTTTCTGGATGCTTCTTTTTATGGCTTTAGCATTCATTGTTGTTGCTCGTGGTGTTAAGGGTGGTATCGAAAAAGCGAACCTTGTTATGATGCCTGCGCTTATCATTATGGCTATTGGCTTAGTAGTTTATACGCTTGCTCAGCCAGGAGCTCTTGAGGGAGCTGCGTACTATCTCATTCCTGATTTTTCGAAATTCTCTCCTGAGCTGGTAATTTCTGCTATGGGTCAGATGTTCTTTTCGCTTTCATTAGCAATGGGTATCATGATTACGTATGGTTCCTATGTGGCTAAGAAAGAATCTCTCACGACAAGCGCCATTCGCGTTGGTGGTTTCGATTTGGGCGTTTCTTTTCTTGCTGGTTTGATGATTGTTCCTGCTGCTTTTGTTTCTTTGGGCTCAGGTGAAGCCGTTGCAGAAACTGCTGGCCCCGGGTTGATGTTCATTGTTTTACCCCAGATGTTTAGCACTTTTGGGGATATGGCCGTTGTTGTTGGCGCGATATTTTTTGCATTGGTAATCTTTGCAGCGCTTACTTCGGCAATTTCACTGACCGAGACATGCGTATCTATCATTATGGACGCAACGAGTTGGTCAAGGAAAAAGGCTCTTGCGGTAACGTTTTCCATTATTGCCGCTGCGGGTATCGTTGTTAACTTGGGTTACAATGGCTTGTCGTTTATTCAGCCTCTCGGTGATGGCACAACTATTCTTGACTTTGCAGACTTCTTATCTAATTCGGTCATGATGCCAATTGCTGCTTTGATGACGTGTATCTTTGTTGGTTGGATTATTAAGCCTAAGACTATTGCTGATGAAATTTCATCATCTGCGCCATTCCGCGCTCGTAAGGCTTGGGGCATTATGATTAAATACATCGCACCTGTTCTGGTGGTGATTATCCTGCTCGCCTATGTTGGGGCAACGTTTGGATTGTTTACCATGTAAAACCCCTTTGGGCTTATAAATGGACATACTAAGATTGTTGGTATGTGCTAAAGGTAATTGCTGAAACAACAGATACAATATCTGCGCACCCTCTTTTGGGTGCGCAGTTTTTTATTTGAATATACCGATGACGGGAAGAAGGTAGTTCCATGTGCGGTATTTGCGGTTATACAGCGCATTGTAAAAATGACGAGCAAGTCATTAAAGCGATGTGTGATGTAATTGCACATAGAGGGCCTGATGGCGAAGGTCGTTCTATTTTGGACGGTGCGGTGTTCGGACATCGCCGCTTGTCGCTTATCGACCTTGAGGGTGGCGGACAGCCCATGTTTCGCAACTCTGAGAAAAATTCTCCTGTTTTTATCGCAGGAACACAGGAAGATAAGGAACGTTCAACACGGTATTCGATTGTTTTTAACGGTGAAATTTACAACTATCAAGATATTCGTCTCGATCTTGAAAAGCTGGGATATGCCTTTTCTACCACATCGGATACTGAAGTTTTGCTGCTGAGCTATATTGCTTGGGGAGAAAGCATGCTCGATCGTCTCCGTGGCATGTTTGCTTTCGCAATTTGGGACGCAGAAACGCAAGAGTTGTTCTGTGCACGCGACTTCTTCGGTATTAAGCCGTTTTATTACACCCAAACCGATGATGGGCATTTTGTTTTTGCTTCTGAGGCAAAGAGTATTTTGGCACATCCTTCTTATACCAAAGAACTTAACCATCGTGCTTTGGAAGACTATTTGGTTTTTCAGTTTCCTGCTAACGAAGAAACGTTTTTCAAGGGAATTTACAAGCTTGCCCCTGCAACGTTTATTCGCGTTAAAGAGGGAAAGGTTATTCAGAAAGAGCAATATTGGAAACCACAATTTGAGCCTGTTGAGGGTCGCTCGCTTGAAGAACTCGCGAAAGAGATTGACGATGAATTTCGCGTTTCGGTTCGCTACCATAACGTGGCAGATGTTGAAGTTGGTTCCTTCTTGAGCAGCGGTATTGACTCAAGTTATATGGCAGCGTGCTTAGCAAAAGAAAATGAGGGAATCAAAACCTTCACGGTTGGGTTTGCTGAATACGAAGGCGAGCGGGATGAAATTTCTTGGGCTCAAGAATTGGCTAAAGAACTCAAAGTTGAAAATCATTCTCATCACATTACCAAAGATGAATATTGGGATGCCCTGAAGAAAATTCAGTATTACATGGATGAGCCTTCGGGCGATCCTTCTGCGGTGGCGTTATACTTCGTCGATCGCGAGGCGGCAAAGCACGTCAAAGCGGTTCTTTCGGGTGAAGGAGCTGACGAGTTTTTTGCGGGTTATGCAATCTATCAAGCTCCGCTTCAGTCCCATAAGGCATCTTGGGTTCCGAAGCCTTTACTTAATGCGGCAGCTTCAGCTTTTGATCACCTGGGAATTCGTGGTGCTAACTATCTTCATCGTGCTGCTGCAGGTCCTTCTTCTTGGTACTACACCAACGCAAATGGCGTTGCTTTTAGCGAAGAGGAACGTCGGCGTGTTTTGAAGAAAAAAGACGCAACGTGTGAGTCTCCTTTAAGCATGGTTGCTCCAGTCTATAAAGAAGCACAGGCGCGTGGTTATGACGACATTCAGCAAATGCAGCACGTCGATCTGTACTTTTGGCTCGTTAATGACATCCTTCTTAAGACGGATAAAATGTCGATGGCTCATTCGTTAGAAAGTCGTGTTCCGTTTTTAGATCGTGGCGTGTTTGATGTAGCTCGTCATATCCCAACGCACGATAAGGTTACGGTTCAGCAAACAAAGATTCCATTGCGCAAGGCTTCTGAAGCAGCTATTCCTGAAAAATGGGCAGCAAAGAAGAAGCTCGGTTTTCCTGTGCCTATTGTGTCTTGGTTACGGGAAGATGAATATGCTGCACGTATTCGCAGCTCTTTTACAAGCGAAACAGCTCAGGAATACTTTAATACTGATGAGCTTGAGCGCATTTTGGACGAACACATTGCGGGTAAAGACAACTCGCGTAAAATTTGGATTATCTACATGTTTTTGCTTTGGCACGAAGCTTATTTTGGTGCCGGAGTAGAAGTAAGGAGTTAAGCGTGGCGCTTTCAATTGGTATTGTTGGTTTGCCGAATGTTGGAAAATCCTCTCTTTTTACTGCGCTAACTAAAAAGAGTGGCTTTGCGGCAAATTATCCCTTTGCAACTATCGAACCAAATGTTGGCATCGTTCCTGTTCCCGATGCCCGTTTGGAAGGGTTGGCTGCTATCGATAATCCCGCAAAAATAATCCCTGCAACTGTTGAGTTTGTGGACATCGCGGGTCTTGTTGCAGGCGCTTCGCAGGGCGAAGGTTTGGGTAATAAGTTTTTGGCCAATATTCGCGAAACAGATGCAATTTGTGAGGTTGTGCGCTTTTTTAGCGATCCTAATGTTGAGCATGTTTCTAAAAAGGTTGATCCTCAAAGTGATGTTGAAACCATTAAAACAGAGCTGGTTTTAGCTGATATTGTAACCATCGAAAAGGCGCTACCTCGTTTGGAAAAAGAAGCAAAGCGCTATAAAAATGAAGCAATTAAGTTCGAAACAGCAAAGAAGGTTCTTGAAGGACTCAATGAGGGTCATCGCGCTCTTACGCTTGATTTGAATGAAGAAGAAAAGGCTGCCATTAAAGAACTCTGCTTGCTCACTATGAAACCTCTTCTTTATATTGCCAACGTTGATGAAGATCAGCTCAATGCCGATCTCCCTGAAATTGATGGTCAGCATCCTGTTCCGATTAGTGCAAAGATCGAGGCAGATTTAGCTGAGCTTGACCCTGAAGAAGCAGCTATCTTTATGGAAGAGCTTGGGTTGGATGAGTCGGGTCTTGCTCGTTTAATTCGCGAAGCCTATAAGCTTCTTGGCTTGCAGAGCTACTTTACGAGCGGTGAAACAGAAACACGTGCGTGGACCATTCCTGTCGGAGCAAAAGCGCCACAGGCGGCGGGTGTTATTCACTCAGACTTTGAGCGAGGATTCATTAAAGCAGAAACTGCTTCATATGAAGACTACGTTGCTCTTGGCGGAGAAAAGGGCTGTCGTGATGCAGGCAAGTTGCGCCAGGAAGGCAAAGACTACGTTGTCCAAGATGGCGACGTTATGCATTTCAAATTCAATGTATAAGTTCCAAGAATTTTGTTATCCAGATTTGCAAGACACGTAAAAGCGGTAAGAGATTGCCGCTTTTTTACTGCTTAGACAGGGTTTATTACAACTATCGTTTGGAAGAGCCAATACGGGATGTGGAGTCATAATCCGAGATTAAAGAGAAGACCCAGCGGTTTCGCAAAAATATTTCTACAAGTTGGTTGTGTGTATGCTTGCATTTAAGGTCGCTGAAATCATCTTTTATGCAAGGCACAAGTTTTGGAAAACCCCGGCTATGTTTCCTGCGCTACAATGGTTGAGGGTGAAGTATACGTATTGTCGAAAGGGGAATTATGCAATTACGCGAGGTGGGGAGAACGGGCGTAAAGGTAAGCCCGCTCGGATTTGGCATGATGCGCCTTCCCATGAAGGATGGTGGGCAGGCGGAAGCACTCACCCCTGCTGATAAAGTTGATGTAGAAGAATCAATCAAAATACTTCGTCATGCCATCGACAATGGTGTGAATTACGTTGATACGGCTTTTAACTACATTGGTGGGATGTCTGAAAAAATTACCGGCATGGCATTGGAGGATGGCTACCGCGAAAAGGTGTATCTTGCCACTAAGTCTCCAACATGGATGTATAAATCCGAGGATGATTTTGACAGTTTGCTTGCAAAGCAACTTCAGCGTCTAAAAACAGACTATATCGATTTTTATATGCTTCATTCAATCAATGGTGGTAGTTGGAAGCGTTGCTTGAAATATGGGGCGGTAGAGGCAATCAAGAAGGCAAAGGCGGATGGTCGCGTAAAGCACATCGGTTTTTCGTTTCATGACGATTATGACCTGTTCGAAGAAGTACTGAATGCTGCCAATTGGGATTTCGTTCAGATTCAGTTGAACTATTATGATGCAAATTATCAAGCAGGTGTTAAGGGCTTAAAGCTTGCAGCAGAACGCGGCATGGGTGTTATTGTTATGGAGCCTTTACGCGGCGGCTTTTTGGTTGATGTTCCCGCGAAGGTCCAAGAGGCTTTTGATGAGGCCAAGAATAAGCGTACGCCTGTTGAGTGGTCTTTCGACTGGCTATGGAATTTGCCAGAAGTATCAACAGTTCTCTCGGGTATGGGTACTCTAGAAGAAGTTGACCAAAATATCGCCTCTGCTCAAAAAGCGGCTGTTGGCATGATGGATGCAGATGATTTGGCGATAATCGAAAAAGCAAAAGAAGCCTTTAGCAGTTATGAAGTTGTTCCTTGTACAGGCTGCAATTACTGCGTTGAGTATTGCCCAGAAAAAATTGCAATCCCTTACAATTTTAATGCTTATAACCTTGAATTTTTGAAAGATCTTGATGCGGCAAAAGCATATTATCAATCAGAAGTAACCAAGTTTGGTAAAGACGCTTCAAACTGTACTAGCTGTGGAACCTGTGAATCAATTTGCCCGCAGCATATCGAAATTAGCACCATTATGCCTACAATTGACGAAAAGCTTGGTGCATAAATTCGAGCGTTCCTTAAGCTAAAGCACGATGCGATCATTGATGGTGTTGCAGTTACCTATAGTTTGGCGAAATTACCGTTTGTAAACCTGGGGTCATTGCGAATCAGCTTTGATAGAGCTCGCAGAGAGAAAAGTGAAGGTAATCGCACCTGCCTTTTGGTGGGTGCGATTTTTTAAAAGTGTATGAACAGTAAGCAATAAGCAAAGGTTCTTCTTAAAAAGGAAGCAATATGGATAAAAGGGAAATAGAAAACCTTCTAAATAAGGTAGCCAACAAGAACCTTTCTGTTGATGAAGCCTTGCTCCAGCTGAAGAAGGAACCTTTTGCTCAAGAGTCGTTTTCTGATTTGGGCTATGCCAAGGTTGATAATCACCGTTCTATCAGACAAGGTGCGGCAGAGGTCATCTACGGCGCAGGTAAAACTCCTGAACAAATAAAGGGAATTTGCGAAACCATGCTTACCAAGGGGCAAAAGACTATTTTGATTACGCGAATTCCCGAAGAAACGTATCGTTTCCTAGATACTTCCATACCCATTACTTATTATCCCGTGGCTCAGGTTGGAATTGTGGGCGAAGTGCCTGAACCAACGGGAAACGGAACGGTAGTTGTTGCCTGTGCGGGAACGAGCGATTTGTCTGTAGCAGAGGAAGCAGCGCTTACAGCAGAAGTTCTGGGCAATTGTGTTACGCGCTTATACGATGTGGGAGTTTCAGGTATTCATCGCTTACTTGCTCATGTGGACGACATCATGACAGCTCAGGTTGTTGTTGCGGTCGCTGGAATGGAAGGCGCTCTTGCGAGTGTTGTTGGTGGCATGGCTTCTTGTCCAGTTATCGCGGTGCCTACCAGTGTGGGATACGGTGCCTCATTTGGTGGTGTTGCCGCTTTGCTCGCAATGCTGAATTCATGTGCGAGTGGGGTAAGCGTGGTCAATATTGACAACGGTTTTGGAGCTGGATTCCAAGCGCATCTCATCAATCACCTTAAAACAAATTAGCATGCGCTGTATCCTTGGAGGAATAAGAGAAAGGACTCTTGCTGTGGAATTGGTTTTTGATTTTACTGAGCAGGCAACCCGTGCTCAAATTCTTAATACTATTCTTGATGCGATGGATACTGAGCAGCAAAAACGCTACGACACCTTTATGGAAGAGACCTCTATTCCCGATCAGCATCATCACGACATCGCTGAGGTAAGGGCAACTATCCACAGCTTGGTTTTACCAGCTAAAATCAAGAGTGATTTGCTGAGTGTCTATAATATTTTGGTGGAAGCCGAGGCTCGTGTTCATGGTTGCAGTGTTGAGGAGGCTCACTTTCATGAAGTGGGAAATGCATCAGGTATTCGCAATGCGCTTGCAATTTGTACGGGAATGTATGTCTTGGCACCTGAAGTAGTAAAAGCAACCTCAGTCCAAATTGGCAAAGGTACAATTCAGTGTGCTCATGGGCTTATGGATATTCCTGCTCCTGCGACAAAAGCAATTATCAACACGGGAATTCCAGTATATAAGGAGCGTCTTGAAGGTGAGCGTTGTACGCCAACGTCGGCGGCACTCATTAAGTATTTTGTTCAGGAGTTCATCTAATTGAAAGAGCTTCTTTTAGATAGGTATGAAGTAATTGAAGAAGCGGGTTCAGGGGGCTTTGCTTCTGTGGTGGTTGCGTGGGATACGCGTATCCAGCGCAAGGTGGCCATTAAATGTATGTCACTCAGCGGCGTTCTTCTCAATGAATCAGGGCAGGAAAATCTGGCTTCTCGCAGCATTCTTGTCGACAGCGATTCTTTAAATGCGGCGGCCATTCCTGGTTTGGAAGAAGCTCGAATGGCTGCAATGCTCAATGATGCAAACATAGTTTCGGTATATGATTTCGAAATTCAGGGGGATACTGCCTACCTTATCTTGGAATACATTGAAGGTATGACGCTCGGCGAGCTGTTGGCTCATTATCCAGAACAAATAACGACCGATGTAATTGCTGTGGTGTTCAAAGCGGTTTCTCATGCGTTAGAAGTAGCTCACAAAAATAAGGTGCTTCATTTAGATATTAAGCCTGATAACGTTTTGATTGATAAGCAAGGTCAAGTCAAAGTGGTTGATTTTGGTCTGGCACGCTTGGCGGGTGAGTATGGCTTCGGTACCGCTGCTGGTGGCACCATTGGCTACATGCCTCTCGAACAAATGAAGCAAGAGCTTCTTGATGAGCGTTGTGACGAATGGGCGTTGGCAAGCTTAACGTATGAAATGATTTCGGGGGACAATCCGTTTCTTGCTCCTACTCTGCAGGAAGCAGAAAAAAAGATAGCAGGTGCTGAACTTTTTGTTCCTTCAATGTATCTAGATGATGCTGATGAGAGCGTGGACGATATTCTCTTTTGTGCGCTCGATCCGAATAAAGAAAATCGCTATGATTCCGTTGCAGATTTCGCTCGGGAAATGAAGCAGTGTTTAGGCGATCCTCGCAAGGGCAAGCGTCAGTTGGCGCGTATTGTGGGACATTTTGAAAGCGCCGAAGAAGAGGGGGATGCCCCCGAGGAAGAAACGGTTTCTGAAGAGCGATCGTTCCAAGGTCTTTCATATCGTGCAAAAAGACTATTCATGCGTGTTTGGAGTGCCGTGGCAGTTTCGTTTACAGCTTTTACTGGAATTGCTAACGCCTCGTTCATTCCTGAGGGCTGGGCTTCTCCCGCTTCGTGGATTATTCTGCTTTTAGCTGCGGTCTCGGGAGCCCTACTGCCTTCTATTGGCTTTGGATTAGCACTAGTTTTTTTCGGAATAGTTCTTTTCGTTCATGAGGTTTATCTCGTAGGCATTCTTCTTATTGTCGCGGCGGCTGCTTGGTGGGTGTTGTCGGGTAGAAATGGTTTTGAAGAGTCGTTTCCCGTTCTTTCCGTACCTTTATTAGGCTCTATTGGTCTTACTCCCTTGGTGCCGCTTTTGGCAGGCGCGGAACTGCGCATAAAAAATACTCTTGTTACAACTTTGTTCGCAGCGCTGTTCTCTTTCTTGTATGCTGGTCTTGGATCAGGTTCGCTTTTGGGCTGGGATGCTCTAACTTGTTTACACATTGAAAACGCCGACGCGTACAACGCGGTGCTTATTACTATGTTGCAAAATCCCACTCTGTGGCTCACGCTCGCCGCATTCGTTCTTTCTGCTGTGCTTATGGTGGTATGTTCTCTTGGTCAAAGACTATGGCTTCAGTGCATAGGCACAGTTTCTTCTGTGTTACTTATGATTGCGGCATTGGTTATGGGGGAGCTAATTTCATCAGGTGGTGCTTCGTTTGTGCCCGTTTCGGTAAACCTCATATCAGCAGTACTGTCGGGACTTCTTGCAATTCTGTATCTTATATTTACCCAAAATTCAAATAATGTTGAAAGCACAGAAGGATGATCAGGATTATTTGATCTTTTCAGGGGCATTTAATTAAACAGATGCTATTAAATGTACAAAACTTTTGAAAATTTATTGACCTATTCACTAAAGTTATAAATAAGACATAAAAGAGCTAATCTAAGGAATTGGATTTCCGTTGTGCTGAGCTGCACAATAAAACTATCGAAAGGCTTTTAGGGTATCAAAGGGCCTTTTGAAGGAAAGCAACACTGTCACAACGATAGTAGGTAAGAAAGCGAGGGGCTTATGAATCCTAAGGCTACTATTACTGACGAGCAGTTTCAGGCGTATCTCAAACAGATCCGCGAGCTCGCAGAAGGTCCTTTTGAAGAGCTTCAGAAGGAAATTGAAGTAACTAATACGTTCCCAGAAAAATTCTATGAGTTAGCAAAAGAAAATGACCTGTATCGTTTCTATCTTCCAGCAGAATACGGTGGATGGAACTTGAACGAGCTCGAAATTTTGAAGGTTCAGGAAGAGTTCTCTCGTGGACCTGGCGGAATGCGCATGCATCTTCATCATGCAGCTGACATGAATTGGCGTATTCTTGACGATTATGGCAAGCCAGAACTCAAAGCAAAGTACATGGACAAGTTCCAAGACAAGTCGATTTATTGCAACTTTGCTATTACTGAAAAAACGGGCGGTACCGGCGCAGACCTTCACTGCACTGCAGAGAAACAGCCTGATGGTTCTTATATCTTGAATGGTGAAAAATGGCTCATTTCCCATACCGACTGCTCTGACTTTACTTATGTTATTGCAGTAACCGATCAAGAAAGCCACAAGGACTCTCGCCTTTCTGCATTCTTTGTTCCAAACGATGCTCCTGGCTTTGAGCTTATTCCAATGCCTCATATGATGGGTTGTCGCGGTGCTGGCCATGCAGGTCTTAAGTTCACCAATGTAAAACTCGACCCGATCTATCTCCTAGGCGAAGAGGGCCAGGGTATGGAAGTGGCAATTCACTCATTAAGCGTTTCTCGTGTTCATATCGCTTGCTCCAACCTGGGTATGGCTCAGCGCATGCTCGAGATCTCTCTTAAGCGCGCAGCAGACCGTGTAACCTTCGGTAAGCCAATCATTCAGCGTCAGGCAATCAAGATGAAGATTGCTAACATGCAGATGATGATTCACGCTCTTCGTACGTTGATTTACGACTTCGCTCGTGACTTTGACAACAATCCTTTCAACGAGTACATCGACGAAAAGGCTGCAATTTGTAAGCTCTTCTCTATCGACACCGTTCGTCTCGTATCTGACGAAATGCTCGAGATTTTCGGTGGCGACGGCTACTTTGAGGATTCTCCTTATGGCCCTACCGAGCGTCTTTATCGTGACTGCCGCGCAATGTGGCTTGAGGAAGGTGCACCAACGGTTCAGCGCATTACCATCGCTCGCGAATGCGAGAAGCATGGCGGTCGCTTGGAGTACCTCGACTAAAACCTCTGATCAGCGTCTTGTTTCGGTTGTTGCAGGAATCTGTAAACTTAAGACGAGATGCTAACAAGGAAAATAACAACCGTATGGATGTAATCGTGCCCCGTTACCCGTTTGAGTGCGGGGCATCGTTTTTTCTCTAAAAAGTTCACGGTACAATCAAGTCAATGGGCAAGCGATAGGAATAACCATGAATCTTTCTCAATTGCGCTATTTTCGTAAACTAGCTCAGGTTCAGCATTTTACTAAGGCTGCAGAAGAGCTTTATATCACTCAGCCTGCCCTTTCTAATTCTATCAAGCAGCTCGAAAATGAATTAGGCATTCCGCTGTTTGAGCAGCAGGGACGCAATGTTCGTTTGACGAAATATGGGAAAGAATTTAATACGTACGTATGCGAAGGTCTTGATGTTATCGATAAGGGCGTTCAAATTGCCCAAGAACAGGCTAATAACCTGTCAGGAACCATTGATATTGGAACAATATTTACTGTTCAGTCCGATTATTTACCAGCGCTCCTTAACGAATATCGACAGCGCTACGGAAACCAAATTGAGGTAAAGCTGTATCAAGGTTTGTCGCGCGGTCTAGTCGAAAACCTAGAGAAGGGCATGTATGACATCGTTATCTGTGCCTATGTCGAAAATAAACCAAATCTCCAATTCGTTCCCATTCTTTCGCAAGATCTTGTTGCGGTGGTGCACGAAGATCACAAACTTGCCTCCAAAAGAAAACTGTCTATTAAAGATTTAACGGGAAGTAGGGTGGTAACCTATCGCCCCGACACGCCCGTTGGACAAGAAGTTAAAGAGCTTATTGGTGAAGTTGACATCACTATTGACCAGTGGTGCGATGACGAAATAACTCTCGGAAGTGTTGTTGTTGCTGATACGAGCTTGGTAGGACTTTCACTCAATACGCTTGGATTATCACCGTTCCCTCAATTGAAAACCATAAAAATCGAAGAGGTTCGTGAAGGTTTTCATCCTGTATATCTGGTTTATCGAAAGAGTTCCTACAAAACGCGTGCCGTAGAAAACATGATTAAGTTGGCAACAGAACAAGCTTGGAACTAAAAAAACAATTCATTTTTGTTATTGGCTGAAAATTTCGGTAACTCGGCTCAAGAGCTCTTTTTTAAAAATTTCCACGCTATTGTAACGTAAATAAACAGGTGCAAAATTATATGTGAACGGGTTCAAAACACGTTCATAAATTTCCATTTACTGGTCAATTTACTAATATTGTTGGTAAAGTATAGGCGAAACCTATAGAAATATATCCGAATCATTTATAAAAATAGACATTCATACTTGAGACGCATAAATTTGTATTCCAGTCAAGTGGGCAGGTCAAAATATCTGACCATGTTATGAAGGAAATGTGAACTTCAAAATTATTAGCGAGGGTTCACCTCAGTGGAGTCGCTTTACGAAAACCCTGAACATGACATGCAATGCGATGAATACTTTGCTATTTCATCGCTTTTCGGCATCGCGTGAAGTGGGAAGCGTATCGCAAAGCGAAGGCACTACTTGTTGTATTGAAAGTAAAGGAAAAAGTGTGGAGCATTGAATAGCTTCAGCTGTTACGCTCCGGAAAGGTAGGATCATGGCTGGTTCTGCGAACACCCAGAAAATGACCGTGCGTCATTTCTTGGTTCTTCTTACGTGCATCACTTGTACGTTCGGCCCTGCAGCTATTACCTTTAGTTGCCCTGGCCTTTGCTACCGTCCTGTAGCAAATTATTTGGGACTTCAGGTTTCTGATGTTTCGTTCTATATGTCAATCGTTTATTTTGCAGAGGTTATTTTCTCTCCAATCATTGGTGCAATGCTCGAGAAGTACGATGCTCGTATTATTTGCACCGTTGCCGCAGTTTTTGTTTCTGGTGGCATTGCATTGATGTCAACGTACACTCAGATTTGGCAGTGGTACATTTCTGGCTTCTTCATGGGTATTGGCGAGATCACCCTTCTGTGGCTGATGGTTGCTGGTCTTTTGAATCGTTGGTACAAGGCTAAACTTGGTTTGGTATTAGGTATTTCCTATGCTATGACCGGTCTTGGTGGCGCTTGCTTTAACTTCATTGGCCAATTTATCCTTGGTCCAAATCTGTTGACTGAGCCAACCTGGCGCGACCTTTATCTCTTTTATGGTATTGCTGCTGCAATTCTCTCTATTCCATTCACCTTGTTCTGCATTCGTTCTCACCCAGAAGATGTTGGATTGAAGGCTTATGGCGCAGAAATTCAAGCAGGCGAAGTTATCTCTTCTGAGAATCTTGAGCTTCCTGGTATTCCTGCAAAGCAGGCTTACAAGAAATGGTACTTCTACGTACTCATTATTGCTGGCTGCTTGTTTAACATCGGTGGTATTTATCCTCAGCACTTTACCACGTTCTACCAGACCGTGTGCGCTGTAGACGCTTCTGGTGTTGCAATTCCAGACCTCATGATTATGTCTGGTACTCTTGAGGGATGCTGCATGATTGGTATGGCTGTAGGCAAGGTAAGCATTGGTGCTATTGAGTCTAAGTCTATCCAGGCCGCATTGATCTTCGGCTCAGTTGCTGGTGTTATTGGACTTCTCGGAATTTGGTACGGCGGATTTAATAAGGTTCTCCCCGTTCTCTTCTTCGGTGGATTTATCTTCGGTATGTTGTACCCCTTGGTTACTACTGCTCTTCCTTACATCACTCGCTTGTTGTTTGGTGAGAAGGATTATGACAAGATCTACTCAGTAGTTCTTATGCCGGTAAATCTGGTTGGTGCATTCGCTGCATCTGGCTTGGCACTTATTTACCAGGGTCCAGGTTGGAACACCTTCTTCATCGTTGGTATCGGTGTTGCAATAATGTGCTTCGTAGTTGGTAGCGTTGTTGTTAAGTTCGGCGTTAAAGATTATCGCGGTGACAAGGTTCAGTCCGCTCAGGCTGCATAGTTAAAAAGGATTTTCCGCTCATAAAAATCCAAAGCTTATCTATAAGATCCTAATACACATAGGTAAGTAAACATAGAACAGCTAGAACCCTTACAGAGGCTTCGAACTCAAAAGCTGGATTGGGATATTCCCAGTCCAGCTTTTTTGTTTGGATACATGGGAGTTGCAGGAACAGGGAATCATGTCAACGGAGTGAGCTAGAAATAAAAGGCTGGCGTTGCCGAATGATGTTAGTTATAAGTACCTAAAAAAAAGAAATATGAAAATCTTTAATTCATTTCTGATAGAAATGAATTAAAGGCTATAAAAGCAGAATAATTTTTAAAGAAATTGATAAATTGCTTCAAAATGTCAAAAAAAATGAACAAATTTTAGAACAAGTTCGTAAACTTGTAACAAGAGGTTACAAGTGAAAAGGAAACAATATATGCCCTTCTATCAGGGGTATTGTGATTTTACGGGAAAGTAAAGATCACGTTGTAGCTATTTTGTCCAGAAAAACCACAGGTCAATATTTTAAAAATGACCATTTTTCGGTGAA
>FR895461.1 GCA_000434775.1 Eggerthella sp. CAG:368 | reverse complement strand
CTCAGCTGAGGCAGCCGCAGCCGCCTCTGCAGCAGCTTTTTCTGCTGGAGACTGCGCTTTCTGTTCAACAACTTCTTCTTTGGAATCAGAAGTCTTCTCAGAAGATGTTTCGGGTTCATCTTTGTAAACAAAAGTACGTGAAGTGGGGCGAGGTGACTTTGCAGATCTTATAGGTTGTTTACCAACGTTTTCATCTACCTCAAAATGAACACTTGCCGACGCTGCATCCGCTGGTTCACCAACTTTAACTAAACGTGAAGAAATATCAGTAACGGGAACTTTATCGGCAACAGGCTTACCGGTGAGTGCAGCGATAGCGGCTTTTGCTGCCGCAAGCGATTCTTCTGGGGAGAGATTGCGCTGAGAAGTCTCGTATTCAACCTCAACGCCTTCAGGCATTACGCCAGCCGAACGAGCAGCCTCTTCACCATGGATAACCGTTCCCTCTTCACTTGCAAGCGCATCAAGCTCGCTTTCGTCGGTTAAACCGTTACCAATTGTTCGCGCTGTTTCAAGTAAAACACCGATCCCAGCAGCATTATTATTTGCGCCCTGATTATAGGAAGAAATTTGACGCACAATTACATCAACAAGCGGAAGCGCCATCAAAATAAGACAAATAACGGTAAGAATATTGAAGAAAATAACGATTCCACCAACAGCGTTTAAGAAGAACACCGTTTTAATAAGAAGAACAACAGGAGCAGCTGCTAGACCAATCAGTACCGCAAGACGAATCTTTCCCATATATTTAGCAAGCGGAGTTTGGAATTTTTTATCTTCTTTATCGCTGTCATAATTTGCAACAAGAATAATTTTGCGTGAACGAGGAGATTCTTGCGTTCCTGCTGGCACGTATTTTGCGACAACATTTTGGCTGACACCGGTATGAAAAAAGCGAGAAATAATTTCCTTACCCGTAATTTCAAGCACATAAATAACCGCTGCGGCAATACCCAAAATGAAAGCAGGCACAGCAATTACTGGCAAGAAAAGTGGCAAGAGAGCAGCAACAAAACCGACAGCAAAACAAATAGTACGAACAATTGTCGCACTCGATAAGCAATTAAAATCTTCGATAACAGTAGAAAAGCCAGCACCTTTTTGCAATTCATCAGCAATATAAAGCGCGGCTTGCTGTTCTTCTTCGGTCCCTGCTGGACGAGGGCCTATGTTTTCAGAAAGCTGAGCGACATCTTCAACGATTCTAGCCATTAATCGCCCTTTCATTTTCTATGTAAGACACATGTATGGTTAGACTAGAGTATACGTCATTTACGTACTGCCCCCAAATACCCAGCCTCTCCAAAGGCACAAGATACCCCGTTTTTCACAATTCTTCACGGTTTCTGCACGCCAATCACCAACGAGCTTAATTAATTGGTAATTTACCTACAGGTCATACAGTGACTCGTGCAGGCTAGTTTCCTCTTGTGGATTATCCTCACAGAGTAAAAGAACTTCTGTTCTTCAACCCTAAAAACGCTCTTGCCAAAAGAGCCTCTTTTCTAAATACGGACGCCCAATTTCTAACCCAACCCAATAATTCGAACAAAACCGCTTTTGAAGAAAAAGGATTAAGAGTTTGTTTTTATTCCGAGATACTCCCTTAAAAATGAATCGTTTCTTCCAACGTCCGAACGCGCAGAATCATATTTTTCCGCTAAGGAGGAAATTGACGACTGATATATATCGATAATTGGTTGATCAAATGACCGCGGAAGGTTTTCCGCCATCGCAACTGAGGCAGCGTCGGCTTCGTTATACCGATTGTTGTTGTCTTCCGCTGTTTGTTTATCTTGAAGCAAAATTGCCGCATTTGAAGCTAGAGCCGCATCGGCCGCTTCAATGCGTTTATTCACATACTCATTCAGCGCACTTAAATCAGCTTTCGGATATACCTTGGTAACTTCATTTAGCTGAGCTTGAGCCTTACTAAGAAATTCACGGGCCGATGTTGTGTACTGTGTTGAGGTGTTAACATTTTCCGCCGTGGTGTTAGCAATCACTTTTGCCGCCTGGACAAGAAGAGAATTTGCTTCTGTGATGTATTCCTGTACCTGATTCATGGCATCCATCGCTTTTTTAGCTGCAATGTCTTCCTCTAAGCGCTCTTTAGAAACAGAGAGCATGGTTTCGCGGGCTGAAATACTGTTAAGTGCGTACTCCGCAGCTTCTTTATCTTTTGTTGATGTGTTTAACCCTTCGTTCGCGATATTTACCTGCTCGCGGGCAGAATCGAGTTTCTTCTGAGCATCGGGAATTTGTTTAAGCAACTCTTCAGCCCTTGAAACAGTTGAATCATCAAATTTCTGCTGGAAGAAAGTATCGATTTCGACCAGCGTTTTATCACTTTCCTCCAAATAGCCAAACGCTGTTTTTAAAAGTTCAACATTTGAGAGTTGCTTTTGATATTCCTTATATAAATACCCGCCACCAAACACCGCGATCGCAGCAATAATAGCTACCACACACGCGATGCTAATTATT
>FR895460.1:510-999 GCA_000434775.1 Eggerthella sp. CAG:368 | reverse complement strand
AGTCTTCTTTGACTTTCTTGTTGTTGCACAAGAGCAGGTACAGGATGATTGAAGCAGGCAAAGCAACTGCGGCGCCACGGGCAACAACCAGGCCAGCACCCATGCCGGCAAGACTCTTGTCCATATCGTCTCGCAGCATGTTGCAGGCGATTTGGGCGCATACGAAGCCCTGGATAACCATGATAACTACGAGAAGTGCACCTGATGCTGCAAGCGAAGCTTCATACAGCGGGTAGATGAACAGGCCAAGAACTGTGAAGATCAGGTTGGTGGCGGAGCCATCGTAGATTGAGTCCATTGCCTCGCGTTCGCCTTGGTGATAACGAGCATACGTTGCGATGCAGTACGGAGGGCTCAGCGGGCCAGCGAGTGCAGGGTAGGGAGCGCACAGCGAAAGAATAACGTTACGTATGCCGCAGATGACGTTAGTGCGGTTAGCGTCGAATTCGATGTGCTCATCTTCGCGAACGGCGGCGAAGCCAAGCCCCT
>FR895460.1:0-495 GCA_000434775.1 Eggerthella sp. CAG:368 | reverse complement strand
TGGACGGTGATGAAGTCGCCGGTAAGGCCACCAACCACGAAGAGGATAAGGACTGCCTACAGGAAGCTATAATTGCCAAGAAGGCTCAAGAGCTTATTAGTTGCCATGTGTTCGCGGATTCGCTGGCTACGGTAAGTCCAACAAGGCAGCCGATGGTTGCGGTGTCGACGGCTCCGCCTTCCTTCAAACGGGCTGCAACGGAGTTGATGCCCGCGTCAAGAACGATACCGCCTTTAAGGGCTGTAGGCATTAGCGTATTAAGTTTTTTCGATAAGCCTGTTGCGCCCAGTATGATGAACAGCAACCCTAGTTCTAGTTGAATGGTTGTTAACGCTTGCAGTCGGGCCACGCCCTCAGGCAGCGTCTCCAAGTAAAGGACGATGATTGCCATCGCGGCGGTGATCCAACCGCAAATGGAGCTTTCGCCCAGCAGCCAATTGAGTGTATAGCATGCGGTTTCGAACAGAACCAGCGCATAGGCTACATTGTTCTCCG
>FR895459.1 GCA_000434775.1 Eggerthella sp. CAG:368 | reverse complement strand
GTAAGTCGCCGAAGACCGAACGAGTGAGGTACGGCAACATAACAGTAACCCAAGCATATACACAGCCATAGATAAAGCCGCCACCGAAAAGAACGGGCAAAATCTTATTGAAGCCACCAAGCCAGATGCAGAGGACACCGCCAGCACCAGTGACTACGCCTAAGATAAGTGCAGCCTGGAGAGACTTGGATTCAACAGCACCAGTTACAACCTTACCAATAGCCATACCAACCATTGAGAATGCTTCCAAGGTACCAGACATGATCATGAGATCAGGAATTGCAACACCAGATGCGTCAACAGCTACAACGGTCTGATAGTAGGTGGTGTAGTGCTGAGGATAAATACCTAAGATGTTCATCAAGCAGCCTGCGATGATGAGTACGTAGAAGTACCACTTGGTGTAAGCCTGCTTTGGCTCCATGCCCTTGAGCTGAAGATGCTCTTCGTCGATCTCTTCGCCTTCAGTTAACTGTTCGCCATATGCTTTCAGTCCAACATCTTGTGGATGGTTGCGGAGAGCGAAAATATAGAACGGCAAAGGAACGAGGCAAGCTGCGCCGAATACCATGTAGAGATTTCTCCAGGTTTCTTCAACGAGCAGGTTTGGACCCAAAACGAACTGACCAACAATGTTGAAGGTAGCGCCACCAACACCGGTCATAGCGTAGGACAAACCAAGGAAGAAACCGAGCTTTTTCTTGAACCAGCGACCGAGTACGCCAGCTGTAACCAACCAAAGAAGGGTGATTTGAGCAAAGCCCAAGAATACGCCAGCGATGTACCACTGCCAAATAGCGGTGAACTGAGACATTGCGAAGAATCCGCCAGATGCACAGAGAACAGCGATACCACTGATGATACGTACGTCGAACTTCTCAAGCAAAGCACCAACGATTGGTGAGAAGACAACCTCAGCGAAGTAAACAACGGACATATAGAAAGAAACATCGGAAACCTGAAGTCCAAGATAGTTTGCTACTGGCTTGTAGCAAAGACCAGGACAACTAAAGGTGATAGCAGAAGTAGTAAAAATACCGACGATACA
>FR895458.1 GCA_000434775.1 Eggerthella sp. CAG:368 | reverse complement strand
CTTGGCAATAGCGTCAATGGACCCCTGATATTCGTCTAATGAGTCGAGTTTTATCTCTTCAAAAAAAAGACTTGAAGGTGGCCGATTCGTTCATGATGCCTCCCTCTCGCTCGAAAGATCCCTTCCAGCTATTCGCACAGCAAGCCCGGTTGTCGAAAGAGCCTCGACACACACCGACAAATATCGTTCGACGAGGGCATCGATTTCCTCTAAAGCGCTATCTACATCAAGCCTTTTCATCACGATGCGCAAAGAAAGCTCCTTGGCGAGCTCCCTTATCTCGAGAAACCTCTTCGCTGCACTCCTCTGGCTCGATGCACGCTCATCGAAGCGAAAGCTCTTAGCCCATAATGCACAGAACAACGAAACAGCGGACAGAGCAGCAACTACGCATTTAAGCGCATAGTCATCAACGACGATCGAGGCAATTGCGCCAGACCCACTCGCAGCGACAGTGACAATGGATATGAGAGAAAGGGCTTTGCCAATCAACTCGTATATGTCGGCTTGCTTCTCGTGTATTTTATGGGTCCACGCAGCCCCATAAGTTATTTCATCCAACCGGGCAGAAAGATGGATGATTTCATCCACTGGACAAGACTCCATACTCACTCCAATTATTCCGTCAGATACGGCCCTATCACATCGAATATCTCGCCTACCTTGGTCGCCGGGTTTTGCGCCGACGGCTTGACGTTGCCCAGATCCTCATGATGCGACGCCAGGCGCTCCGAGCGCTGCAACGCCTCGGCCCGTTGGCCGTCCACCATGCCGAACA
>FR895457.1 GCA_000434775.1 Eggerthella sp. CAG:368 | reverse complement strand
AAGGACCCCGCATCGAAGACCTCAGCTTCACCACACTCACTACTGATTTATCTCCGTGTTCGTCCAGTAACTCAATAAACTCCCCCAAATCATCTTTGATGACAAGGAGCGCTTCGTGGTAACAATTACAGCATACGCGGCCAAGCATCGATTGCGCCCTGCGCGTTGTGGTGTTTTCATCCGCGATTTCAACCAGCCTAAGGTCGAAATCGCGCAACACGTGCCTCGTAAATAGTCGCTGCAGTGGATTGATGGCACGTGATACACCATAAGCGCCCTCCGTACGGCTCACCAACATCATCTCATTCGATATGCCGTTATTCTCAATCGAAGTCAGCGCATTCGAGCTACGTAACGCAAGCGCATCACATTCGGACACGACGTCTTCAGTTTTGAGCGATTTCACATCGACGTTCTGTCCTTCAAGTAATCCCTTATCATTCATAAACTCAAGTTGCTTCCGAAAAGACTCGAATTGCTGTACCTCGCCAAACCACGGTGAGTAATAGAACGTGACTGAGCCATCAATCGGATTCACCATGACATGGTTGTAATAATCAATATCCACTATTAGGCCGTGAATGGAACCTTGGAATCCAAGCCGCTTCAGTTCCTGCGAGATCTGCATCTGTACCATAAATAACGGCTCAAGCACGGCTAGATACTTATTCACGACAATGTTGAAATTGCTGTAAATCCAGTCGATATTCTTGTTCAACGAAATTCTCTTCGTCTTACCGCCATTAACAATCGAAATGCCTGATTTATTCACGACAAAGAACCCGTAATAACCCAGAGACTTGATGACATATAGCTCACCCGTCTCGCAACGCTTTCGGATCAGCTTCCCTTCTCCGATATATTCTCCGATGTACTCGTAGAATCGAAGATAATCTTCAGGCGTTGTTTGGTAGTAGCCATCTTCGAAAAAGGCATATGGATTCGTAGTTGAATCCATCTTCGCCGTTTTGAAACGAATCATCCCGTCAAACCGGCCATTGTTGTGGTAGCCGATTTGGTTATCGGCATACAAGACCTTTTTTTCCGTTCTGATTCGTTCGTTCTTATGTGTATGTCCCGTGAAATAAACGGTTTCTGGATCAAACTTTCCGAGACAGCTCTCCACCGGGTAATGAGCCGCGCAAACGAAGCATTTCTCGGTTTTGATCGCATACTCCTTCGCTGCTTCATAACCCTTTTCAAACAACGTGGTCTGCTCGATCTCATACGCACGGTTGCCCTCCATTGCTGCGCAACATATGAGATTGTTGGCGTTATAGCTCTCGCTGTACTTAGCAAATCCCGAACCGCCATAGATGACGACATTGTCGTTCTCTATGTACTCGTTCTGTAGAACGACGTACCCCATCGGTTCGAGTGCGGCTTTGTAGAATTTGACCGCCTCGTCAACATCAGGGAAATCGACATATTCATGGTTGCCGAGAATTACTAACCCGAGCGGGCCATCAAAGTGATACCGAAAATCGCTTAGCTTTGTTTCACTGCGAATCGCTTCGTCTGCGATGATGAAGTCCTGCTCATACTTATAGCCTTCAAGCCTTGTAATCTCGTCCTTTAAAGTCGCGGCCGCCACTATGTCCTTTTTCACAGACGGCGGTAGATTGCGTTTCTTGTAATGGGGGCCATCCAGGTAAGCCTTGATTTTATCAAGATCACCCTTCGGTGTAATGACCCTGTTATAGCTTATGTGCTTGTTGATCTTGTGCCTCATCTGCTCGAATGCAATGTTTTTTATCTTGATATATCCAGCAAGAAAATCCCTACGACGTTTGGCGTCTTCGCTCTTGCCTTCGCTCATGTGTAAATGCTTAAAGCGTTTGTATTGGGCATGTATGGCATTCATTCTGTATTGTCTGAAGAAGTCGACTGTTACGTTTTTATCCGTTGATACATCGCCCAAGAAAATAGGTACGTCCCATGACATTTTCTTTCGTTCATGAAACGTCATTTTGTTATAAGAACTGAGATGCGAATCGTAGAGCGATTTCGCTATGGTCCTTACGGTTCTACGGAGATCGTGGTCAAAAAAGCGAACATGATGCAGCAGGTGAATATCCGAAACGTAATCGATCACAATACGCGGCGTAACGCCGTAATACATCAGCGGTTCATAAAGCTCGCTTTGCGTCATAAGACCTGTTTCACCAGCGACTGCAATTTCATTTTCGCTCATTATGACTCCCTTCTCCGTTTCACCCCTTGTGGTTCGTGATGTACTCGTTGGCCGCCAGACAGAAGAATGCGGAAAGGTTTAATCCTGTGGGGCTTCGCCAACACCGTCGGGCGCTCCTTACCACTTCGCGTCATGAATACCAACGACGTGGCCTGATCTTCGGACGCCGTGGCGCCGAACGCGTCGGCGATCTTGCTGTCGTGTTTCTTGGTAGTGTCGGCCTCGAACGCATCGAGTATGGCCGTCAATCCTACATCTTGGCTATATACGGCCTTTTTCGATCTCATTGCCTTGGATACTCATTATCTAACAATGATGACTTAAAAAATAGTGTGCATAGTTTGTACTAGTTAAAGAAACCCCTGGCAAATAGCCGTTTTAGGATTGCTCTAAGTAGGCAAGTGCGCAGCAAGTCCGAGGCGCACCTTGAAGCGTTAGGATTACGTCCCATTCTGCTGTATCTATTTGTACTGCCGCCCAGAGGGCGGCTTAATCTCTATTTCAGCCTCTACGTCCGTTTAGGACACTGAGGGCTGCTTAGCCACAAAAGCCCTCAGGCAATCTGTGAGCCAATGGGCTGAAAACGCCTTAAAACGGCAA
Organism: Eggerthella sp. CAG:368; assembly: GCA_000434775.1. Classification (GTDB taxonomy): domain Bacteria; phylum Actinomycetota; class Coriobacteriia; order Coriobacteriales; family Eggerthellaceae; genus Anaerotardibacter. The sequence goes on along the minus strand of FR895457.1, from coordinate 14 downwards.
ATACGGGCCTTTCA
>FR895456.1 GCA_000434775.1 Eggerthella sp. CAG:368 | reverse complement strand
CAGCACCACGCAGTCGCAGGCTGTCCATATGCCGTCGACGAAGACGACGCGGTGCACTTCGTCGACAACGTCGGGCATGGGCCAGATCTCCCAGAACCGTGCCGTTCTTCGCCTGAAGGTGCGCCCGCCTTCGTCCTTCCGTTACGCTTCATCAGCTCCCCGCAGGACGAGCATTTCTTGCTGTTCACGGCAGACCTCCCGTTCAAGGATTTTTTTACCGTGATTTTCGCAGCATCATCTGCGGATACGCTATCTTCCAGACACACTTTTTGTCCTATAACCAGGGCCTGACTCCACATCATTGGTGCCGGGCTCGATCTTGATCCTTAATAATGTCCTACCCATATAAAAAAACGGGAGCCCCAAAAGGGACTCCCGAAACTAAATAGCGTACCGTTACTCAAGCCTTATATGAACAACATAAAGAAATTCATGGTTTGGGTTGAACTACAAACAAAGCTACTACCTAAGCACTGAGCTGAACTACAGCAAGACCACAGCCTAAACATAAAGCAGACTACAGCAATGCCACTACTCATTCATGAGCCAAGTTGTAGCAAAGCCGCAACTCAAACAAATAAGCTCATTCGCAGCTTATTTGTCAGCCAATGCAGCCTGTGCAGCAGCCAAACGTGCCAAAGGAACACGATAAGGAGAGCAGCTCACATAATCGAGACCAATCTTGTAGAAGGTCTTGATTGAATCTGGGTCGCCGCCATGCTCGCCACAAACACCACACTGAATATCTGGGTTGCCCTGATGGCCAAGCTTAACGCCCATTTCAACCAACTTAGCAACACCAGGATCAACCGTAGCGAAGGGATTGTAAGGCAAAATGCGCTCAGCAAGATACTGAGGAACAAATTCTGCTTCAACATCGTCACGAGAGAAACCAAAGGTGGTCTGTGTAAGGTCGTTAGTACCGAAGCTGAAGAAGTCTGCCTGAGTTGCAATTTCGTCAGCAGTAACGGCAGCACGAGGAAGCTCGATCATAGTACCAACTGGAATGTCAAGCTCTACACCCTGCTCAGCCTCAACCTCAGCAATAGTAGCCTCAGCGAGCTTGCGAAGCTTCTCAAGCTCAGGAACAACAGAAACCAAAGGAATCATAATTTCTGGCTTAGGATCAAGACCCTGCTTCTTGAGTTCGGCAGCAGCGGTAGCAATAGCGCGAACCTGCATCTGAGGAAGAATTGGGAACTTAATAGCCAAACGACAGCCACGAAGACCGAGCATTGGGTTTGCTTCGCTCATGCCATCAATCTGCTCCATAAGACGACGCTTTTGCTCGATGACAGCTGGATCTCCGCCAGTTGCCTCAAGGCGTGCAATCTCAACATCAAGAGCGCGAGGGCTTTCAAGGAACTCATGCAGAGGAGGATCAAGCAAACGAACGATCACAGGCAGACCGTCCATTGCCTTAAACATGCCAAGGAAGTCACCCGTCTGAGCAGCGAATAAATCAGCAACAGCCTTTTCGCGAACTGCTTCGTCTTCACTAAGAATGAAGGTTTGGATGATTTGCTTACGCTCACCCAAGAACATATGCTCAGTACGGCAAAGACCAATACCCTGTGCACCAAACTTACGAGCGAGTTCAGCATCTTCAGGATTGTCGGCATTAGCACGAATACCCATGGTGCGGAACTCGTCTGCCCACTCAAGGATAGTATCAAGATCGCCCGCGAGTTCAGGCTGAACGAGCTCAACAGCACCAAGAACAACAATACCCGTCGTACCATCGAGCGAAATCATATCGCCCTCTTTGATAACAATATCGGTACCAGCGATTGCGGCCTGCTTTGCTTCTGCATCAATCTTCAAAGCATCAACACCACATACGCAAGGAGCACCCATGCCACGAGCAATAACAGCAGCGTGGGAAGTCTTACCACCATGTGAGGTCAAAATGCCTTCTGCAGCAATCATGCCAGCGAGGTCATCCGGCGTAGTTTCCCAACGAACCAAAACAGTCTTGCGACCTTCTTCAGCAGCAGCAACCGCAGCTTCAGCAGAAAATACTGCTTCACCAACAGCAGCACCAGGAGAAGCATTCAAGCCCGTAGCTACTACATCGTAGTCAGCGTCGGCATCAAACTGTGGGTGCAAGAGCTGGTCGAGCTGATCAGGATCAACACGCTGAACAGCCTCTTCCTTAGTGATAAGGCCCTCTTTTTCCATTTCGATAGCAATATGCAAAGCAGCAGCAGCGGTACGCTTGCCAACGCGAGTTTGAAGCATCCAAAGCTTGCCCTGCTCAATCGTAAATTCAATGTCACACATATCACGGAAGTGGTTCTCTAAGATAGTGAATACCTCTTCGAGCTCACGGCCAGCCTCTTCAAGACCTTCAACAGTTTTGAGGTCAGCGATTGGAGAAGTGTTACGAATACCAGCAACAACATCTTCGCCCTGAGCGTTAACAAGATAGTCGCCGTAGAATTCCTTCTCGCCATTTGCGGGGTTACGAGTAAAGGCAACGCCCGTAGCAGATGTTTCACCTTTATTACCGAAGATCATGGACTGAACATTTACTGCGGTACCAAGATCGTCAGAAATCTTGTTCTGCTTACGATAAAGGATTGCGCGAGGGTTGTTCCAACTACCAAAAACAGCCTCAATAGCAAGCTGAAGCTGAACATCAGGATCTTGAGGGAAGCAAACGGCTCCGTCAACAACCAAAGAAGGATATGCTTCTGCGCTTACGTTTTCGGAGAAAATCTGCTTGAACTGAGCTACGAGCTCCTCAAGGTCTGCAGCGGAAAGATCGGTGTCGCTTTCAACATTGCGATCGCGTTTCATGGTGGTAATTGCATTCTCGAACAAATCACCATCAAGATTCATTACAACGTTAGAGAACATTTGAATAAAACGACGATAAGAATCCCAAGCAAAACGAGGGTTTTCAGTCTGCTTAATCAAGCCATGAATTGACTCGTCGTTCAAACCGAGATTCAAAACGGTATCCATCATGCCAGGCATACTCATTGGAGCGCCAGAACGAACCGATACCAACAGAGGATCTTCAGCATCACCAATTTTCTTACCGATACGAGCTTCAAGATCTTCACGATACTCTTGGATAGTATCGAGTACCCCTTCAGGCCACGTGTTGTCAGCATTTGCATATTCCATGCAGGTCTGACAAGAAATTGTAAATCCCGGAGGTACGGGGAGGCCGATGTTAGCCATCTCTGCAAGGTTAGCGCCCTTGCCGCCGAGGGTAGCTTTCATGTTGGTGTTACCCTCAGTAACATTGTTGCCGTTGGCGTCTTTGCCGAAGGCATAGACACGTTTAACTTGGTCAGTCACCATGTTCTCCTTAGACGATTGTTATTCCCCATTATTCCGCGAGGTATTAACCTGCGGATGAGTATTCTCATAATAGCGCAAAATCTCCTGCGCTGTTTCTTCAATTGCTCGATTATCGGTACGTACCGTAATACAGCCCAATTTACGCATAAGAGCTCGCGCTTTCTCAAGGTCTTCGTACACACACTCTAAATCCGCATACGAAGCAGCCACACCAATTGCATTTCCCAAGCGTTTTTTTCGAATATTCGCCAAGAGCTCTGCAGAAATAATAAGTCCAAAAAGACGCGTAGGATCCACGTCGTAGATTTCTTTAGGCGGCATACTCTGGAAGTCGAGCGGCACATTTGCGACCTTATAACCAAGCTGAGAAAGATAGATTGACAAGGGGGTTTTCGAAGAACGCGATACCCCCAACAAAACAATATCGGCCTCGGTGAGATCTTGTGGATTGCGCCCATCATCGTGGCTGATAGTGAATTCCATGGCATCGATGCGCTTGTAGTAATCCTCGTTTACCGAATGTAAATACCCCGGACGAGCAGAAGGTTTAGTGTTCGTTGCCTGAGCAAGCGCCTCGATAGCGTTTGAGATAACATCAACAGCGATAACGTTGTCGTGCGTTTCAACAAACTGTTTCACGGCATCAACAAGCTCATCGGCAATAAGGGTATAAAACACAATAAAGGGTGTATGAACTCCCTGTTCGCAATGAAACGAATAATGCTCCTCTAAATCTGCCAGCATGCCAGTTGGAGAAGAAATATTTCCGAGCACCTCAATCGAAGGACTCAAAACACCAAACGATGCCGCAGCAGCACGTGCAACCCCCTGCCCCGTTGCCCCAACGGAATCAGAAAGAATATGAATTGTC
>FR895455.1 GCA_000434775.1 Eggerthella sp. CAG:368 | reverse complement strand
GTCTAATTATGCATACTATCCCGTTCTTTTTGAAGATGAATTTGGAGCAACAAGGGATAAGGTTTTCGAAAAACTAAAAGAAAATGGGATTTTTTCTAGAAAATACTTTTATCCATTAATTAGCAACTTTGAGTGCTATCGAGATAAATTCGATTCGTCAAAGACCCCGAATGCGGTATATGTATCCAACAGGGTACTTACTCTACCGATGTATGCCGATTTATCTGACAACGCAATCATTGAAATCTGTAAAACGATAAAGAAGTGCAAAAAATGAACACCAGTTTAATTAAAAAAAAAGAGATTGGTGGATACATCGAACTCGAAAGATATCCAGGCGAACCCTACCACAAAAATGCAATAGCTCTAAATAGTGGAAGAGACTGCCTAAAATACTTAATTAGACTCAGAAAGATACAGACTATCTTTTTACCAGATTATTTATGTTCTGTAATTTATGAAACATGTAAAAAAGAAAATGTTGCAATAAAGTATTACTCTATTGGCGAAAATTTTCTCCCAGACTTCAAAAACCTTGAAATTAAGGATTCTGATTTTGTTTACGTAATCAATTATTACGGCCTTTTAAGCGAACAGTTTCTCGCAAAACTTAATGGAACATTTCCTCATCGAATCATTCTCGATAATTCCCAGGCATTTTTTTTAAAACCGCAAAAAGGATTTGACGTCATTTACACCTGTAGAAAATTTTTTGGCGTTCCTGATGGTGGCTATTTATATACATACGATAAAAGCAAAATCGAATCAAAAATTGAATTGGCAAAAAGTTCTCCTCATTTTGCTCACATTTTAGGAAGATTCGAATCGAATGGATCTGAATATTACAAAGAGTCTGGTAAGAACGAAAAAAGACTTGAGATTGAAGATCTTCGTGCAATGTCAAAACTCACCGCAAATCTACTAAATCCGATTGACTACCAATCTGCTCTAGAAAAAAGATTACGTAATTGGTTAACTCTTGATAGCAGCCTAAGAAAATTTAATCTACTGGATTTAACCGTTTCTCCGTTAGGTTCTTATATGTACCCTTTCATGATTGAACAAGGAAAAGAGTTAAAATCCTTTCTAATTAAGCATTCTATTTACGTTCCCACTCTTTGGCCAAACACCATTGAGGAAGCAAAGTCTAATTCGTGGGCGTATCGCTATGCCGAACTTATCGTTCCATTGCCCATTGATCAAAGGTACGATAAATCAGACATGAATGTTATTCTTATATTGATTGATGATTTTTTTCATAAACAACCAACTACGACGAAAGGCTAACATGAAAAAGATTTTGATTTTTGGAGCAACAGGAAATGTTGGCTCATACCTCACCAAATATGCTCATGAGTTCTTTGATAAAAATGAATACGAAGTTATAGCTATCGGAAGACGTAAAGAAGCAGCAATATTTCCTGAAATGGGGATTCCATACATTTCCGTTGATGTCACCAATCCGAATGATTTCGAAAAACTACCTAAAGATAACGTATATGCAGTAATGCTTCTTGCAGCACAAATTCCATCTTATATGAAAGAATATGATGGTAGATTATATTTGGAATCTATTACAATTGGGGCGTTTAATGTTCTAGAGTATTGTCGCAAGTACAAAGTCGACAGAATTCTTTATACTCAAACAGTATTCGATATTTCACTTTCTGCAGGCCCTGGGATTGTCTTAAAACCAGACACACCCACAAACTTTAGTTATACAGGCGATCACGCCATGTATGTTATTGCTAAAAATGCAGCTCTTGAGTTAATTGAGCATTATCACCAAGAATATGGTTTAAAGAAATTTATTTTTAGACTACCAACGATATACGGTTATAGCCCGTTCCATTACTTCTATCCAAATGGAGTGAAAACCAAACGTCCCGTTTATACAATGATTGAAAAAGCAACGAAAGCAGAACCTCTTGAGATTTGGGGCGACCCAAATTACTCAAAAGATATGGTTCATGTGTATGATTTCTCTCAAATGCTTTGCAAAGCTGTATTAGTTGACAAGTCTGAAGGTTTTTACAATATCGGTACAGGTATACCTGTTACGCTTGAAGAACAAGTTAAAACAATTGCGGAAGTGTTTGCACCAGAAAACTCACAATCAGAAATTATTTACCGACCAGAACTTCCAAGCGGTGGTGGCTTCTTAATGGATGTAACCAACGCAAAAGAAGAGCTCGGCTATGAGCCTCAATATAATTGCCGTGCATTATTCGAAGACTACAAAAAAGAAATGAAACTTAACACATTTAAGTCATTGCGAATAGCGGAATAATTTATTACATTTACGAAACAACAAACCACCCTCTTGTTGGTTTGTTGTTTCGCGTATTTAACACTCTTAGCCGAATCAAGAAACTGGTCATTTCTTGATTCGGCTAGCTATTCTATCAAAGAAAACCTCAAGCTATTTTTCTTCAAATCTTATCTTATTTTCCTGTTGTCGTCTTCACTAAATC